>NZ_CP032050.1:3143928-3462500 GCF_003687485.1 Euzebyella marina | reverse complement strand
TTAAAATTTTGGAGGACTTGGACCAAGATGGTGTAGTCGATCATTCTAAGATTTTTATTGATAGTCTGGTGATGCCTAGGGCATTGGCTATGGCCTATGGCGGACTTTTGTACGTGGAACCTCCTAATCTGTATTTTGTTGAAATTGACGAAAATGATCAACCTGTAAATAGAGTTTTGGTCGATTCTCTTTACGCGTTGGAAGGAAATCCTGAATATCAGCCCAATGGATTGCGATTGAATATTGACAACTGGTTTTATAACGCGGGTTCTCATTTCAAATATCAAAGAAAGAATGGTGAGTGGATCAAAAAGCCTACCACCTATAGAGGGCAATGGGGGGTAAGTCAAGATAATTTCGGGCGTCTTTATTATAACAACAATTCTACGCAGCTTTTAGGGGATTACATACTTCCTAACAGACTGGTTCGAAATGAATATATGATTCCGAACAAAGGGGTAAACCAAAAATTAACCAAAGACCAAAATGTCTATCCGATACATGCGGCAAGGGTGAATCGTGGATATGTCGATGGGGTGTTGAATAAAGATAGCTTACTTCTAGAAGTAACAGCCGCTTGTGCTCCATTGGTTTATCGCGGTTCTGCCTTTCCAGCAAATTATGATCAAAATGTTTTTGTTTGTATTCCGGAAATAAATGCGATCAAACGGAATATACTTAGCTTCGAGGGTAATAAGGTGGTAGCTAAGCAGGCTTGGAATAATAAAGAATTTCTGGCAAGTACAGATGAAGGGTTCAGGCCTGTAAATTTGTCGGTAGGACCCGATGGTAGTATGTACGTTGTTGATATGCATAGGGGAGTTATTCAACATAATGCATTTCTTAGTCCGTACTTAAAAAAGAAAGCGAAGGAATTCAAGTTAGATACCATTGTGACCTCGGGTCGTATTCTCAAGATTACTTCGAAATTGTCTAAAGTCAGTGAAATCCCTAATCTTGATGAAGCTTCAAGTAGTGAGCTCGTTGCTTTACTAAGCCATGAAAACGGTTATGTAAGGGATCAAGCACAACATCGATTGGTCTATAAGGGTAGTAATGATGTGGTACCCTTGTTAAAAGATTTAGCCAACGACACTCAGAGTCCGATAGCACAAATACATGCGCTGAATACATTAAATGGGCTTGGAGAAGGATTGAGTTTCGAAATTCTATCTGAGATAACTAGAAAGAGCCAACCTGATGTGGTGGCCCATGCCATTGTTTTATTGGAGAATTTTAGGGAGAAAAGCAACATAGATCAGGCACATCAATTATTTGAAGGACTTAGCGAGAAAGCAGATAAAACGATAGATCTTTATCTTGCAAGTACTCTAGGTTACTGGAGCAAAGGGCAACAAAATCAATTTTTGCCATTGTTCAATACTTTACAAAATAGGTATAAAAATAACCCTGTTGTTCAAGAAGCTCTCATGAGCGGAATGGAAGAACTTGAGCCTCAATTTTTGGCTTCGATAGAAGATAATGAGTCCAATGAGGCTTTCGAGGAACTCTGGGAGAAAAATCAAATGCGACAAGCAAAGGACGAAAAAAATCCCATTTATGTACGAAACGGTTCAAGTCAAGATTCTCGTACTAAAGGTGCTAAATTATATAGGCAAATTTGCGCCGCTTGTCACCAAGCGGATGGTACTGGGGCAGAGGGGCTAGCCCCACCGTTGGCGAATTCTGAGCATATATTGCCCTCAGAGAAATTAGGTCTCATTATTTTGCATGGTCTAAGAGGGCCTATCGATGTGAATGGAGTTCATTACGACATCAACCATGCAATGCCAGGGCTGAATTCGAACGAAACACTTTCTGATAAAGACATATCGGCAATTGTTTCATACGTGAGTAATGCCTTCTCAAAATACCCTAAAGGCCTTCGGGAGAAAAAAGTGAAAGAACTTCGGGACGTTACTCCAAAAGAAGATGGAGGATTTACCATTGAAGAACTTGATGAAACACTAAAAACACTAAAGTGATTTTAATATTACAAGGGAGATAAAGAAAGGGCGCTTACTAAGCGCCCTTTTTATTCTTTAGAAATTATTTCTTCTTGCCTATTGGGCTGTCGTCGCATTTCAAATCCCCTAAAACATATTGCATGCCATCCAAAAGAAATTTTAAAAATTCTAGATTGTCCAATGTTTGGGCATTATGTGAAGGAGAAGTGTAAAACACCCTTCCTTTGCCATGTTTTTTAATCCATGCTACATAACTTATGTCATCTTCGGGCTCTTTCTTTAGGCCTTCCAGTTTGGTAACATCGATGTACAGCAAGGGTCTGAAGTTATAATCGGAATAGGCATTCTTGAAAAAGTAAGGCTCATCAACATGTGTAAAGCCGTTTCCTGAAAATGCAGCTACCAAAGGGTGTTTTTCATCCACCTCCATTACATGCATTTCCTGTTGCTTGGGATGGTAGTCAAAACTTCCGCCAGTCATTTGACTGAATTCTTGAGAGTTGTTTTGAACCGTGATGGCGCCATGTAAAATCATAAGTCCGCCTCCTTGAGCAATATAATCCATAAATCCTTTTTCGTACTCTCTTGCCAAAGACTCGATTTTATCATCTGATAGATTAGAGTTTTTTTGAAGTAGGTCCCAGAACAAATCTCTTTTAGGTCCCGCGGGATTACAATTGTTAAAAATAACAGCATCAAACTTTTTTAGATTTTCATTATCGAAACTGTCGATATCATAAGAGTTGGTCACTTCGAAAACTCCTGATTTTTCGCCCAATATCTTCAACATCTCTACATTTTGAGGAGCTGTCCAATGGTAAAAGCCCGTATGCTGCGAAAACACCAGTACTTTTTTGGTTTTCGATTTAACTGTTGGTGTTGAAGGGGCTATTTCCTGAATTTTAGCTATCCATTCTTCGGTAACATCAAAAGAATCCAATCCTTGGGCGATGGTACCCAGAGTCGTGAGAAGTAGTAAAAAGGTCAATTTTGTTTTCATTGTCTATCTTAATTGGTTGTTTTTCTAGAAGATTGTCTAATAATCAGTTGATGCTTTAAAAGAATTTGGTCGGCAGACTCTATATTAATTGAGCCATTGAGGTGACTTAGAATACTTTGACCGGCCAAAACACCCATACGGTACCCAGGATATTCGATGGTTGATAATTCTGGATTAATGACTTCTGACACGGGGTCGTTGTTGAAGCCAATTATTTTTATGTCATCAGGTATTCTATAACCAGCCTTTAAGAGTGCCTTTATGCAATATACGGCAAAAGTGTCGTTGGTAACGAACAGACCGTCGATGGGTTCTGGTGAAGCGGTTATCTTTGCGATTACACTATCAATCTCTCTAGAATTGAACTGGTCAAGAACCAAGAGATTTTCTATTTCGAATAATTTAACTTCATCCAAGGCTTTTTTGTACCCAACATATCTTTGGTAGTAAGCACTTCTGTTCAAGCCATGAGTGATGTGCATTATATTTCTGCACCCTTGGTCAAGCAAGTGCTTTGTAGCGTCATAACCGGCTCTCAGATTGTCGATTATTATGGTGGGGCAGTCGGGAATGTTGATTACACGATCAAAAAATAACAGAGGAATTTTTCGATTGGTAAAAGTATTGAAATGATCATAAGTTTTTGTTTCGTTGGCTAAAGAGACCAAGAGGGCATCTACACCACTTTCAAATAGGGTTTTGGTATTGAATTTTTCTTTTTCTTCCGATTCTAAAGACTGGCTAATAATAAGGTTGTAACCTGCATCATTTGCAATTTTTTCAATTCCAGAGAGCACTGTTGACATAAAGTCTGAATTCAATTTCGGAACGATAACACCGATAGTATTTGATTTTTGGAGACTTAAGTTCGATGCAAACTTATTGATGCGATAACCTGTTTCCTCGGCAGCTAACATCACTTTAGACTTGGTTTTCAAACTGATGGATGGATGGTCATTCAAGCTTCTGCTCACCGTGGCAGGTGACACCCCGAGTCTTTTGGCCAAGTCGTATATAGTTACTTTTTTCTCCAAAATCAGTTATGCAATTTTATGCAACAAAATTAAAGTTTAATGGTATATTTCTTTTATTAATTAAACAATTTACTCTTTTTAGAGTCTTAAATTTATCAAAGGTTTAATTTAATATGATATTTTTTGAAAAAAAACTATGTAACCGATTGCATAATTAGTGAATTTTTCTAGATTTGTGAAAAGTGGTTGCAATATTGATTTTGATTGAATCATGCAATTAAAAACATTGATGAATGACAGGTCTTACAAGCTTCATATCTCATAGCAACAGAACTTTAAGAATTTCCCTAATCGGCCTGCTTCTTACTCTTTGCGTGTCACAGTCTTGCAAGCAAGAATCTCAAGAATTGCAATTAGAGGTAATTATTGATAATGAAAATAGCGCCGAATACGTCGTTTACAACCTTGCAAGGGAAGATAGTGGTAAGATAGATTTTAAAAGACCTGTTTCTGTGCAGCAAGTAATTGGAGACTCTTTGGTCAATGTCGTTTTTCAATTAG
The DNA here is from genome assembly GCF_003687485.1 of Euzebyella marina. Classification (GTDB taxonomy): domain Bacteria; phylum Bacteroidota; class Bacteroidia; order Flavobacteriales; family Flavobacteriaceae; genus Euzebyella; species Euzebyella marina. The sequence goes on along the minus strand of NZ_CP032050.1, from coordinate 3,457,998 downwards.
ACTCATTGGCAGACTTGGTATGGCTTCAGAACAAACAAGTGGGTGGTAAAGCCAAATTGGTCTACAAAATTAAAAATGATGCAACGCCAAAATTGGATTATAAAATTGTAAAAGATGTCGAATCTTCTGGCAACCGAATTCTTTCTTTAAACAATCAGCCAGTGCTACAGTATCGCTATGAAATGACCTATCCGCCAGAAGGGGTCGATTCTCTCTATGCGAAATCCGGATTTGTACATCCGATAATAACTTTAAAGGGTGATACTCTAACTAGAATTCAGGCACCTGACCATTATCACCATTATGGTCTTTGGGGCCCGTGGACCCATACCCAAATAGATGGTGAACGTGTCGATTTTTGGAATTTACGCGAAGGCATGGGTACCGTTCTTTTCAAAGATTTCAAAAGTAAGGTGTCAGGGCCGGTTTTTAGCTCGTTCACCGCAGTACAAGAGCATATTGATCTAAAGACTAAAGACAGCCCGCAGTTGGCATTAGAGGAAGATTTGACCATTCGTTTATGGAACCTGCAACGTGCCGACAGGTATATGTTCGATTATATCACTAATTTTAGTACGCCATTAAAAAATGGTATTTTGTTTGAAGCCTACAGATATGGTGGAGGGTTGGGCCTACGGTTTCATGAGCGGTGGAAAGCTGATAATTGTACAGTTTTGACCTCAGAGGGTAAAGACAGGTCATCAGCTGATGGAAGCAATGCCAGATGGTGTATCGTAAGTGGAGAATCTTCTGATGGAAAGAGTACCAACGGTATTTTATTTTTGAGCCATCCTGAAAATAGAAAACACCCTGAACCAATGCGAGTATGGCCTCTAGACGCTAATGGGGGTAGGGGAGATATGTTTTTTGAGTTTTGCCCAATACGTCATGACGAATGGAAAATTGAACCCAATAATACCTACAATCTTCGCTATCGAATGGTGGTTTTCGATGGTACGCTAAGTGCTGCCGAAGCGGAGAATTATTGGCGGGCCTTTGCGAATCAACCAGAAATCATAGTAACCAAGAATTAAAACATAAAAGATGCAGCGTAGAAAATTTATTAACAGAACAGCCTTGGGCAGTGCCGCAATGGTAGGTTTTCCGTCTATCGTTCCCGCAAGCGTTCTAGGTAAAGATGCCCCTAGTAATAAAATCAATATCGGTCAAATAGGTTGCGGAAGAATTGCCCGCGGACATGACATACATGATACCATCAGATTTGATCAGACCAAATACATAGCTGTTTGTGATGTAGATACAAAACGTGCTGATGATGCTAAGGTGTTGGTTGACTCCTTCTACAAAGAAAAAACCGGCAAGCAAAAATACAACGATACGAAGGTCTATGAAGATTATCGTGAGATGTTATTGAATAAGGATATTGATGCCGTAGTGATCAGTACACCTGACCATTGGCATTCTCAGCCTGCCATGGAAGCTGCCTATGCAGGTAAAGATATCTACCTTCAAAAACCTACCTCGCTTACTGTAAAAGAAGGTCAACAATTGAGGGAAGCCGTTAAAAAAACGGGAGTAATTCTTCAAGTAGGTACCCAGCAAAGGGCCATGCCCCAATTTAGGGTGGCCGCCGAATTGGTACGTAATGGCCGTATTGGTAAGGTTCACACTGTTAAAATAGGGTTGCCAGGTGATCCGGCCGGTCCTGAAGCCCCTGAAATGCCTGTACCATCCAATTTAAATTTTGATATGTGGCTGGGCTCTACCCCCGAAGTGCCCTACACAGAAATTGGCGTACATCCGCAGGAAGGTTACGGTAGGCCGGGCTGGCTTAGAATAAGAAATTATGGTGCGGGAATGATTACGGGTTGGGGCCAGCACCATTACGATTCGGCTGCTTGGGGTATGAATACCGAGCTTACCGGTCCGAAATCGGTTGAGGCATTGGCCGAATTTCCAAAGTCAGGATTATGGAATGTACACGGAGATTTCTTTGTAAAGCACGAATATGACAATGGTATGACCGTATATACGAGCGGTGGTTACACTAACGGTATACAATATATTGGCGATGACGGGTGGATTTTCGTTTCACGGGGTGATTACCAAGCTTCTGCTTCAGACCCGGTAGACAAAGAGAAAAGTGCCAAGGCTTTGAATGCATCTGATCCTAAAATTTTGGAATCCGTTATCGGTGAAAACGAAATTCATTTGGAAAAAATCGATGACCAACACGGTAATTGGTTGGATTGTATTAAAACAAGAAAGCAGCCGATATCAGATATTGAGAAGGGTCATAAAGCCTGCGTCATTTGTTTGATCAGTGATATAGCCATGCAGTTTGACCGCAAATTGGAGTGGGACCCAGAGAAGGAACAATTTATAAATGATGATGAGGCAAACACCCTACTTCATAGAGAACAAAGAAAACCCTACGGAACCGATTATGTAAAAGCATGATTGCTGAATAAATTGCTCAGAAACACCTCCCGTTAAAAAGGAGGTGTTTTATTTAGCCGTAAATTTGAAACTAAGTACCAAAGCCCAATAAACTAAAACCCTAATGAAATATTTTCTAATGCTCTTCTGTACTGTTTTGATGTTTTCCTGTGCAGAAGAAAAAAAGAGTTCAAATACTGCAAAAGAAGAAATGTCACAGAAAGTTAAATTAATGACATTAGACCCAGGCCATTTTCATGCTGCATTGGTCCACAAAAAAATGTATCCGCAAGTAGACTCCACTATTTATCTATTTGCCCCTAAAGGTCCTGAGGTTGAAGATTTTCTAAGCAAGATTGAATCATATAATACTAGGGATGAGGCCCCTACCGATTGGACGGTTCAGAGTAAGTTCAGTGATGATTACTTAAATCAAATGTTGGCAGATAAATCTGGTAATGTGATGATTGTTGCCGGAAAAAATTCCAAAAAAATAGACTATATACTTGCCGCGGTAAAGGCCGGTCTTAATGTCTATGCAGATAAGCCATTGGTCATCAACCCAGAAGGTTTTGAGAAATTAAAAGAGGCTTTTAAAGTGGCCCAAGAGAACAATGTTCTTATCTATGATATCATGACCGAGCGTTTTGAATCGACCACCATGATGCAGAAACTGTTGTCTACCTTGCCCGAAGTATTCGGCGAATTAGAAGACGGAACCGCAGAAGAACCTGCCATCAGCAAAGAAAGTGTGCACCATTTTTTTAAATATGTAAGCGGTCAACCTTTAGTTCGTCCGGCATGGTTTTTTGATGTGAACGAAGAAGGTGAGGGTATTGTAGACGTTACAACACATTTGGTCGATTTGGTGCAATGGGAGGCTTTTCCTGAAGAAATTATCGACACGGCACAAATTGATATGGTCAAGGCACGTAGATGGCCAACATTACTGTCGCCTGATGAGTTCAATACGGTAACTGGTCTAACCGAATTTCCCGATTATTTAGATAAAGATATTAAGGATGGTGAATTGAATGTCTTTGCAAACGGAGAGATGGTATACAAAATCAATGGTAAGTATGCCAAAGTATCTGTTATCTGGAATTACCAAGCACCAGAAGGCACTGCCGATACTCATTACAGTATTATGAGGGGCACTAAAAGTGACCTGATTATTAAACAGGGTCAAGAAGAAAACTTCAAACCAGTACTTTACATTTTACCAAAAGAGAAAGAAGGTTTTGAAGAAAGTTTGAATGAGGCCATCTCAGGCGCAGTTGCCGAACAATTTTCAGGAACTACTATTGAAGAATTGAACGACGGGTCTTTTCGAGTGAATATACCTGATGAATTTAAAATCGGACACGAGGCCCATTTTGGTCAGGTAACCGAAAACTTCCTTAAATATTTGGGGGAGGGTCAATTGCCTAACTGGGAAGTGCCTAACATGATCTCGAAATACTATACGACTATAGAAGCTTACAAAATAACGCAGGAGTAGGTCATTAGCCCTTGAGTATATCTCTGAACTCCAGAAAAAATTCTTCAAAGGTACTCATCGATTCGTTTAAAAACACCATGGTTTCTTGCCAGGTGTTTTTATTGTGGATCGATACCCCTGATTTTTCAATGAATATGCGCGAAACCTCCTTTCCGTTATCCAGTAAGTAAAAATCTTCGTATTGAGCACCAGCGAAATAATCGTCAGAGGTAAGTATCGATTTCAATGATTCCAATTTTTCCCAAAGTTGTAATCTGCGGTCTAGGTCGTCGGTTTCAATATCCAAGATGACCATTGCTTTTTTTACATCAAAATGAAATTTGAAAGCTAAGCCTTTTATTTTGGTATTATACAATATCCATTTACGGGGAAATGATTTTCCGAAGGCAATCCAAAATTCTTCACGTAACTTTTTTGATTCTTCCCTGCTGAACATTTAGATAAAATAGGCGAATAAAATTCCTAATATAATAACTAAAATCTTTCTTAAGTTAAAGCTGTGGCCCTCGGAGCTTTCAAAAAGTATAACGGTAGAAATGTGCAAGAAAACCCCTATGACCAATGAAGTGATCGGTGCATAGTAAGCCTCTACCCATTGCGCGTGCCCTGCCAGATAGCTACCGAGCGGTGTCATTAGTGAAAATATCGTTATAAACAAAAGCGCTTTTGCAAAAGCTATTTTAGAATTTAAGAAGAAGATACTCAAAATAATAGCGATGGGTATCTTATGTACCAATACACCGTAAAGAATGGTGTGATGATGTTCGATCGGAAAACCTTCTAAAAAAGAGTGAATGCACAAACTAATGAAAATAGGCCACGGAAAACCCGATTTATCATGTTCTATGTGTACATGACCATGTTCGGCTCCTTTCGAAAAGAATTCCAAAAAAATCTGCAATAGAATACCCAACATAACGAATACCCCAACTGTTTTGGCATCAGCGCTTTCATATACCGAAGGAAAGAGCTCAAAAATGGTCAAAGCCAAGAGAAAGGCACCACTGAAGGCGAGAATGAGCTTAAAATGACTTTTATTGTCGGGCTTTGTAACGTATACAAGGCAGAAGCTGAGCAATACGGCCAGTATGGGTAGTGAATAAGTCATGAGATGTAACGAAGGCTCAAATAGTTTGGTAAAAAATCGTTTGTCGAGTAAAAGGCAGCTTACTTACGAAACCTAACGAATTGACCGCAATTCTTATATTTTGGGGCAAAATTAACCTATTTTTGCCACTTTCAGATGAAATTTTATGAGCGCAAATTTTAAGATGGTGGCCAAGACCCTTTTTGGTCTTGAGGAGATATTGGCAAATGAAATTCGCAGTATTGGCGGAGGAAATATTGAGCAAGGTGTTCGAAGTGTTTCTTTTGAAGGCGATACAGGTTTTATGTATAAGGCGAATCTATGCCTTAGAACGGCAATTAAGATTATTAAGCCCATTCAGTCGTTTTCAGTGCGAAGTGAAAAGGAACTTTATCAAAAAGTGTATGCGATGGATTGGGAAGAATACCTTTCGGTCGACACTACTTTTACCATAGATTCAACCATTAACTCAGATCATTTCACCAATTCTTTATATGTGTCTCAAAAGGTGAAGGATGCCATTGTTGATAAATTCAGGGATTCTAGCGGTAAAAGACCAAGTGTTGATACCAAATTTCCTGATGTGCGAATCAATATTCACATTCATCAAAACGAATGTAGTGTAGCTTTGGACAGTTCGGGAAGGTCGTTGCACCAAAGAGGTTACCGAACGGCTACCAATATAGCCCCTATAAACGAAGTATTGGCGGCTGGCCTGCTTCTGTTGAGTGGATGGAAAGGCCAATGCGATTTTTTAGATCCCATGTGCGGTAGTGGTACTTTTTTGACGGAGGCCGCCATGATTGCCTGTAACATACCTGCCAACATCAATAGAAAAGAATTTGCGTTTGAAAAATGGAACGATTTTGATGAGCCTCTTTTTGAGAAAATAGTGGACGTTTGTTTGGGTAAGACCCGAGAATTTCATCATAAAATAGTGGGGTACGACAAAGCGCCTTCAGCTGTAAGAAAATCGTTGGACAATATTAAAAATGCCAACCTATCGGAATATATTCATGTAGAACGCAAGAATTTCTTTGATACAGAGAAATATAATGAAGGGCCCTTGCATATGGTTTTTAACCCTCCGTATGGTGAACGTCTAAGTCTTGATATGGAAGATTTTTACTCATCGTTAGGCGATACCTTAAAACAGAGTTACCCAGGTACAGAAGCCTGGTTCATTACTTCAAACTTAGAGGCCCTCAAATATGTAGGTTTAAGGCCGTCAAGAAAAATCAAGGTTTATAATAGCCGATTAGAATCGCGGTTGGTGAAATACGTTATGTACGAGGGAAGCAAAAAAGCAAAATTTCAGAATACCTAGCCACCTACTACTTTTGCTCTTCTGGGATGTTTGGTTCTGGCTGCGGGGCTGGTACGGTTTCTTTTGATGCGGTTTTGGCCTTTTTGTAGAGCGGAATCAAATAACTGATAGAATAATTGTAACCCACCCCAAACCTGCTGCCATCGGTAACCTTGTTAAACCCAGGAATAAATAAGTTTCTAAAATTTTCAGGGTTTTTATTGGTCACTAAAAACCCTAAGCGGGCGCTGGCCCCGAAATAAAGGTTTTTGACTATTTCGGCCTTAATACCCACTACAAATTCTAACCACGATGCATTAAGGCCGCTGAATTCGCCTAATTGTTCGGTGCCGGGGGTAAAATCATCAGGACTCCAATACCTATCTGTATTGAAAATTTTATAGTTATTCAGGGTTTGGCTAAAAGTACTGAAGGCATAGCGACCTCCTACGTATATCATATTTTGTTCGCCGTACCAATTACCGTAGGTATTGTAATCGATACCTAGTTTAATATAGCTTCCAGAAGCAGTAAAATTGTAGAGTTCGCCATCAACGCTCTTCTCATCAATGCCCAGTCGTACTCCAATCGATTTTTTTTCGTTACCCAGTTCGCCCGCCAAGTACAGGTCTTGGGTCAAACGATAGTCTCCAACAAATTCTAAACCGGTGTAATTGTCCTCAAGAAAGGAAATCAAAGGTCTGCTCAAATCGATACCTACCCGAATACCGTAAGGTTGTTTATAGGTAACGGTATCTTTTTTATTTAAGTTAATGGGGCTGTTTTGCCCATAGACCGAAACCGCGAACAATATAAAAAGGCTGCTAATGAAAAATCTTGACATGGGCCGAAGCAGTGTTTTCTATGTTAGGGGTAACTATTGTAAAATCTTGTACCCAAAGACTGTCAGCAGGTTCTTGGGTGCTGATTTCAAGGCCTTGGTAAGTAACTGTATAACCACAGGCCCTTGATTGATAAATTTCCTGTACTTCGTAATTAAAAGTAAGGGTGTCTACATTGATATCATCTATAGAAAGCTGTCTGCTCATGGTAAATGAGGTACTTGTCGCATCGACCCTTAAGGGCAATACGATGGAATCAAGAGCCGCATTATCTAAAGTGTCTTGCTCCCCTTCGGGAAGCAAACCGCGAACAATCAAATTTTGAACATCTTTGAATTCAGTGGTGTCGAGTACATCATAAAACCGAATGACCAGATTCGGAGTGTCGGCATCGATACAGATATCGTCTTTTTCACATGCGGAGAAGGAAAGAATACCTAGAAAAATTATAATTACAATTTTAAGCTTGTTCATGTAGCTATATCTTTTCCAAAAGTACGACATTTTCAACGTGGTGCGTTTGCGGAAACATATCAACGGGTTGAACCTTCACCACCTTATAGGTTTCTTTCATGAGCTCCAAATCTCTGGCTTGTGTGGCACTGTTGCAACTTACATACACTACTTTTTTCGGAGCAATGTTCAAGATTTGTTGAACCACATCTTTGTGCATACCGTCCCTCGGGGGGTCGGTAATAATAACATCGGGTATGCCATTCTCTGAAATAAAGGCCTCATTGAAGACATTCTTCATATCTCCCACAAAAAAGGAAACGTTCTCTATTTCATTTCTTTTGGCATTGGCCTTTGCATCGGCAATGGCTTCTAATACCGATTCGATACCCACCACCTTCTTGGCTGTTTTGGCAACGAACTGAGCAATGGTTCCTGTACCGGTATAAAGGTCATACACCAGTTCATCTCCCTTTAGGGCAGCAAAATCTCTAGTCACCTTGTACAGTTCGTAAGCTTGTTCAGAATTGGTCTGGTAAAAAGATTTGGCGGTTATTTTAAATTGAAGACCTTCCATCTCTTCAAAAATATGATCGCGACCAGCAAAACAAATGACCTCTTGGTCGTAAATGGTGTCGTTCTGCTTTTGATTGACCACGTAAAGCAATGAAGTTATTTCAGGAAACTGATTCTCTAAAAAACTTAGAAGTAAGTTTCTGGCCGTTTCATCATCTTCATAAAACTGAATAAGTAACATTAACTCGCCCGTCGAAGCGGTTCGTATCATCATGGTTCTGAGCAGCCCGTACTGATTTCTTGGGTTGAAAAAGCTCAAATTGTTTTCTATAGCAAAGTTACGGGTCGCCAGACGGATTGCATTTGAAGGGTCTTGCTGAAGATGACACTTCTTGATATCTAAAATTTTATCCCACATACCGGGAATGTGAAAGCCCAAGGCATGCTTATCCTTTATTTCTTCATCAGAATTGATTTCATCTAGGGTCAACCATCTACTATCCGAAAAGGAAAATTCCATTTTATTTCTGTAGAAATACCTCTTTTTAGAACCTAAAATAGGAGTAGTGGCAGGTAAGTCTAAATGCCCGATTCGTCTTAGGTTGTTTTCTACTTCTTTCTGTTTGTAAAAAAGCTGATGCTCATAGCCCATATCTTGCCATTTACACCCGCCGCAAACCCCGAAATGTTGGCATTCGGGTGTTGTTCGCTTGTCTGATAATTCATGAAAATGGGTGGCTACACCCTCGAAGTAGGCTTTTCTCTTCTTGGTGGTCTGAACATCTACAATATCGCCCGGTACGGTATTGGTCAAAAAAATGACCCTTCCGTCGGGTGCTTTACCGATGGTTTTACCTTTGGCACCTGCATCGACCACTTCTACATTTTCGAAAACCTGTCGCTTTCTATTTTTTCGCATGGCGCAAAAATAGGATGTTTGAATAAATTCACAGAAGCGTTTAAGACTTTATTAGGCCAATTGCTGGTTAAGTATGGCCAATATTACGGTAGGCTAGAGGAGGTCTATCATTTTATCGATCGATAGAGTCGTTTTATACCCAAATCTCAGGGCAGCATCATTCAAATTTAGTAATTTAGCGGCTCTACGAATTGGATGATTTCTCTCCCATAAGCAGGAATTGCTAAAGTTTTATTTAAAGTAATTTTATCATGTCAGTTTTAGAAAAAATGACTTCTAAAGATGCAATTGCATTGGAAGATAGGTATGGAGCACATAACTACCATCCACTTCCGGTAGTTTTGAGTAAAGGTGAAGGAGTATTTGTTTGGGATGTTGAAGGAAAAAGATACTACGATTTTCTTTCGGCCTACTCAGCTGTCAATCAAGGGCATTGTCACCCTAAGATTGTAGGTGCCATGACACAACAGGCACAGACCCTTACCCTAACATCTCGTGCTTTTTATAATGATATGCTGGGTAAGTATGAGAAGTACGTAACCGAAACTTTTGGGTTTGATAAGCTATTACCCATGAACACAGGTGCCGAAGCTGTTGAAACCGCCCTTAAAATCTGCAGAAAGTGGGCTTATGAGGAAAAAGGTATAGAAGAAAACGAGGCGAAAATTATCGTGTGCGAGAATAATTTTCATGGTCGTACAACCACTATCATATCATTTTCAAACGACCCTGTAGCCCGTAAAAATTTTGGGCCCTATACCCAAGGTTTCATAAAAATTGAATACGATAGCCTGAAAGCACTTGAAGATACCTTAAAAGAAAATGATGATATCGCCGGTTTTCTAGTAGAGCCTATTCAAGGGGAGGCAGGGGTGTATGTGCCATCAGAGGGTTATTTGACCAAGGCGAAGGCTTTGTGTGATAAGTACAATGTTCTTTTTATTGCTGATGAGGTACAGACAGGTATTGCAAGAACCGGTAAAATGTTGGCGGTCGACCACGAAAATGTGAAACCTGATATTTTAATTCTCGGCAAGGCCTTATCGGGTGGTGCATACCCAGTTTCGGCAGTTCTGGCCGATGACCATATAATGGGCGTTATTCGACCAGGTAACCACGGTAGCACCTTTGGTGGTAACCCTGTGGCTGCAGCTGTAGGAATGGCGGCTTTGAAAGTCGTGAAAGATGAAAAACTAGCTGAAAACGCCATGAGATTAGGAGAATTGTTTAGAAAGGAATTGACCAATTTTATACCTGAGTGCGAATTGGTGACCAAGGTTCGTGGCAAAGGACTTCTAAATGCGATTTTAATTAATGATACTGAAGATAGTTCTACTGCTTGGGACATTTGTATGGCCCTGAAAGAAAATGGTTTGCTGGCCAAACCGACCCATGGGAATATTATTCGTTTCGCACCTCCCTTAGTGATGAATGAAGAACAGTTGATGGAATGCGTTTCCATTATCATATCTACATTAAAGGATTTCAGAAAGTAACCGACAATTAATATATGGAAAAAGGCCCGAAACATTGCTTCGGGCCTTTTTAGTTGATAAAATGTTAGTTTCCTACATATTTTGTCCGCTAAGGGCGGCCATTACAATAGCTGCTATTGCGCCAAAATAAAGAATGCCAATCACTAAATATATGGCTGCTATTGCCAGACCGATATAAGATAGGGTCTTACCGGTTTTTGCATTTTCTATACCTGTATACTCGCCTGAGCTCCGTTCAAAAACTCTTTCGGCAGTTTTGGCATTCGAAAGGCCTATAAAACTGAATATGGCACCGAATGGTCCGCAACAAATTAAGGTCAGTACAATAGATAATATTCCAAAAGTGAGCGCATTGCTTGAGCCGGGTAACTGTTGTTGATTCATTCCATTTTAGTTTTGCTCAACACCCCACTGTTCCATTATTTGTTTGGTCTGCTCCAAATAAGCTTCCCAACCTCCCATTTGCATGATGGAAAAAACGGTCCATATCAATGAAAGAACACCCAATACCAATCCGATGATTGCAACAATTTTTGCCGTCTTCAGCTGACTGAAATTTGAATAATTTTCCGGTTGTACTTTATAAAGCTTTTCATCCTTCGAAGTTAAGAATAGGGCTATTCCAGAGAGAATGATACCTCCAATACCTGCACTGAAACAGCAGCATAAAAAAGATACAATACCGAGAACTAGGGCAATCGTTACGTTAGGTAATTTCTGTTGGTCCATAAAAAAAGGTTTAGTTAGATGAACTTTAAAATATAGTTGCCGAGAATCATTACGATACTGGCAGCTGTAAAGAATACAATAATTTTGTTGCTGATCTTTAAATTTGAAAAACTGCTCAATGATAAAAAAATGAATAAAGGCACTATGGCGTAGATGGCAGGGTACATTTTAAAAGCCGTAACAAAATCTCCGCTGAACAAAGCAAGTAACGACCTTTGCATACCGCATCCTGGGCAATCAACCCCAAAAATCCTCTTGGTCAGGCACGGCAGCATGTAATCTTCTATGGCAAGAAAAAAATGTGTAAGCTGTATTTTCAACTTTCAAAAATTGGTTGAGGAAAATTACCATTATTTTTGTGGATATAAAATAAAACATGTCCGTTTTTAAGATTGGAAATAAGGTAGAGACCATTGATGATGTCATATCGGGGATAGTGGTCAAAGTGGGCGATAATGAAGTTTCAATAGAAACGGATGAGGGCTTTGAACTCAGTTTTCAGCCAAACGAACTTGTAAAAATAGGGGATGGGGAGATTCGGGTGACTAACCACGAAGCTCATTTGGTAAAATCTGAAAAAGAAATACCAAAACGAAGGCGACGGCCTGCACCCAAACCAAAAGAAAGAAATGCGCCGAAAATGGAGGTCGATTTGCATATCAACCAATTGGTGCCATCCACCCGAGGAATGACTAATTACGACATGTTGAACATTCAGATAGAAACCGCTAAAAGGCGGCTAGAGTTTGCCATGCAAAAGCGCATTCAAAAAATAGTCTTTATTCACGGGGTTGGTGAAGGAGTGCTTAAAGAAGAACTCTATTCTTTGTTCAGAAGGTACGAGAATGTGAACTATTACGATGCCGATTACCAAAAATATGGTTTAGGTGCCACTGAGGTTTATATTTACCAAAATCACTAATTGCCAAAAGTAGTATAACTACCCATTTCAACGCTATTGATTATAGGCAGCTGTACGTCATTTGCGTCTTCTCCGGTACCTCTTAATGTTAGAATAAGACTGTCAATGATAAAATTGTGGGTATAGGTGATGTTACCACTTTCATCGGGCTCTCCTTCAAGAGTCTCTATCTTTAATGTGCCGTACGTAGAATCGTAATACCAATTTTGAATATCCTCGGCCAATTCGATATCGGTACAGACCATATCGCTTGAAGAGAAAGTATTGGTTACCACATATTTTAGAAGACCGGTTGAAACATCTATTTTTCTAGGAAATTCTTCTTGGGTTGCCATATTGGCAAGTGAATCGAAAGGTACATCTAAAGCAATCAACTCATCATTGATCACCTTTACCAATCGGATGGTCGAATCTGTTGGGTTTTCTAGGCATTCAGTGTAGTTGTCAATTTCACTATAGTTTGAAAAGGGTTCTTCTAGTCTTGCGCTATTGGCCGTACTAGTAGTAAAAGTACCGTACTCAAAAGTTGAGGTGTCGGTGATACTTTCATTTTGGTCGTTAGTGAGAGCCAAACCTGTTATTGAAATGGTATGGCCATAATTCTTAACATCTTTGGTTACGGATCGTACTTTGGTTTCAATATTTAGGGTGCCTCCAGTGGCCGTATTCTCTTCCATAACCATCGGTTCTAACGGAGGAACCACATCACAGAAATAGTCCTGGGTAACATCATCGGTAAAGAGACGGTAAATTAATTCTGAGGCGGAAGGGATGGCACTTGAGATAGTGCCGGGCTCTGAAGTTTCATTAGCCAATAGGCCGCCGGCAAGGTTTAAGATCAAAGCTTCATCTTGGTCAATTTTGAAGAAAAAGGTGGTTTCGGTCGCATCGTCTTCGTCGCCACAGGTGGTTATGCTAACCGAATCAAAATCAACTTGTTCAATCTGTAAGTCTCCGTCGTCACAAGCAAAAAAAACGGTTAACAGGCACAAAAGCAAGGTTTTCTTCATGCGCCAAATTTAAGGGAATTTAAGTACAAGTTTAAGTGCAATTAGGGAGAAATTAACTTTAATTACTCTAATTTTGACCCCTCATTTGTGAAAAGGATTTCAAGAACACGCAATGGAAAAAGTGTATTTAGATAATGCCGCCACTACACAGGTAAGGGAAAATGTAATTGAAAAGATGCAAGAGGCCCTTGCCAAATTTTATGGCAACCCTTCATCGACCCATAGTTTCGGTCGGTCGGCTAAAACGGCAATAGAAAGTGCCAGAAAGACGATTGCCAAAGAGCTAAATGCACATCCTTCCGAAATCATTTTCACCTCAGGTGGTACCGAAGCCGATAATATGATTCTCAGGTGTGCTGTGCGTGATTTAGGCGTGCAAACTATCATCACATCTAAGGTTGAACATCACGCAGTCTTACATACTGCTGAAGATTTGGCGAAAGAAAAGAATGTGAAATTGCACTTTGTAGCTATAGATTCGGATGGTAACCCAGATTTAAGTCATCTCAAAGAGCTATTAATGGCAGATGATACTAAGAAGCTGGTCAGTTTAATGCATGTGAACAACGAAATCGGAAATATCATAGATATTGATAGTGTCTGTCAACTTTGTCATCGACATGATGCCTATTTTCACTCCGATACCGTTCAAAGTATCGGTCATTATCCTTGGGATATAAAGAAAACACCTGTTGATTTCATGACCGCGGCCGCCCATAAATTTCACGGACCTAAAGGAGTCGGTTTTGCTTATATCAAAAGAAATTCGGGCTTGAAACCTTTTATTTCAGGAGGCTCGCAGGAAAGAGGCTTTCGCGCCGGCACCGAATCATTCCATAACATTGTGGGTCTCGAACAGGCTTTTGTTACAGCTTATGAGAATTTAGAAGAAGAGATGGCTTATGTGAAGGAACTAAAGACTCACTTTATTCAAGAATTGAAGACGAAAATTCCAAAAGTGGAATTTAATGGCCATTCAGCTGATATGACCAAGAGTACCTACACATTGGTCAATGTTCGCTTGCCCATTGAACCTCAGAAAGCCTTGATGTTGCTCTTTCATTTAGACATTAAGGGTATTGCCTGTTCTAAAGGTAGCGCATGCCAATCGGGAAGTGAAACCGCATCGCACGTACTTGAAGAAATTTTGGGAAAGGAAGATTTAAAAAAGCCTTCGATTCGGTTCTCTTTTTCAAAATATAACACCAAGCAAGAGCTCGACTATACAGTAGATGTTCTTAAAAGTTTCGTAGAGGATTAATTTGCGGGAAGACTTAATTGTCTTTTTTTCGGTCTTTACGCTTTTCGCGGTCGTAAGGAAATTTACGGGCGGCTAACTTCATCATACGGTCGATGAGGTCGTTGGTGTTTTTTCCTGATTTTTTATTGATTTCCTTTTCGTATTTCCAGAGAAGTTTGCCTGTAGTACCGTCGCTAACCTTTACGCCGATACGCCCGTAGTTGGCACTTCCCGAAAAATAATCCATAAAGTTGAAATCAGTAGAAACGCCATTTGACAGCAGAACATTCAAATCGATATTTCCGCTAATAATACCATCGACCCCCAAAATTTCACTGAGTTCTTTGATGGTATATACATCGATATTACTAAAATTGATATTGTGTTGGGCCAAAATGGCATTTGTATTCTTAATGTTCTGAAAGTCTACCGAAAATTTTTTCTTCTGTTTTCGTTTTGAAAAATAGGTCTCTAGCGCGTTTTGCACCGCATAACCTTCTTTTTCTTCGAGATTTTTCATCTCTTCTTTCGATATGTTATCGTCAAGATCAAGTTCGGTAATAAAAGGTATAATGGCCAATTCTTCGTGCTCTGAACTCAGTTCGTCGAATCGGTTGCTCTCGTAGATGTTCTTTTGGGCAAATACAATAGTTGAACAGAAAATTATGCCTAGAAACAGTATGTTTTTCATTTTCTTTTTTGGTTAAAACCGCATGCGTATTCTAAGGTTCAAAATACGACTTGTCATAAAATTGGGTATGGCGTACTGGTTTTTACTTTCTACATCTCTAACCCAAGTGTTTGTAATCGAGTTTTGGTTGTTGAACATATTATAGAGTTCTAAACCGGCGCTCAATTCTTTAAAGTGCCCTCTCCAGTAATTTTTGGGATGCATCTTTTTTCCACCCGCAAAAATATATGAAATTCCTAAATCAGCCCGTTTATACGTTCTTAATCTATTTTGGTATTCGTAGGGGTCAACATAGTTGGGCGAGCCACCGGGTAGCCCTGTGTTGTAAACCAAATTAAGGTACATTCTGAAATCGGGAAACTGCGGCACATAGTCTTGGAAAAGCACCCCCAACTTAACGCGTTGGTCGGTCGGTCGCGCAATATAGCCACGATTGTTCCAGTTTTCTTCCGTTTTTAAAAGCCCAAGACTCACCCACGATTCTGTACCAGGTACAAAAGCGCCGTTCAACCTAAGGTCCAATCCGTAAGCATAGGCAGAAGCGATATTGGCGGCCACATATCGTATTCTTACATCGTTCAACGTATACGGGTTGACATTTTCGAGGTTTTTATAATACACCTCACTCGTTAAATTAAAGGGTCTTGACCAAAGGTTAAACGAGTATTCATTGGCCAAAACAATCTGTTCTGAACGTTGCGCATCGATTTGGGGCCGCAAATTGCCAGAGGCGTCACGTAATTCCCTATAAAAAGGAGGTTGGTGGTAAAGCCCGCCACTAAGTCGGAACAACATGTCAATATTCCATTGGGGTTTAAAGGCTAACTGGGCTCTCGGACTGATAACCACATGCGATTGACTCGACAGTTCTTGTGATGAGATATTCCAATAATGCGAACGAACACCCAAATTGTAATAGATATGACCAACATTTTTTGTTATTCTATTACTGAACTGTAGAAACCCTGAAATGCGATTGGTATAGGTGTAGTTTCTTGCGTTGATATACGAATAAGCCACTAGAGGGGCCTCGAACGGAACATTGGGTTCATTGTTTTGAAATTCCGGTAATGGGGGTCTGACGGAATAGCCAAGGGAGTCTAAAAATTCAGATTCCCTGATCTGATCTCGAATATCTTCATGGGTGTATTTAACGCCCCATTCCCATTTTTTATGGTCAACAGAACGGCTTCCTTGGTGCTCAAGGTTAACAATAAGGGCATCTAAATCATTACGGGCCCTTCTGAACTGACTTCCCAAACCTTGTTGGGCACTCGCCCCGCTGTTCATTTCAGACTCAAGTGGCGACAGACGATAAGTGGCGATGACATCGCTGTATTCTTCTTCAGTGGTATGATAAATTGATGAAATTAAGTTAAGAGTAGTTTTTTCGTCAGGAAAATAATTTGCTTTTAATGCGCCTAGGACCGTTTGATATCTATTATTCTCATTACCCTCATAAAAAACGATCAGAGTGCGAGGTTCTGAAAGGGTGCCAAAATTGGTCTGTCTAGATAGAGGTTCGTTTCGATAATCGTTAATTGATAAGTTGCCTAAAAAATTTAGATGAAATTTTTCGGAGAAACGATACGTGTCGAAAGTCTGAAAATCGATAAACCTTGGTCTAAAGTTGGCCGTTGTATTTGTACTGTTGACCAATAGACTATTGTTTCTATAGCGTATACCACTGACACTACCGAAGTTCTTGTCATTTGAAATTGTTTCTAAAGTGGCCGCGGCACCCAAAAAACTTAAATCTATAGTAGTTGCAAATGACGAAGGCTTTTTATACCTGATGTCTAGAACAGATGATAATTTATCACCGTATTTAGCTTGAAACCCGCCTGATGAAAACTCAACGCTTTGCACCATGTCGCTATTTACAAAACTGAGTCCTTCTTGTTGGGCCGATCGAATTAAAAATGGCCGATAGACTTCAATACCATTGATATAAACCAAGTTCTCATCAAAGTTTCCGCCTCGTACGTTGTATTGGGTACTCAATTCATTGTTGGAAGTTACGCCGGGCAATAACTTGATGATGTTTTCAACCCCTGCATTCGCTCCCGGAATATTTCTGATTACCTCATTGGAAATGGTTTTTATGCCTTTGGTCTCCCTTTCGCCTGAAGGACTCACGGTTACCTCGGCAATCTGGGTAATTTCTTGTTCTAAAATGGGGTTGAAAAAATAGGTTTCATTGGTGGTAAGAATTAGGTTTTTTAATAGCACATCCTTAAAGCCAAGAAAGGAAATAGTTATGTCAACCGGTGTTTCCGAAGGAACCTGAATAGAGTAGAAGCCTGACTCGTCAGAAATGGTCCCGTTATTTGCAATAGTGATGGTGGCATTGCTGATGGGTTGGTTATGTGAATCAAAAATGACACCTGTTACAGTTGCTGTTTGGGCATTACCTGGCATGACAATGAATGCCACTAAAATTATCCAAACGGTGCTTAGATGTTTCAAAAATTTATTTTCTGAAAAAGGTACTTTTAAAGGTAGTTGTATTCCCGACGTTATCGGTAACCGTAAGCTCTAATTCGCATTCTTTTTGATCAAGAATGATATCATCGAAATTGTAGGTGAGTGTATTCGTTTTGGGCTCGTACTCCATTAGGATCCACTTACCGTTGAGAGTGGCCGAATAGGTATCGATGCCGCTCAAGTCATCGGCAATATAAATACTTAGATAGCGATAATTGTTCAGCCATTGACCGTCTTTAAAATTCTTTGGGCGCACCTTGGGGGCGGTAGTGTCTTTGGCCAAAGTGTAAGTGCCGAGATTACGTGTTCTGGTGGTGAAAGTATCGCCCCGTTTATAGGTTGATGAGTGATAAGGTCTCAGTCGATTGTCCAATCTAGCAATGAACATTTGGTTTCGCTCATCGGCAGAATATTTAGAGACATCAAAAGTAATTGTGAAATTTCTATGGGCAGCTACCCGGCTATTATGTATGGTTACCGTGTCTGGACCTTTTTCAAGCTCTAAATAAAAATTATCATAGAAAGTGTTGGCCGGAAAATAAACTTTGGCCCCTCCCAAATCATAATTGTTGGGTTTTTTGGCAATCACATAGTTATCGGTCTTTTCGAGTTCCTTTGCGATAATTACCGGTTCATTTTTACCCTCGACAGGTATAACAGCCTTGGTCAAATTGCCTTCAAAGTCTTTAATAAGAAGCTCTACCTGATAACTTAGACCTTGGTTGACATCAATTTTACCATCATTGTACAATGTCTTGTAAATGCTCAATTTATTGCCGGGCGCTTTGAACAATTGCTGTACACGCTGGCGGTATCTACCGTACCTATTGTAGTCTATTAAAGTGTTTAGAAGTCTTGTTTCGGAAAAAGAAAAACTTTCAAAATCATAGGCCGTATATGTAGTTCCGTTGACAAGCTGCTCAACAGAGTATACTCCATTTCTATTGGCTGCCAAGTCTTGACGGTCGTACCCTATAAAACCGAAACCGATTGTTCCGGTGGCATTTACTTTTTCGGCTAAATACGATCCGTCTGCCTGCTTTTTGAATTGAAGCTCTATTGGTTCTCTGCTCTGATTGACGATGGCGTCTTCCGATAGGGCATAGGCATAAATTTTTTCAAGGGTAGGGTTGGTGGCATCTCTTACTTCTAAGCCATATAAAAGCGGATTGGTCGGCTTTTCTGAAAGACTGCTCCTAATTTCAAAATGTAAATGCGGCCCTGAAGATCCTCCGGTATTGCCTCCGTAGGCCACTATATTGCTCTGGTCAACTTTAAGCTCGCCATATTTAGGGAAAACTTCCACCTCGTACGATTGTTTTTCGTACTGCACCTTTTTGATGTATTCCTCTATTTCGGGGCCGAACTTTTGCAAGTGCCCATAAACAGAAGTATATCCATTAGGGTGGGCAATATATAGAGCCTTGCCATACCCCCAATGAGATACTTTGATTCTCGTTACGCTACCATCGCCAATGGCGTATATCGGCAGACCTTCCCTCTGCTTTGTTTTGATATCGACTCCAGAGTGAAAGTGGTTCGAACGTAGTTCACCAAAAGTACCGGCCAGTACAATAGGAATATCCATAGGAGAACGAAACGCATCTTGAGGATAATTCTCTTGTCCGGTCAACAACAACGAAAAAAAGAAAAGGATAAGAAAAATAGATTTGCCCATAATCATAGTAAGTGATACGAAATTAGCCAATAGCTTTCAATTCTTGAAAATGAACTTCACAAAAAAACTTTCGACTATGCCAATAACGGACTACCAGACAGTTAAAGTATTACTTCAAGAATAATTGAAAAAAGAATTGCTAACTAGACATAGGTATGTTAACTTTGTGTAAAATGCATCGCGTTTGAAATTATGAGTGAATTGGTCAAGGTTGTCGATTCTTTGGAGAACAAAATCAGCAAGTTACTGCATAAGATGGAGTTGCTTCAACAGACCAATACTAGACTGGAAGACGAACTGAATACCCTTAAAAATGAAAGGGAAAAAGTTCTTGAATCCGTATCCCATTGGGAAAATAAATACAATTCGCTCAAACTTGCTGACACGATGTTTGGCAGTAATACAGATAAGACAGAAGCTAAGCTTAAGATAAATGCTTTGATAAGGGAGTTGGATTATTGCATAGCCCAACTAGCCGAATAATAGTGAGAATAGAAAGATGTCGGAGAAGCTCAAAATAAAACTTTCCATAGCCGATCGGGTCTATCCATTGACCATTGATCCAAGTCAGGAAGAAGGTTTGCGAAAAGCGGCCAAGAATATTGAGCAACTGGCTAAAAAATTCGAACAAAGTTACGCTGTACGCGATAAACAAGATGTTTTGGCCATGTGTGCCTTGCAATTTGCATCTAAAATAGAGCAACGCGGTATCGATCAAACAGAAAATAATAAAGAAGCCACCGACCGCTTAAAAGCATTGGAGCAATTGGTGGCATCAAAGCTTAGTGTAAAGTAGACGTTCTTTAAAATAGCATAAGTTACTGCCCACATTGGTAATATCTTTTGACAAACTCAACGTTAATTTGTTTAAAAAGGGTGAGTTTAGATTGTAAAAGCAGGCCTTCTCGTTTAAGGATCCTTGATCAGTCTGTTAGCCCTAAACCTGTTTTTAGGAGTTTGTACAAAACTTCCTCCGATGTGGGCTTTTTTTATATTAAATTTTCATTGTATGGATATTGCAACACTAATAATAGCGGCAATTGTCGGAATCGCCATCGGTTTCGGAATTGCCAAGTTTATGGAAAAAGGCAAGGCCTCTAAAACCCTTGCCAACGCCAAGCACCAGGCCGATGCCATTCTTAAGAGTGCCAAAGTTGAGGGCGAGAATATTAAAAAGGATAAAATTTTTCAGGCTAAAGAAAAGTTTTTAGAACTCAAGGCCGAACACGAGAAGGTCATTGTTGGTAAGGACAAAAAAATTAATGATGCCGAGAAGCGAACCCGTGATAAGGAATCACAGGTAAGTAGCGAGCTGGCCAAAAACAAAAAACTGAACGATCAGCTCGACTCCAAATTAAAAGAGTTATCGCACAAAGAATCGATTTTTGAGAAAAAACAAACGGAACTTGATAGGCTTCACCGAAATCAAGTGCAACAACTTGAGGTAATATCGGGTTTATCGGCCGATGAGGCAAAAGGCCAGTTGCTAGAATCTTTAAAAGAGACGGCAAAGACCGACGCCATGGCCTTTATACAAACTACGTTGGAAGAGGCCAAATTGACTGCCCAACAAGAAGCCAAGAAAATTGTTATCAACACCATTCAGAGAATAGGTACCGAAGAGGCCGTTGAGAATTGCGTATCGGTTTTCAATCTAGAGTCAGACGATGTAAAAGGCCGTATTATTGGTCGTGAGGGTCGTAATATTAGGGCTCTTGAGTCGGCTACAGGTGTTGAAATTATTGTAGACGACACTCCTGAGGCAATTATACTTTCTTGCTTTGATTCCGTTAGAAGAGAGGTGGCACGTTTATCGTTGCACAAGTTGGTTACCGATGGTAGAATTCACCCGGCACGTATTGAAGAGATTGTAAAGAAGACCGAAAAGCAGATCGAACAAGAGATTGTTGAAGTAGGTAAAAGAGCGGTAATCGATTTAGGTATTCACGGTCTGCATCCTGAATTGGTTCGTGCAGTCGGTAGAATGAAATATCGTTCTTCATACGGTCAAAACTTACTACAGCACTCTCGTGAAGTTGCTAAGTTGTGTGGTGTCATGGCAGCTGAATTAGGTTTGAATCCTAAACTGGCAAAGCGAGCAGGCTTGTTACATGATATTGGTAAAGTGCCGAATACCGAAGCTGAACTAGAAACCCCTCACGCCATTTTAGGTATGCAGTGGGCCGAAAAATATGGTGAGAAACCAGATGTTTGCAACGCTATCGGTGCTCACCACGACGAAATTGAGATGAAAACCCTGATTTCGCCTATCGTTCAGGTCTGTGATGCCATTAGCGGTGCCCGACCAGGTGCTAGAAGACAGGTGTTAGATAGTTATATTCAAAGATTAAAAGATCTTGAGGATATAGCCTTTGGGTTTGGCGGTGTTCAAAAAGCCTACGCTATTCAAGCGGGACGTGAACTTAGGGTCATCGTTGAAAGTGAAAAGGTAAGCGACGACAAGGCGGCCCAACTGTCTTTTGAAATTTCGCAAAAAATACAGACGGACATGACGTACCCCGGCCAAGTGAAAGTTACCGTTATCAGGGAAACCCGATCGGTGAACGTAGCAAAATAAATATTCGTTATTCCAAAGATATGAAAGACCGCCATACGGCGGTCTTTTCTTTTTATAGGGCAGATTATTGAAGATTGTTTAGTTGTTTTTTGCTATTTTTAGCAATTCCTAATTTTTTCTGAGATGAGCGTTTTGCTACGGGTCAAAAACCTCCCCCTTTTTGGTTTGTTATGGTATGGTATCCTATTTCTATCATGTGCTGAAAAACCACCTCAAAACATTGCTTTTGCCGATTTATCCGAAGAAGATAAAAGAAAGCCTGAAAATGCTTTGGCTTCTATGGAGGTGCATGACGATAGCCTAGAATTGACGCTGTTTGCCTCAGAACCAATGATTAGCAATCCCACCAACATGGCCATTGATGCCAAAGGCAGGGTATGGGTCTGCGAGGGTACCAACTACCGTAGTTTTGCCAATCCTGATATTAATTATGAGAATAAAGGCGACCGTATTGTTATTCTAGAAGATACCGATGAAGATGGTATCGCCGATACCTCAAAGGTATTCTATCAAGGTCAGGATATCAATTCAGCATTGGGTATAGCTGTTTTGGGTAATAAAGTGATTGTTTCTGTCAGCCCGAATGTATTTGTTTTTACCGATACCGATGGGGACGATGTTCCCGATTCCAAAGAAGTTCTTTTTTCTGGAATAGGAGGAAAGGATCATGATCATGGGGTACACTCTTTTGTTTTTGGGCCTGATGGAAGACTTTATTTCAATTTCGGTAATAATGGGGAGCGGTTATTGGATAAGAACGGTGACGCGGTAAAGGATAAGTACGGAAATGAAATAGTGGGCGATGGTAGCAATTTTAGGGAAGGAATGG
Source organism: Euzebyella marina (assembly GCF_003687485.1). Taxonomy (GTDB): domain Bacteria; phylum Bacteroidota; class Bacteroidia; order Flavobacteriales; family Flavobacteriaceae; genus Euzebyella; species Euzebyella marina. Next base: position 3,435,314 of record NZ_CP032050.1, on the reverse strand, counting down.
CCTTTAGGATGGAGCTAGATGGCTCAAAACTTGAAGTACTGGGTCACAACTTTAGAAATCCGTACGAACTGGCTTTAGATTCTTACGGAAACATTTGGCAGTCAGATAACGATGATGACGGCAATCAAGGTACTCGCATCAACTATGTGATGGATTATGGTAATTACGGTTTCAAAGATTGGCTTACCGGTCAGAATTGGCGAGAACGTAGAACAGGTTGGGAAGAGGAAATTCCATTTAGGCATTGGCATTTAAATGACCCTGGTACAGTGCCTAACTTATTGCAGACAGGTTCTGGTTCGCCTTGCGGTATGATTGTATATGAAGGTGATTTGCTTCCGAAAAAGTTCAAAGGGCGTTTAATTCATACCGAACCAGGCCACAATGTAGTGCGTACCTACATCGTAGATCCGGAAGGTGCCGGTTTTAAAGCCTCCATTGAAAACCTTTTGACCAGTGAAGACGATTGGTTTCGGCCCGATGACTTGACGGTCGCTCCCGATGGTTCCCTTTTCATATCCGATTGGTATGATGGGGGAGTAGGCGGCCATAAGGCGGAAGATATTCAACGCGGAAGAATCTATCGATTGGCTCCGTCAAAGGCTTACAAGCCGAAATCTTATAGTTTTAAAACAGGAACAGATGCTTTTAAAGGAATCTTATCCGACAATATGGATGTATTCTACCAATCTTGGCTTAAACTAAATGAGATGGGAGATGCAGCCGATCCCTTTGTCAAAGAAATGCTGACCAAAGGTGATATTGCCAAAGCAAGGGCACTTTGGTTGGGCGCAAAGAATTGGACAAAATCTCATAACTATATCAATCTGGCACTTGCTGACAGCGACCCCAAGTTTAGGGCGCAGGGTGTACGCATGGCACGGTACCTTCGTCAGAAAGACCTTCGCATATGTTTGGAAGAAGCAGCACAAGACCCGTCCCCAGAGGTGCGCAGGGAGGTAGCCCTCACTCTACGCCACATCGGTAATGAAAATGCAGCTGAAATTTGGTCTGAGCTTGCCAAGCGACATGACCCCAACGATCGATGGTATTTAGAGGCATTAGGTATAGGGTCTGACAAGTTCGCGGATCTTTACTTTTCAAAGTGGGAAGAAAGCACTAAACCAGAACTTTCTTCCGAAATTGCCAAACAAGTAATTTGGAGAACTAGGGCTTCCAAAACGGTACCCTTGACAGACAAAATTATTCGGGGCCAAAACCTCTCCGATGATTTATTGGAAAGGTATTTTAGATCTTTGGATTTTAAGGAGCATCCGCAGAAGAATCAGATATTGCTTTCACTTCTCAATATAAATCACTCGAAATCGAAAAGAATTCAGGCCTTGGCCATCGCCCAGCTAGATAAAGAGTTTGTTCTGGGCTCACCTCGTAATTTGGCCAAAGTAAAGGCGGTACTTCCTAAAATTCAGGGAACGCCAGAATGGCTAATGGCAGTCAAAAGACTCGAGCTTAAAAATCAGAACAACTACATTTTCGAAATGGCCCAGAATAGCGAATCGGAAGATTTGCAGAAAGAGGCCGCCAATTTGTTGACCGAAACAGACGGAACTGAAATGATTGCCGATTACCTAAGGTCAACCGTTGCCGATAATGAAAAGATGAATTTCTTAAAGATTATGGGCGGGGTTTCAAATGATAACGGTGTTAACGTACTTAAAAATGCTTTGATAGAAGATTCTTTGAGTGCCGCGCTTAACCGTCAAATAGTCGAGGCGTTAGGCAATTCTTGGTCAGGTCAGCATAGCCTTTACGATTTGTTAGAAAACGATAAGCTACCTGAAAATAGCAAAACCGCAGCTGTGTTGAAATTAATGAACAGTTGGAGCAGTGAGATAAAACAAAAGGCCACTCAATTTTTGGCCGATTCAAATCAAGAAGATTTGAATATTGAAGAGCTGGTGGCAATTAAAGGTGATGCCGACAAAGGTCAAGAACTTTATACCACTTATTGTAGCTCTTGCCATATGGCGGCCAACAAAGGTGTCAAGTTCGGGCCTGCATTATCCGATATTGGTAACAAGTTGTCAAAACAGTTTCTTTATTCCAATATAATCTACCCAAGCGCCGGAATCAGTTTCGGATATGAGGGTTATACAGTCGAAATGAACGAAGGCTCTATTTATACGGGTTATGTGTTGAGTAGAACGGAGGATGAAATTACACTGAAAATGATGGGAGACACTCAAAAATCCTTAAATCTTGCAGATATCAAAAAGATGGAAGCTATGGATAGGTCTTTAATGACCGAGGGCCTCCACAAAGTTATGTCAAAAGAAGATTTGGTGAATCTTGTCGAGTATCTGACTACCCTAAAAGTGGACGAACAGGCAGTTGCCGTTCACTAGGGGAAATATTTTGAAAACAAGTATTTAGATAAATCGGTTTATTTAATCCTTCTGGACTGAGTAGTAAAAGATAGGCCTTGTTGACCTACAGTGGAATTCATCACTCCTTCAAATAAAGGTTCAGGAGACTCTATAGGGGTTTTCCATTCAAAGATAAAGTTGGAACCCGTACCTCCGGTAACATCTACTTCATCAATGATTATTTCAGTAGTTTCCATTGGGGCCAGATAAATAGGATGGTCAAAATAAGTACGTACCAATTCACCATGCGTATCATAATAATTGGCCTTTAGTATGTAAATAGTATCTTGATCGCTCGTATTGCGCATACTTACCATGGCGGTAAGATTATGGGTTTTGTGTTCCGAAAGACTATAAATCTGTGAATAAATTGAAAGATAAGATTTACCGCTCTCCAGGCTGTCTTGAGCCGATATCTCAACCTTTCTCTTAGACCAGTTTTCAGGATTAACGGAACTTAACCCTTTTTCTTTTTTAATATCACATGCTACCAAAAAGAAACCGGAAATGAAAAGAAGTATAATAAATCTTGGCAGTTGGTTCATGTATATGGTTTGTGTCTATTTCAACAGATTTCCTTATGGATTGTAATACTTTAGTACAATTTAGCAATGGACCAAAGCATTCATCAAATCTACCAATTTTCTGGCTATTTAATGCTTGTCAAAATGGCCAAGGTAGTTTTTATGGAAGGTAAATTGTGCCTTTGAGGTAAAGCTTTGCATTTCCGCTAATTTCGACTCTATCTTGCAAGTCTTTGCACATCAACCAACCTTTTCTTTCGGACAGTTGCACTGCACTCAATTTGGATTTATTTAGCTTTTTTGCCCATATGGGTGTTAATGAAGTGTGCGCCGAACCGGTGACCGGATCTTCGTCTATACCGGATTGCGGACCAAAAAACCGGGAAACAAAATCACAGGCATCTCCCTTTGCGGTTATGACAAGTCCTCTGGCATCTAAATCACTAATATTTTTAAGGTTGGGCTTCAAAGCTTTGATTTCCGTTTCTGAACCAAAGACTAAGATATAATCGGTTTTGCCTTTATAAGCTTCATTAGCTTCAATTTGAAAACAACTATTTAGTTGCGGGCTTAGGGGAACTTCGATTAGTTTGTCTGTTGGAAAGTTTAGGGTGAGATGGTTTTCTTCTTTTACAATGGTCAAATTACCACTTCGAGGCGAGAAAAAATCAATCTTAGGGCCTTGGTAATTTTCGAATTCAAATAAAACATGGGCTGCAGCTAGAGTGGCATGGCCACAAAGGTCAACTTCTACGCTTGGGGTAAACCAGCGAATGCTATAGCCACTCGAGGTTTTGACAATGAAGGCAGTTTCTGCCAAGTTGTTTTCCATGGCAATTTTTTGCATGATGTTATCATCAAGCCATTGTTCCAAAGGACATACGGCTGCAGGATTGCCCGTGAAAACTTCATTGGTAAAAGCATCTACCTGATATATCTTGATTTCCACTTTCTAATTTTAAATCAAAATTAGGCATTGGTGTCAAGTAATCAAATTTCTTTGGCGAGACTGAAATGAAAGAAAATACCCTTCTTTCCGTTAGGTCTATGGTCGATTCGAATTTGTCCACCTAATTTCTCGATAATAGTCTTTACCGTTGCCAGACCAATACCAGTGTCTTTCGGTCCAGTTCTTTGAAGTGTTTCGAACATTACGAATACTTTGCCCCAAAACTTTTCGGATATACCCGGGCCATTATCTTGAAAAGTGAAATAGTAGAAATCTTCATCCTCGTAAAACTCTATCCATATCTTAATGGGCTGCTCGCAGAATTTAATGGAGTTCTGAAAAAAATTCGTGAAGATTTGAGTAAAACTTGAGGCCGAATTTTTGATAATCGCATTACCGTTCTTGATAAATAGCTCGAATGGGGTAGTGGAACCTAAGTTTTTTACGATATCATTGATTTCCCTTTCAATATGAAAATCATCAAAGGCAATTTCGGAATTCGTTACATTGATATAATTGGTAATACCGCGAATTAAAGACTCCATAAAATGAACCCTATCACCAATGGTATCAAGCCAACTGGGTATTTCGGTACTTTCCAATAAAGAGGAATAGTCTTCTTTGATAAAACCTACCAACGAACTAATACCATGTAAGGGTGTCTTCATATCGTGGGCCAATCGATATGTAAAATGCTTTAGCTGGTTGTTCTTGAGGCTTAACTCTTGATTGATTATTTTTTGAATGGTATATTGTCTTCTCAATTCTAATTGAGCCATTACCTGATTGGCCAACGTAATCAAGGCTTCTTTCTGATTATCAGAGAAATCGTAACGGGGTTTTGTATCTACAACGCATAAAGTACCGATGGCCAGACCGTCTTTCGTACTTAATGGTGCACCCGCGTAAAATTTAACCTTAGGCCCGCCGATTACCATGGGGTTATCAAAAAAACGCTCATCTTCATCGGCATTGTTAACAATGAGAGGTTCATTGGGCCGATTGATGGCATGGGCGCAAAATGCTATGTCTCGGGGTGTTTCAGTGGCATCAATTCCGTAATGCGATTTGAACCATTGTCTTTCTGCATCTACCAACGACACAAGAGCCATTGGAGTGTTGCTTATATCGGCGGCAATTCGGGTAATGCCGTCATACTCTTTCTCTTCAAGGGTATCAAGTATATTAAAGCTATGAAGGGCTTTTAGGCGCTCTGCTTCATCAAAAGGAATTTCTGGTTTTTTCATCTACCAAAAGTTATGCTTTAGAATTCATTGAAAGATTGAACTTTCAAAGTGGATTTAATTCACTTATTACCTGAATTCTGTTAACGCAAACTTGGCTTTGATATTGTTAAAATTCCTAGTTAATTGTAAGAAAAGTATTAAAAAAATCTTTAGTGTCGGATATATTTTCTAGACCCAATATCCAACACGTCTCCGATAAATCCGAGAAGTCTAATCCGCCTTTTGTTATGGCTTCATTGTTATACCTGTTTTCTTTGCCATTATACCGATTACCTAGCTCAACGGCGTGTTGCCATAGGGTCAAAAGCTGTTTATCACCGATTTTCTCTTCCCAATCAGTAAATGATTCCGTACGAAAACCCGGTGTACCATTACCAACCGCATTACCATCGGCAATTTTATGGTACTTACAGTTTTTTTTGACATATGCCAAGTTCTCCTTGTTGGTTACCTCTTCGTTCCACTCGCTATGTTGAACAATATGAATTCGAATTTTAGCATCTAATTTTGGGTTCTCTTGCAATATCTTTTTTACCAGGGCAGCCGAAAAATCAGATTGACCTGCTTCCGCTATCCATATATTTCCGCCTTTGGCAAGAGTTTGTGAAGCTATGTTTTTTACCTTGATTACCGCTTGATCAAAATTGGCATGGGCATCCGTCCAATTACTTCCGAAGGCGAGCTCAAAAAGACTGTTGGGTGGTACGTATAAACCTTCCTGTTCCCCATAGGTGCCAGCCACGGCGTGGTGTTTAATATCTGAATATTGGGTTTGGCTGAGAAGCGATTTGAAAGCCGCTACCGTATGTAAATCATCTACATCGGTTTTGCAATCAAATTGGGCCAACAACAAGTCTTTACTAGGGTCGAGGCGGCCTGCCATTTCATATTGCCCGGTTATCGGAGATTTCGAAGAAGCCACCAAAATAAGGCTCCATCCTATAATCGATAAAGAACCCATTAATTTCATTGTGAAAAGATTTACTAAGTGTATGGTCTAAAGGCTAATTTTCTTCGGTATCAATATCTTCATCGTCATCATTTGATTCTGCCTCTCGGTTGAGACTATTCTCCATGATGTTCAATTTCTTCAATTTACCTTTCCAGGTTGCTAAAGATTCTTTGTGCCCGTTTACCCTTTTGACCACATCCTGTACGATTGGATTATCTTCACTCGAATCTGAAAAGAACTGAAGATTATTTTCTAATTGTCGTATGTCGCCTTTGATTTCTTCTATTTTTTTGCGAATAAAACTTCTCTCGTTCTGAATGGCGTTTACATTATCGGTTTCTGCCAATTCCTGTACTTTGTTACCGTACTTGAGAAGCTCGGCATCTTGGCGACTTATGTTCAACTTTCTAAAAATACCGTCTAGAATCTTATTGAACTTTTGGTCGATGTTTTTCTTTCTAAATGGTACGCGGCCATATGTTTTCCACTCGGCTATAAATTTCTTTAAAGCATCGATGTCTTTTGAATTATTACCGCTAAGCTTGAACTCTTTTAATTTGTCAAGGCAGGCCTCCTTTTTCTTTAGGTTATCTTCTTCCTCTTTAAAGTCTTTGTTCTTAAGCGCATGCAGCCTATCAAAATAATGGTTGCAGGCATTTTTAAACTCTTTCCAGATTTTATCGGAATACTTTCGCGGTACATGTCCGATTTTTTTCCAATCGCTCTGTATGCGCTTCATTTGCGGGGTAGTGCTATCCCAATCGTCACTATCTTTAAGGGATTCTGCCAAATTGAGAAGTTCTCTTTTCTTCTGAAGGTTATCTTGCTGCTCTTTTTTTAGGTTCTTATAATAAGAATTTTTGTTACGGTTAAAACTTCTAACCGTCTCTTTGAACTCAGACCAAGTTTTTTCATTCTTATTTCTAGGAACTTTGCCTGCCGTAAAAAACTGCTCTCTCAGTGCTTCTACCTTTTTTATTTGCTGCTGTAATCCTCTATGGTTATTAGCGGTATTACCGGCAACCTGCCTTATTTCAGATATAATTTCCTGTTTCTTTTCCCAGTTTTTTTCGTACTCAGAATCGAGCTGTTTGTAATAATCCTGTCTTCTTTGGTGCAATACTTTGGTAGCATTGCTAAAACGCTCCCAAATTTCTTCACGGTGCTCTTGGCCTACAGGCCCGACATCTTCTTTCCAGATTTTATGAAGTATCTGAAGCTCTCTAAAGACTTTGTTGAGGTCTGGTTCGGTAGCTAGCGCCTCGGCTTGCTGAACCAGTTTCTCTTTTTCGCCAAGATTGTGTTTAAAATCAAGATCGCGCAACTCACGGTTCAAATGCAGAAAATCATAGAAAATTTCTACATGGTGCTGATAGGTTCTCCAAACATCGTTGTAATTGGCTCTAGGTATGGGGCCGGCGTTTCGCCATTGTTCCTGTAAATCTTTAAAGGTTTTATAAGTCGAGTTCATGTCTTCTTCAACACTTACCAATCCTTTGAGTTCTTCAATGATTTCAAGCCTTTTGTTGAGATTAGACTTTAAGTCTTTTTCTAAGTTTTTATAGTATTGGTTGCGCTTTTCACGATAGTCTGAGTATACCTCGTTAAACTGCCTTTTCGTAACAGAGTTATAGCGAAAATCAACTTCGTTACCGCCACTGGCGACGAAATCTTCTTTTTTCTGCTCAATGAAATCTTGAAATTTAAGGTCAAATTCAGATTTAATGCCATCAACATGTTTTTTGATGGCCTGTACTTTCTCGTTTCTCACCAGTCGTTGTAACTCACCTACTAAGTTTTCCATCGACATAGAATGGTAGTCTAGAATAGGTATGGTGTGCCTGTGCTGGTTGTCGGTATCTTCGGCATCTTCGGCATTATTTTCATCGATTTCGCCCAGAACGTCGTCCTGATTATCTGCATTGTCATCTGGTTCGTCGCTCGATGATGTATCTGCAGATTCAACAACTTCGTTGTTTTCGCTTGCGGGTTGATCCGTCAATGTATCTTCAGTATCTACATCGTTTGAGTTGTTCCCCGAAGCTACACTATCATTTTCAATCTCAGATGCTTCAGTTTGGGAAACAGTTTCACCCTTCGGGTTCTCTGCCTCCGTTATGTTCTCTTGAAGTTTTTTATCTTCAGACATTATCGTTGTTGTTTGTTTGACCCTTACACACCTTGAAATATTTTTCGGTATGCATTCTCCTTCTCCAAAAATTCTTAGGGACTGAATGTAATCACATGATAAGATTAATGAATTGTGATTTTAAACATCAGCTCTATTTAATGGTAAGATACTAACAACCTTATAAAGTACAAAGGTTCTCACATTATTTTAAGAAACCACAGCAATCGGGTCGGGGCGTCAATTAAATTCACTCTTAGAAGCTAGTGAAGCCAGAAAATCTTGATTATATCAAAATAGATTCCGGTTGTTAAGAAATGACATTACATATTCCATATTTCCCAAGCCCTGTCAGCTTGCAATTCAAGCATTCTCAATCCATTACAGATTTGAGCACCTCTTGATTCACCCTCTTTAAGAAATGCGGTCTTATTAGGATTGTAAATCAGGTCAAAAAGTAAATGGTCTTTACCAATAAACTTATACGGTATATTAGGTTTAAATTCTATATTGGGATGCGTGCCAAGTGGGGTACAGTTGGTAATCAGCGTGTGCTCTTTAATCGTTTTTTCGTCAAGATCATTATAATTCAACTGATTCTCTAGAGGACTTCTTGAAACGATTTTAAACTCTATTTTTAGTTCTTTCAATACGTAGGCAATGGCCTTAGATGCGCCCCCAGTGCCTAGAATGAGAGCTTTGGTATGGTGAGCCTTTAAATGGGGTTCTAGTGATTTTTGAAAGCCATAGGCATCTGTATTGTGCCCTACAAGACCCGAAGGCGTAAATTGAATAGTGTTGACTGCACCAATTTCACTTGCCTGAGGACTTAGACTATCCAAAAATTCAATAACATCTTGTTTGTAGGGTATGGTTACGTTTAAACCCTTTAAATCCTTATTGTTTTTGAGCATATCAGGAAACTGATCAGCCTCTTGAAGGTCAAAATTCTCATACGAGTGATTTTCCAGTTGCAGGGTTTCGAACTTTTTCTTGAAATATCCTCTAGAAAAAGAGTAAGAAATATTTCTTCCGACAAGGCCAAACCTTTTTTTGCTATCAATCATTATTCTTTTTTCTGTTTTTTCCGTACCAATCCAAAGAAAGCAATATAACTACACCCACAATTACGAAAAAAAGGGCCCACCACGTTTCATAACTGCCCCAATCGGGCAGGTAACGTTCGTAGTTGACTATGATCTGTTTGCCGTTAGAATCTAAGATGGCATTTCCCTCACTGTCCGTTTTTATAATAGTTTTTTTCCATGGCCATACCACTCCTAAAGACCCCGTAATAAAACCAATAATTACCGCCGTGGTAATATGTTTAAAGTGCTTTAGAACATAACTCAACAAATGGGATAGGCTCACCAAACCAGTAGCTGAACCTACCGTGAAAACTGCCAATATAACTAAGGTATCTAGACGTTCACCATTATCGACGAAACTAAAATCACCTCTGAGTATTTCGGCAAAAGTGTCATACAATGCGTTGACCGAATCGACCAGCAACAATACATAATTTCCTAGAAGAATGAGGATAAAAGATCCTGAGAGCCCCGGCAGGGTCATACCCGAAACACTGATCATGCCACATAAAAAGATGAAAAATAGGTTGTCGTTCTCTTTTGCTGGACTCAGAAAACTAATGGAGATTCCTATAATAAGACCGATAATTCCCGAGGTTATCGTGGTTCGGTTCCAATGTTCAAAATCTTTTGAGATGTAATAAATAGACCCCAAAATCATTCCGAAGAAAGCAGCCCAAACGTACAGTTCTTTTTGTTCCAAAAAATAATCCAACAACTTCGAAATGCTGAAATAGCTGACCAGCATACCAAAAAGAAGTAGAGAAAGAAAAGGGCCGTTTACATACCGATAGAAACTTTTAAACCTACCATTGAAAAGTAGCTTAAAAGCCTTGGTATTGATTTTTTGAAGGGAATAGATAAACTCTTCGTAAAAGCCGGCCACAAAGGCTACAATGCCACCCGATACACCGGGAACCTTATTGGCAGCCCCCATGCACAGGCCTTTAATGACCAAAAAGAGCTTGTCTAAAAATGACCGGGGTTCGTACATGTAAGTGCTCTTATTTTTTTGCTGCGATGCGCTCTAAGATAAAAATAAGACCAAATCCGACCAACGCAGCAACTATTGCAATTACTAATTGGTTGTCGCCTGCAAAATTGAATGGTGAAACGTTCTCGTCGATGGTAATTATTTTTTCGCCAATTGTACGGGTTTCCAAAACGCGTTTCCAAGGCCAAATTTTGTTCAGAGAACCGATAATAAAGCCGGTCAATAGCGCCAAGGTCAAATTTTTGTAATGGGTAAACATCCATTTCAAAAGACGTGCAAAACTCAAAATACCAAAGATAGCGCCAGCTCCGACCACTGCTATTATCTTGAAATCCATATTGTGCAGGGCGTCGATAATGGTTTTGTAAGAACCGAGTAGAACTAATATAAACGCCCCTGAAATTCCGGGTAAAATCATGGCACAGATGGCAAGTGCGCCCGAAAGAAACAAAAACGGGAGACTGTCTACACTACCTGAAGGGGGCAGAGTAGTAATGTAGTAGGCGGTTGCGGCACCTATAATCAAGGCGATTACTGTGGCCACGTTCCATTTCTTTACCTCTTTACCTACCAATAAAATACTGGCGATGACCAAACCAAAAAAGAATGACCAAATAAGAATAGGCTTGTTCTCAAGAAGCCAACTCACCAATTTAGCCAATGACAGAACACTGATGCCTATTCCGATAAAAAGGGCAACTAGAAAATTACCGTTCAGCTGTTGCCATGCAGACTTGAAGCCGTTTTCTTTCAACGTTTTGATCAATGATAGGTTTACATTGTTTATTGAAGTAATCAACTCTTCATAAATACCGGAAATAAACGCAATTGTACCACCTGAAACACCAGGCACAACGTCGGCAGCACCCATGGCCATGCCTTTTAATGTGACTAAAAAGTATTGAAATAAGTTTCTGTTCTCCATTGAAATTAATTGAGCGAAAACAAAAATAACCTTTTTAAAATGGTATCGTGATTAAAATAAGGCAAAGCGTGCCGGTCGAAACCAAGGTAGAAAATTGAACCACAGATAATCAAATCTGATATTAACCTCGAAAAGAGAGATTTACCTTAGCGATTTCTCGATTTTGGCCACGATACCACGCAACCAGTCGGTGGCCGCATATTGTGGATATTCTTGTTTGAATGCATCTAGTTTTTTAAAATCTAGATTTAATGCATCAATTAAACAAATTCGAGCATTGATGGTATCGTTCATGTCAAGGTAGCATCCCGCTGTTTTATACTTTAGTTCAGCGTTATCCGGATAGAATTCTTGTCCCTGTGATAATACATGAATGGCCCCTGGTAAATCATCATTTCTTTTAATGACCTCTGCCCAATCGAGCCATGTGCCCAATTCATAATTGCCAAGGTCTACGGCCTGCTTATAAGAAAAATCGGCTTGATCGTAGCGCTCAAGAGCAAAATTGATCATGGCACATTTTTTCCAATATTGCGGATTTTCACCATCGATATTCAAGGCCTTATTCACATAGAATAGTGCCTTTTTGTAGTTTTTACGTCTATAGTAGAAATCGGTAATCGCCAACCAACCCTTATCTAGAAGAGGGTCTTCATGTACCGTGTGATAATAGTAGTACTTGGCCATTTCATCGTTCTCCAATCGCTCATAGCATTTACCAATTCTTAGGTAGGCATGAGAGGTCGGGTCTTCCATTTGAATGGTTGTCTCGTAGTTCTCTATAGCCTCATTGTACTTGCCCAGTTTTTCAAGAACCTTTCCCTTTTCAAAATAGGCGCCGATAAAAGTGTCATCGGAAATGATAGCAAAATCAAAGGCGGTCAATGCCTCCGAAAGCATATTTTTGGCAATGTATTGCTTACCCAATTGATGCCAAGCGACCTCGCAATACGGATTGCGCTCTAAATAGTCGTTCAGATAAACAATGGCACCATCATGATCTTCTAAAAACTCAAAGCAGTAGATTACATTGTAAAGCGATGAATAATCTTGCTCATCGAAATCTACACAGCGCATAAAACTCTCTTTGGCCAGCTTGTAATCGTCCATAAAGAGATACTCCATTCCTAAAAGGGAATAAATATCAAAGCTATTATCGGTAAGGTCTAGAGCTTTGTTCAGAAACTCGACAGCGGCCTCATGATTGTCTTTTTTAGAGAAAATATTGGCCCGCTGAATAAAGATTTCTTCATTGCTGCTATCCAGTAATTGAAGCTCATCGAGATACTGCTCGGCTTGGTCGAGATGGTTCTCAAAAACAAGAACCTCTACATCGAGTAGCTTTAGTTCAATGGAACCCGGGTGCTGTTGAAGCCCAATTCTAATTGCTTTTTTGGCCAAGGTAATCTTGCCGTTGTTCAGATAGTGATGGATGATATCCTCAAAATCTTCGGCATCGAAGAAATAAACATCGTCAGTCTTGAGCATTGATTCAAACTTGGCGATGGATTGGTCTGGCCTTTCGTTAGATTCTAACGCCATAAGAACGTTTTGGTTAAACTATGGAATTAAAAGTAACCTTTTGAAAGGCACTTTTTTTTCCGTTGGAGCCTATATTATTAACAAATTAGTTAACAGCTTATTGCTCATATGCATTTAAAACTTCAAGTATTGTGCCACATCCGATTTCTATTTCATGTTCTGACATGGTCAGGGGTGGCGAGATTCGTAAGGCCCTCGGTTCGAACTGTAACCAAAAGAGAATCAGTCCCTTTTGGGCGCATGTCAAAATTACATGGTTAGCCAATTCAGCCGATTTTAGTATGGGGGCAAGCATCAATCCAGTACCTCTAATTTCCTCAATAAGAGGGTGTCGAAGGTACCTTCGAAACAAGGCCTCTTTCTTTGAGATTTGTTTCATAATATCTGATTGAACCAATTTTTTTAAGGTGGCCAACGAAGCCGCAGCAATTACAGGGTTTCCACCAAAGGTGGTAATATGACCTAATTTTGGGCTATGTTGTAAATGGGCCATTAGGGCATTGGAGGCAACAAAAGCACCTACTGGAAGACCTGAAGCCATGCCTTTACCGATAACCAGAATATCAGGAACAATATTATAGTGTTCAAAAGCAAACAATTTACCTGTTCTGCCGAAACCTGGTTGAATCTCATCAAGAATCAGTAGTGTACCCGTCTCATCACATCGCTTACGAACTTCTTGGAGGTAATTTTTCTCCGGAAGAATAAATCCGGCCCCTCCTTGAATAGTCTCTAAAATTACGGCCGCTGTTTGGTGGGTTATATTCTCTACATCATCAACAGAATTAAACCTGATGAAGTGCACATCGGGAAGCAAGGGTCTAAAAGGTCCTTTTCTTTCTTTATTGCCTAATACGCTCAAACTGCCCATGGTGTTGCCATGGTAGGCATTTTTGGCGGCTATCAACTGGCTTCTTCCTGTAGCCCTTCTCGCCAATTTTAAAGCGCCTTCGACTGCTTCGGTGCCCGAATTGACCAAATAGGTAGTATCCAGGCCTGCTGGTAGAACCGAGGCCAATAATTTAGTGTATTCAACTGCGGGTGCTTGGGCATATTCGCCATACACCATCACGTGCATGTATTTTTCCGTCTGGTCTTTAATGGCAGAAACCACTTCGGGGTGGCAATGGCCTAAAGTACACGCAGAAACCCCTGCTACAAAATCAAGATGGGCTTTACCGCCGGTGTCATAGATATAACTGCCTTCAGCCTTTTCCACCTCCATTGCCAGAGGGTGAGGAGAGGTTTGGGCCTGATATTTTAAGAAATCATCTGTCATGGCCGCTAATTTTCTAATGAATTATTGGAATTGGTTCGGGTCGGAGGTAACCTTAATTTGTTTTGGTCTGTCGGAAACCTTGGTATTGATAGGAACGTTTTTGGTCGGAGGGATGCCATTTACGGGGTCGTTCGAATTTTGATCACGTTCGGCCTCCAATGCATCAATATCGATTGGGTTGTCGAGACCATTGATAACGACCAGCTCTAAATTATTGTCGTCCTCATCAAAAATATCTTCCATTTTTAATATTCTCTCATCTCCCCGCCAAACAAAGCCTTTTAGTTTTCTACTTTCAAAAGGAAGCTCTTTGTCTGGAAATATATCACCATCAGGATCGGTATAAAAGGTAAGGTCTTCCACATCGTTATTGGCCATCGTAATTCGAATTTTACTACAAATCGTTTTATCGATACCAATGAGCTCGTCATCATCATTGTACATGTAATAGATGACTTCTGTGTTCTTTATGAGGTCAATAATTTTCAATTCGTTATCGATGAATTTACCAAAAAGATCTTTGCCCTTTGCCTGATTGTAACCTGTTTTACTGATACTATCAAGCGATACGATGAAGGCATTGTTGATTACCTTTAAAGAATCGAGTTTTTCGGTTTTCAAGTTTGATATCAAATGAATACTATCACCGGTCATTTGGTTTTCGCCATTCCATAGTACCGGATTTCTTATTAGTTGGGTAATTCCGGTTTTTTCGGAGAAGTGAAGGGAGTCACATTTGCCGCTCAAATCGGTTTTATAGAATTTGGCATTATGAAAAGCGCGTGAAATTCTATTTTTTGGCTTTCCGGTAACCATTAAGGTATCGCCGTGCATATAAAGGGAATCTTGCTCTACCAAACTTATAGAGACAGCTCTTTTCGTGGCGAAAACGGAGTCTTTTGCCTTATAAATTTCTGCATAATGCGCTTTTATAACACCGTCGTTTACCGTATCGGTCACCACTATATTATTAGTCGCGGAAGCAAATTCGGTCGCTTTGTCAAAAAAGACACTATCACCTTCGATTATTCTATTGTTGTAGTCGATTCTGGTGTTTTTAATTCCGTAACCACTCTCTATTTTAGTGTCGTAAAAACCTCGTTCACAGTAAATTTTATAGCTTTCCCCTGTGATAGTCGAAGCACCGTACATGTAGGCGTTCTTTGAGGTCGTGTAGTAATCTAAGCGTTCAGAATCTAAGGTATATTGCGGATTTTGGATATGTACACTATCTAGAAACTGATATTTCTTCAGTTCCATAAAATAGCGCCCTATTTCACTGGTGAGTGTGTTGGTCGAATCTACAATCGTACCCGAACTGTTATAATACGATTCTTGATTCTCTCTATCAAAATAAAGGGTGTCTGTACGAAGCGTCATTTGACCTGTCTGCTGATCAGCTCTTAGAAGAACATCTTCGTAGGCTTTTGCCAATTTGGTCTCGCCATCGTAATTTATTTTTCCACTAGTAAGTTCGATGGAGTCTCCTTGTTGCAAGCGAACGTTTCCTAGAGCCCTAAGCCTATTTTCCTTTTGATAGTAAATGGCTATGTCGCACCAGAGATCAGCCCCTTGGTGCTCAAACTGAACTTGTCGGGTATCTTTACTGAAAATCGAAGCACCCGGAAACTGCGCCTCGTTCTTCGTAAAGTTGGCCCCGTAGACGATATTGATCTGCTTGTTTTGAACGGTGTCAGCACTTTGGTTTTGCCCCTGTGCATAACAAATGGTAGAACACGCTAGGAAAATTAGAATGCGGGAAATTAGATTCAATTCCTATTAGATTTTGTCCAAAAATAGTCTTTTTGTGGTCTATGGAATAGAGTTTAGCAAAGATTTAGCAAGTACCTATAGCAGTCTAGGCACCTAAACCTTCTTTGCTAAACCCAAGATTATCTTAAAATCGTTTGAGTACGGTCAGGACCGACCGATACGATCTTTATAGGCACTTCAAGCTCTTTTTCTAAAAATTCTATATAAGCAGCAAGCTCTTTTGGCAGCTCGTCGGCTTTCGACATTTTAGTTAAATCTTCTTTCCAACCCTTCATCTCGCTGTAAATCGGGGTAACGTTTTCGGCTTCAATATTGTATGGTAGGTGAGTGATTTTTTCACCTTTATAGTTGTATGCCGTACATATTTTAATGGTTTCGAATCCGCTAAGAACATCAGCCTTCATCATCATAAGCTCTGTAACACCGTTAACTTGAACGGCATATTTCAAAGCTACAATATCAAGCCAGCCACAGCGTCTTGGTCTACCCGTAGTAGCGCCAAACTCGTTGCCGACTCTTCCCATGGTTTCACCATCTTCGTCGAATAACTCGGTAGGAAACGGTCCGCTACCCACACGTGTTGTATATGCTTTAAAGATACCTTTCACCTCACCGATTTGGTTCGGTGCAACGCCTAAACCAGTACAAGCACCAGCGGCGGTGGTATTACTGGAAGTTACGAAAGGGTAGGTGCCAAAATCGATATCAAGAAGTGATCCTTGCGCGCCTTCGGCCAAAATTTTCTTACCTGACCTTTGAGCCTGAAACAGATATTCTTCACTATCGATAAAGGTGAGTTTTTTTAGTGCTTCTACTGATTTGAAGAATTCGTTTTCCAACTCGGCCAAGTCATATTCTATATCAACATTGTAGTAGTCGATCATAGCTTCGTGCTTGTCGGCAAGGGCACGGTATTTTTCTTTCCAATCGCTCATCTCAAGATCACCTATTCTCATGCCGTTACGACCTGTTTTATCCATATAGGTGGGGCCGATACCCTTAAGGGTCGAGCCTATTTTGGCCTTACCTTTAGAAGTTTCAGAAGCAGCATCGAGCAAACGATGGGTAGGTAAAATTAAATGTGCCTTACGGGAAATGAGCAATTTCGATTTTATATCGATTTTAAACTGCTCAAGGGCTTCTAACTCTTTTTTGAAAATAACAGGATCTATTACCACCCCATTGCCAACTATATTAATGGCATTTTTGTGAAATATACCTGAAGGAATGGTATGAAGTACGTGTTTAATGCCATCAAATTCCAAGGTGTGCCCAGCATTCGGACCTCCTTGAAATCTGGCAATTATATCATAGTTTTTGGTCAGTACATCGACGATTTTTCCTTTTCCTTCGTCTCCCCACTGTAATCCTAACAATAAATCTACTGCCATTTAAAATTTTCGCTTAGCTGTTGGTGTTTTCGTTTTTATTTCTGGTGCCATAGAAATAAAGAGAGTGGTTACTGATCTTGATATCAAAAACCTCTTCTATGGTCTTTTTTATAGATTGAATACGAGGGTCGCAGAATTCTACGACCTCACCTGTATCGGTAAGTATTACGTGATCGTGTTGGCGGTCGAAATATGACTTTTCGTATTGTGCCTGGCTCTTACCAAATTGGTGCTTGCGAACAAGTTTGCATTCTAAAAGCAATTCAATGGTATTGTATAGGGTTGCCCGGCTTACCCTATAGTTCTTATTTTTCATGTTAATGTAAAGCGATTCTATATCGAAATGCTCTTCACTATCATATATTTCCTGTAAAATAGCGTAACGCTCGGGTGTTTTTCGATGCCCGTTATCCTCTAGAAAGGTGGTAAATACGTTTTTGACTATTTCTTGGTTTTTATTTTCTGCCATAACAAGAGTACGTACTACAATTTGCAAATGTACAGTTATATTTTAATTCAAATCTACAAACGGGTTACTTTATCTATTCCGTTGATGCGCTTGAGGTTTTCAATCAACTTTTTGAGAATGCCGTTATTCTTTACCACTACAGTGATACGGCCTGTGAAGGTGCCACCATCGGTACTGAAATTTAAATTGCGCATGTTTACATGCATATCGTCTGAAATGACTTCGGTTATCTCATTTACGAGACCAAGATTGTCGATACCTGTAAGTTTGATTTCACTCTGAAATTCTTCTTGTGTAGAGTCGATCCACTTGGCAGTGATGATACGATACGCATAATTCGATTGTAATTGTATCGCGTTGGGGCAGGCTTTTTTATGCACTTTTATGCCTTCGTTAACGGTCACAAAACCAAATACTTCATCACCTGGAATGGGGTTGCAACATTTAGAAAGGGTATACTCGAGTTTTTCCTCTTCCTTACCAAAAACCAGTACATCGAACTTTGAAGTGATTTCTTCTCTATCAATGCTTTCAGGAACAGGGGTTCTTCGAATTTTATTCTTAAAGAAGCTGATAAAAGCATTACTGTAAGACGACACAAAATCTTTGATCATTTGATTGTCGATAGCCCCAATACCGACTCTGTAAAAAAGATCTAAGCTGGTTTTTAGCTTAAAGTAGATGACCATTTTGTTGATGGAGTCTTCGTTCAACGTAACTTTTTGCGAACGTAGCTTTCGGCGCAAAATTTCTTTTCCTTCATCTGCGACAACCTTTTTCTCTTCCCTTAATGAAGATTTGATTTTTGCCCTTGCACGGGCGGTAGTGGCATAATCAAGCCAGTTTTGATTCGGTTTTGCTTGGTCGGAAGTGATAATCTCAACCTGATCCCCACTGTGTAATGTGGTGTTTAAAGGAACCAATTTGCCGTTTACCTTGGCACCTCTGGTGCGCATACCCACCTCGGTGTGAATATGAAAGGCAAAGTCTAGTGGAGTGGCCCCTTTGGGAAGCGATTTCAAATCTCCTTTAGGGGTGAAGACGAAAATTTCTTTGGAATATAGGTTCAATTTGAACTCTTCAACAAAATCTACGGCATTCGAATTGGCGTTTTCCAAAGCTTCTTGAAGTCTGTTGAGCCACATCTCAATGCCTTGTTCTTTTTGTTCACCATGCTTGTACTTGAAGTGAGCCGCATACCCCTTTTCTGCAATTTCATGCATACGCTCACTTCGAATCTGAACTTCTACCCATCTACCTTTTGGGCCCATAACGGTAATGTGCAGGGCTTCATAGCCGGTCGATTTGGGGGAGGATATCCAGTCGCGTAATCGAACTGGGTTAGGGGTGAAATGGTCGGTTACTATAGAATAAATTTTCCAGGCCAAGAACTTTTCGTTCTGCCTGTCCGACTTATAAATAATTCTAATAGCGAACTTATCGTAAATTTCGTCAAAAGACACATTTTGGGCCTTCATCTTTCTTCTGATAGAGAAGATAGATTTCATCCTGCCTTTAATGTAATAATTGAGTCCTTCTTCTTTTAAAGATTTGTCTATAGTGGCCGAGAAGGCATCAATGTAGGCTTGTTGCTCTTCTTTAGAATCTTCAATTTTTTCCTTAATGTCTCTGTAGACTTCCGGCTCAGTATACTTGAGACTTAAATCTTCGAGGTCGGTTTTAATATTGTAAAGCCCGATTCTATGGGCTAGTGGAGCATATATATACAAAGTTTCCGATGCCATTTGAACTTGCTTGTGCTCGGGCATCGAATCCATAGTAAGCATATTATGGTATCGATCGGCAATCTTGATTAAAATTACCCTGACGTCATCATGAAGGGTGAGCAACATTTTGCGAAAGTTTTCCGCTTGCTGTGAGGTGCTCATATCCTTTTTCAGGTGGGCAATCTTAGTAAGTCCGTCAACAATGCGGGCAATGGTTTCTCCGAACATGCGCTCCATGTCGTCAAGAGTATATTCTGAATCTTCCACCACGTCGTGAAGAAGAGCCGAGGCAATAGCCACCGCATCAAGACCGATTTCAGAGGCAACTATCTTGGCAACTGCTATAGGATGAAATACATAGGCTTCTCCTGATTTTCTTCGCTGATCCTTATGGGCATCCAATGCTACCTCAAAAGCTGAGCGAATAAGGGTCTTGTCATCATCGGTAAGATGTTGATAGCTTATGCGAAGCAATTCTTTGTATTGCTTTGCAATTTCTTTGTTTTCTAGTTCTAAAGCTGCCTCCGTCATATAAAATAAAAATAGGATAATCTATATAGTTACACAACAAAAATTATGCCCTTGAATCGGCCGAAACACTTATCAAACGTTATAGTTCGGTGATTTTAGTAAGTCTTGTGAGAAAGTATTTTTAAAACCTTATTTCTTGAGATTGGCAATACGCTTGCTTAAAGGCGGATGCGAATAATGCATAAATACATATGCCGGGTGCGGGGTAAGGTTGCTCAGGCTGTTTTTCGATAGTTTCTTTAGAGAACTGATCAATGGCAGAGCGGCATATGTAGATTTAGCATAATCATCTGCCTGGTATTCAAACTTTCTGGACAGGTGATTCATAATGAGTCCTGTAATTTCAGAAATCGGACTGTACAAAATGGCAAACCCAATTAATGCTGCATGAAAACTTGGGTTGGTAACACCTATGGCATAAGAAACCTCAGGGTTATTGATAAACAAAGAGAGAATGAATAAGGTAGCCGCCGTTAATACCAGCGAAGCGGTAAGGTTAAAAATGATATGGTTTTTCTTGTAATGCCCTACCTCATGTGCAAGTACGGCTACAATCTCCTCTTCTTCTAAATCGTTGATTAGGGTGTCGTACAAGGTTACTCGCTTCTCCCTTCCGAAACCAGAGAAATAAGCATTGGCCTTGGTTGACCGTTTAGAGCCATCTATAACAAAGATATTTTGCAGCTCAAAACCGACATTTTGCGCAAAACCTTCAATTTTATTTTTTAGGCTGCCTTGTTCCAAGGGCGTTTGTTTGTTGAAAATAGGTACAATCAACTTGCTATAGAACAAGTTCATAAAAATGGTGAAAGTGGCTACAATAGCCCAGGCATAAATCCAGAAATTAGGGCCTGCCAACTCGAAAAATAGAATGATAGAGGCTAAAATACCACCACCAAATAGTGCCAGCATCAACCATCCTTTCAGCTTATCAAAGAAGAAAAGTTTTTTAGATGTTTTATTGAACCCGAAACGTTCTTCGATTATAAAGGTTGAATAATACGAAAATGGCAAGGTAATGAGGTCATTTCCGATCATAATAATGCCGAAGAATAGCAAGGCCATGAAAATGGGCTCTTCTGTAATGCTTCGAACATATTGATCGACCATTTCAAATCCGCCGAAACTAAGAAAACCTAAGGTGAGCAGTAACGAAAAACTAGAAGTGAACAAGCCGAACTTATAATTGGTCTTTTTATAGTCTTGAGATTTCAAATATTCTTTCTCGTCAAAGACATCACCCAAATCATCAGGTATGGGGTCGCTGTAATGACGGGCATTTAGATAGTCTAGCGTAGTCTCAAGAACAAACTGAAACACCAGTATGGCAATAATGACGTAGAATAGTATATTCACTTTCTGATGTTTTGCGGTTTGGTTCTTTTAAGGGGTCAAGACTTTAGAGTTTTGCCTTGACAGATTTTTATAACGACTTTTTAGTCCGTTTCGTTTAAAAACCTCGTTGTCTTTTCGCTTCAAAGATAAGAATACCTGCCGATACAGACACATTCATTGAGTCTATTTCGCCTTGCATGGGTATGATTATGTTTTGACTGGAGTTTTCTAACCATTCTGTCGATAGTCCGGTAGCTTCTGTGCCGACCACGATCGCAGCAGATTTCGTAAAGTCGGCTGTTGAATAGTTGATGGATGCAGTTAAAGCCGCGCAGTAAATATCTATTTTCTTCTGTTTTAAAAAATCGATTATTTCGGTGGTAGACCCCATGGCAATTTGATTGGAAAAAACACAACCCACACTTGAGCGAATAATATTAGGATTATAAATGTCGGTCTTAGGGTTGGCAATGATTACCCCGTCTAAATTGGCTGCGTCGGCAGTTCGTAATAGAGCCCCTATATTTCCTGGTTTTTCAGGGGCTTCGGCTACCAAGATAAGTGGGTTTTCATTCTTTATCGAAAAACCTTCAAGGGTGTGGTTCTTGTGTCTCACTAAAGCGATAATTCCTTCGGTTGTTTCCCGATATGCTATTTTTTTATAGACCTCCTCGCTCACAGAAATAAGGCTAGGTGGGTGCTGAGAAACAGAGGTCAGTTCTTTTAATTCTATTTCACCTAATAGCTCTGGCCGATAGAATAAAGTGTCGATTTGGTAATCAGATTTGAGCGCAAGCTGTATTTCGCGCTTTCCCTCCATTATAAAAAAACCACTTTTTTTTCTTTCCCTAGATTTCTCACGTAGCAGAACTGCCTTTTTCACCAAGGCATTACCAACACTTGTTATTTCTTTATGATTTTGCACGAGGCAAATGTAAATAAAAGCTTGTACGAACGACTATAAGCTATAACCTAAAACTTGCTTATGACCCGTTACTATTCTGTGATTATTATTGTCGTGTTTCTAATTAGTTGTAAAGAAGCACCTTCAAAAACTGCTAAATCGAACGATTTGCCAATTGAAGTTGAAGGAGTAATTCTATCTGAATTTCCTACAGATTTTATTTCAGTACTTGAAGCACATGGTTCTTTAAAAGCATGGAAAAAGCAAAGAACCCTAACGTTTGAGATAGAAAAGGGAGAAATTACCGAAACACATACCATTGATTTAAAAACACGTCAAGATGTTGTTGCTGCCGATAAATTTTCCTTAGGTTTTGATGGAAAAGAGATTTGGCTTGAAGATGAAAACAATGATTATAAGGGTAACGCAGCGGTGTACCATAATTTGATGTTTTATTTTTATGCCATGCCATTTGTGTTTGCCGACCCGGGAATCAACTACGAAGTTGCTGAGCCTTTGTTGTATGAAGGTAAGGAGTACCCAGGTATTCATATAAGTTACGATGATGGGGTAGGGGCCTCTTCAAAAGATGATTACTATTTACATTACGATCCTGAAACTTTCAAGATGAAGTGGTTGGGGTATACGTTCACTTACGGAAGTAATGAAAAATCAAAAGATGTAAAATGGATTCATTATAACGATTGGGTTGAAATTGAGGGGTTGCTGCTTCCTAAGACCATAACCTGGCACGATTATGAAGATAGAACTATAAAAGGGGCAAGAGACCCATTGACTTTTCATAAAATTGGTTTGGCAGAAAGCCCTAAAATACCTACTTTCTACGAAAAGCCTGAAAATGCCAAAGTCGTCTTAAAGCCCTAGTAAATCGCATTTTTTTAAGTAATTTGTACTTTTAAACAAGAATGTATTATGGAGGTACTGTTATTTGGTATTGCCAAAGATATTGTAGGCAGTTCCAGTTACAGATTTAATGATAAAGAACCGAAACCGTTGACGGTTAAAGAGCTTAAGGGTAAAATGCGGCAGGCTTTTCCTGAGCTTGGCAAATTGTCATCTTTGGCTGTGGCAGTCAATAGTGAGTATGCCGAGGACCATACTTCTGTGGTGAGCGGTGATGAAATTGCTTTGATACCTCCTGTAAGTGGCGGCTAATGAATCATATTAAAAAAATAGAAATTGTCGATCAAATAGATGTATCGCAGGTCTATGACGAACTATCGCACGCCAATAGTGGCGGTGTCTGTGTTTTTGTTGGCTCAGTGAGAGAGTTTACCCAAAACGAACAAGTGGTGGCCTTAGAATTTGAGACTTATAAGGCAATGGCCTTGAAAGAAATGGCCAAAATTGCCGATGAAGCTTGTGAAAAGTGGCAATTGAACAAAGTGGTCATACGACATGCCGTTGGAAGAAAAGAAGTTCAAGAGCCGGTAGTGGTCGTTGGGGCTTCATCGGGTCATCGAGATGGTTGTTTTGAAGCCTGTCGATTTTTAATCGATACATTGAAGGATACCGTGCCGATTTGGAAGAAAGAAATCTTCAAGAATAAAGAGGTTTGGGTATCTTCAACCCCGTAATTGGAAACAAAAATATATAGCCAGAATAACTTTATGCTCGTAGACAATCACAATAGAAGAATAAATTATGTAAGACTAGCGGTTACCGACCGTTGTAATCTTCGTTGTAACTACTGTATGCCGGCTGAGGGAATCAACTTTGCCAAGAGCGATAAGTTGTTTACCATAGATGAGTTGGGTAGGTTGAGTGAATTGCTAGTATCTCAAGGTGTCGATAAAATAAGAATTACAGGTGGTGAACCATTTGTGAGGAAAGATTTGATGGTCTTATTTCGAAAATTGGCATCTCTCAAAGGGCTAAACGAGATTTCCGTTACTACCAATGCCACCCTCATTGGTCCTTATATTGATGAACTAAGTGAGTTGGGCATAAAAAACGTGAATGTTAGTATGGATGCCATTAACCGCGAAACATTTGAAAAAATTACCAGGCGTAATCAGTATGATGTTGTCTATGAGAATCTGATACGACTGATTTCAGAAGGTTTCAAGGTGAGAATCAATTTTATTGCTTTAGAAGGACAGAATACCGAGGACATTCTACCGATGTTGGAGCTGACAAAGCATTACGATGTTTCCGTACGTTTTTTAGAAGAAATGCCGTTTAATGGGGGATCCAAGAAGTTTCAAACTATAAAGTGGGACTATAAGACCATTTTGCAGCACATAAAAAATCAATATCCCGATTTTTATAAGCTTGAATCACCCGATACGTCTACATCTATTAATTATAAAATACCTGGTTTCAAAGGTTCGTTCGGTGTTATACCGTCGTTCAGCAGAACCTTTTGTGGTTCTTGCAACAGACTTCGAATATCGGCGACCGGCGATGTCATTACTTGCCTTTACGCAAAGCCGAGCATGAATATTCGCAATATTTTTCGACAAGAAAAATCGGACCAAAAAGTGAAACAAAAAATTCTAGAAGCCATCAGTAATAGGGCAAAAACCGGCTTTGAAGCACAACAGAAGTACCAAGGTATTTTTGAAAATAGTATGACTTCAATAGGGGGCTAATAAAAGTCTTGAAGTTTAATTACAATAAAATTTTAAATGAGTAACCTTTCGCATATCGATGAAGCCGGAAATGCCAGTATGGTCGATGTTTCAGATAAAAAAATAACTTCACGAACGGCAATTGCTTCGGGTAAAGTTTCTTTTCCTAAATCGGTGTTCGAAACATTGGCAGGGCAAGATTTTTTAGGAAAAAAAGGTAGCATCATACAAACAGCGGTAATAGCAGGTATACAGGCCGTAAAAAAAACATCAGAACTCATTCCGTTGTGCCATCAATTAAGTTTGTCAAAAGTGCACATTGAAATCGTGCCATTTGAAAACAGCTCTTTAAAGATTACTTGTACGGTGAAGTGTAACGAGAAGACAGGGGTCGAGATGGAAGCATTGACGGGGGTTTCGGTTAGTGCGCTAACCATTTATGACATGTGTAAGGCACTTTCGCACGACATTGTGATTTCCGATATACAATTGAACGAAAAAACAGGAGGTAAGAGTGATTATAGGTCCTAAGATATATGGTTTGGTATTGGCCGGTGGCAAAAGTACTCGAATGGGTAAGGATAAAGGTTTGATTACCTACCATGGCATGCCACAAAGAGAATATTTATATCATCTTTTAAGTAGGGTCTGCGAGCGCACATATTTGAGCCTTCGTAACGATCAAGTTGGCGATGTCTCTGATGAATTCGATATAATTGTTGATAAAGACGAATTTAAGGGCCCTTTTAACGGTTTGCTTTCGGCCCACGAAGAGAATGAAGAAGTGGCTTGGTTGGTTTTGGCCTGCGATTTACCGTTGATTGATCTTCAGTCGTTACAAGAATTGATTTCCGGCAGAGACCCAAATGAGGTGGCGACGACTTTTGCCCATCATGAAAATCCGCTGCCAGAGCCCATGTGTGCTATATGGGAACCTACTGCCCTTAAGCAAGTGGCATCTTATTTAAATGAAGGAAACGGAACATGCCCAAGAAAATTCTTGATAAGAAAAAATGCCAAACTTATTATTCCTCGAGATGAGAATGTGTTGATGAATGCGAACTCCGAAGAAGATTATAAAGAAGCTTTGGTCAAATTATCTATTGAATGATGGAACGTTACGAGCGGCAGATAAAATTGGCTGAATTCGGAAACGAAGGCCAAGAGAAATTAAAATCTTCAAAAGTTTTGGTCATAGGAGCAGGTGGTTTGGGTGTTCCTGTTCTTACCTACCTTAATGCGATGGGTGTTGGCACGTTAGGAATAGTTGATTCAGATTCCGTTTCTTTAAGCAATCTTCATAGGCAGGTATTATTCGATGAAAGTGATGTAAATAGGCTTAAAGTAATTGTAGCTGCCCAAAAGTTACGTAAACAGAATTCCGATACGAATATTATCGAGCATCTTTCTTTTATCAATCGTGATAATGCTTTAGAGCTTATTTCGGCATATGATTTAATCATAGATGCCAGTGATAATTTTCCAACTAGATATTTGGTTAACGATGCCTGTGTTATACTTGATAAACCATTTATATATGGGGCTCTTCACGGTTTCGAGGGGCAAGTAAGCGTTTTTAACTATTTAAACGGACCCACCTATCGATGCCTTTACCCCAAAATGCCAAAGGCCGATGAGGTGCCTGATTGTAATGAGCACGGAGTACTAGGCATATTGCCTGGTATTATAGGCAGTTTTCAGGCACTTGAGGCTGTAAAAGTGCTTACAGGTATAGGGGAAGTATTGTCCGGTAAATTACTGCTTTTCGATGCGCTTTCCCAAAACACCCAGAAAATTAAATTTAAGTTGAGGGCAGAAAATAAATTGATTTCAGAATTAAAGGGAAGTTATGACTTTGATTGTGAAATCGGTTTACGGGAAATTTCTGGAGAAGATTTTATTATTAAAACCCTTGATAATGATTTACAATTGATTGATGTTAGAACTAAAAAGGAATTTGAGCGTAACCATCTTCAAATGGCCAAAAACGTACCTCTTGGTGAAATTGAAGGCCGCATAAATAAGATTGATTCGAACCGCCCCGTTTATGTTATCTGTCAATCCGGCATACGGAGCAAAAAGGCGATTTCGAAACTTAGCGGAATTCTGCCCAATACAGAATTTATAAACGTTGATGGAGGTATGAATCAAATTCCGCAGCATGCTTCTTAGTACAGAAGAGTTAATACTTATATGTTTAGGTTTTTTTGTGGTGGCCACCCTTTATTCTTCGGTAGGTTTTGGTGGAGGTTCTAGCTATTTGGCCTTATTGACTCTTTTTTTATCCGGCTTTTTTGCCATTCGCTCTATAGCATTGGTCTGTAATTTGGTGGTGGTTTCAGGCAGCACTTATCTTTATTTCAAGAATGGTCATGCTCGGTTGAAAGATTTTCTGCCTTTTATCATAACCAGCGTACCCATGGCCTTTATCGGCGCCTCTTTTAGATTGCAAGAGCATTTGTTTTTTATTCTTTTGGGTAGTTCTTTGGTCGTTTCTGCAGTTTTTCTTGCCGGACAGACATTTAAACAGCTTGGAAAAGATGAGCGTTTGCAAACATATCCTAGTTACATGAGTTATTTGTTAGGAGGGGCGATAGGCCTTCTTTCAGGGCTTGTCGGTATTGGTGGCGGAATCTTTTTAGCTCCTATACTGAATCATTTACGTTGGGATAAATCCATAAAAATAGCCGCTCTAGCAAGCTTTTTTATTCTGGTAAACTCAATATCGGGTCTGGCAGGGCTTGTTCAGGGAGAAATGCTAAATTTGCCGTGGAAGGAAACAATAGCTTTAGTAGTGGCCGTTCTCATTGGAGGTCAATTGGGTATTAGAATCAGTCTTAAACGATTGACCCCAAATGGAATTAAAAGGGTAACGGCATTGCTTGTTTTTGTGGTGGGTATTCGAATATTGATAAAATATCTTCCTCAGTTATTCTGAAAGCATTTTTGAATAGTTGGCACTTCTACTTAAAAGATTGATTTGAGTAATTTTTTGGTATTGAAAACATTATTGCACCCGTCTTATTTTCCTAATATCGCT
Source organism: Euzebyella marina (assembly GCF_003687485.1). Lineage (GTDB taxonomy): Bacteria > Bacteroidota > Bacteroidia > Flavobacteriales > Flavobacteriaceae > Euzebyella > Euzebyella marina. The sequence goes on along the minus strand of NZ_CP032050.1, from coordinate 3,407,535 downwards.
ACTTTTTCGATGATTGTTTCGAGCGAAATTTGTTGGGAAGCAGAAGATAACTATCAAAAGCAAACCTATAGAAATAGAAGCTATATATGTACGGATCAAGGCAAGCATCTGCTTAGCATACCCATTCAGCATGTTGGCGGCAATCAAGGAAGGCAGAAATACAAATTGGTTATTCTAGATGATTCGGAGCAGTGGCAAAGGCAGCATTGGCGAACCTTGCAAACAGCCTACAGAACTTCTCCGTTTTTTGAATTCTACGAAGATGAAATAGCTCCGCTTTTTGAAAAAAGCTATAAATATCTGTACGACTTTAATTTGGAAACTATCCATACCGTATGCGACTGTTTACAAGTTGATTTTCCAGTTGATAAAACGGAATCTTTTATGTTGGAACCCTTAGGCATGGATGATAAGAGGGTTATGGTAAGTGCAAAGAGAAAGGTATCTTATAAAAATGATGAGTATCATCAGGTGTTCGGTGACAGGCATAATTTTATTGAAAATTTAAGTGTGCTGGATTTACTTTTCAATGAAGGAACCAATGCCCTTACTTACCTAAGGCAATTCTATAACCTGAATTTTAATGATTAGGTTTTTGGTTCATTACGGCATTCATTTCTTGGTGCCAATTATCATAGCCATTAGCTTCTTTAGAAGTAATCGACTCAAGGTGGCATTGATACTTTTAGGTGGAATTCTGATTGATATAGATCATTTATTGGCCACTCCCGTGTTTGATGCCAACAGGTGTAGTATCGGCTTTCACCCCCTGCATAGTTATTGGGCTATTGCACTTTACTTGGGTTTGTTGTTTTTTAAGAAAACTAGAATTGTCGGTTTGGCACTTTTAATTCATATCGTCGCCGACATGGCAGATTGTTTGCTAATGTTTCAAACGAAATGAAGCCATAACGGGGAAGTGATCTGAAAACTTATCGTCGTAGTTTTTATGCGATAATATCTCAAAGTGGTCATCTGCAAAAATGAAATCAATTCTTAAAGGGAGGCCCATAAGATTATATGTTCTACCTAACCCTGCACCTTCTTCCAAAAAAGTATCTAACGATTTGCCCTTGAGAACTTGGTACACATTTGAGAATTGAGTGTTGTTCATATCAGTACAAATTATTGTAGGGAAATCGGTTGTGGCTCTATGGCTTTCTATCATCTTGGCTTGGCTAAGTTGCCTATGAAATCGAGTACTCAATTTATCATACAACTGTTCTGGAGTTTTAGATCTTACATTTCCTGTTCCTGGTGTAATACCTAGAGATTGAATGTGAATATTGTAAATTCGAATCGTATCTTTTTTGAAAAGAATGTCCGCATAGGAACCGTTATTAATACTATTTGGGAAATGTATAATTTCAGCCTTTAATATTGGATATTTTGAAAATATTCCTAAGTGAACTTTGTCTCCTGTTGGTATTCTTTTCAAGAAGCTATAGGGGTAATTCATAAAATTTCCATTCATTCTATAGCTAACCTCCTGAAAACTTATTACGTCAGGATTTTCTGCAGCAATAAAATCCTTTAATTTATTATAAATAGTTAACCGGTCCATGTTTTCAAAAGCTTTAAAACCATGGATGTTGTAACTCATAACTTTTAAGTCCGAAATTGTAGAAACTTTGTTGCTTAAATTAATTTTCACAAAAGTTCCTAGTGAGAAGAAACCAATCAATAAAACAAAAAGTGAAATTAAAATTTGCCTTTTTTTCTGTAATAGCCAGTATGACAAAAAAAGAAAATTGATAATGACTAAAAGTGGTACCGTCAAACTTAAAAATGATAGGAATGAGAAGTACTGATCGGTTAAATAAGGTACGGCACAGGCAATAAGAAGCAGGGCGGCAACTATAAGATTTAAAAAATACACCGATTTATTGAACCAAGAAAGCTTCTTCATTATCAACTAATCATCCTTACCGGCCTTGAACAAAAAATCTTTTTCTGCCTTTGATAAACTTTCGTAGCCTGATTGGCTGATTTTATCAAGTATGGCGTCTATTTTCTTTTGCTGGCTTTGCTTGTCATTATTGGCTTTTTGGTTGGTATTGCTAGCTCTGCGATTTTTGTAAACGGTTTTTAGGGGAGATTTTTTCTCTCTTTTCTTGAATAGATTTGCCAGGCCATCCATAAGTTTGGAAAAACCTTCGCCAATGTCCGTTCCCTTATAAAGCTGCCTGGCATACATATAACCTAAAAAGGCACCCCCTGAATGGGCTATTCTTCCACCCACATTACCCCCAAGCGGTATTTGAACTAAGTCCATCAGTACCACGAACAGGCCAACCTGCCATAGTTTTACGTTGAAAAAAATCAATCGTACTTCTTGATTGGGAATATAGGTGCAGACAAATATCAGAACGGCCATAACACCAGCCGAGGCGCCGATAAGAGAGGTGTTGATACCTACCAGTGCGGGAAAGATGTTATAGCTCAAGAGAAATAACAGTCCGCCTAAAATGACTCCTAAAAAGTAAACGTTCAAAAATCTTTTTCCGTCGAAGAGGTTCAATAATATTCTACCGGCCACATACAGAATGTACATATTCCAAAGAATATGAAAAATACCACCATGTAAAAAGGAATAGGTAATAATCGACCAAGGTTGCTTTAAGAAACCAAAGAAATCTTTTGGCAGGGCAAACCAATTTTCGAAAATAGGGCTTACCAACGCAGTAATGAGTCCCATGACGATAAATACCACCACGTTAATGGCGATAAGCTTTTCAGAGACGCTTAACCTTGCATATTGATATCGTAATCCTCCGTTCGTCATATCTTAATTCCAACGATTGTCGTTAAATTGGTTTTTCTTCCAGTACCACATCATTAAAAACCCAAACAGGGCACCACCTATATGAGCAAAATGGGCGATGCCCGTCGCGGTGCCGGTAAAACCAAAAAACAGGTCACCAAGTATGAGAAGAGGAACAAAATATTTTGCCTTGATAGGTATGGGTAAAAATATCAACATCAGTTCTGCCTCACTGAACGTAAAGGCAAAAGCAACTAAAATACCATATATGGCACCTGATGCCCCAACTGCCGGAGTTGTAAATGCACTAATGAAACTATCAACGGTATCGGCTCCGACCACATTCTCCCAAGCCGGGCTATACTTTCCATCCGAGATAATCTCTAGCACTTGGTTTTTGTCAATTCCTGCATCAACCAAAGCTTGAAGTCCGTCATGGAATAGAAAGTAGTTGACACCTGTGTGCAACAAAGCAGCACCTAAACCGGCTGAAAAATAGAAAAACAGAAACTTGTTGCGCCCCCACATTTTTTCCAAGGGCGTTCCAAAAGCCCATAAGGCATACATATTAAAAAGTATGTGCATGAAATTACCATGCATGAACATATGTGTAAAAACCTGCCACCATTTGAAATTAGGGTTCTCAGGATACCACAATGAGAACCATGCGTATAGTTGATCTCCATAAAGCTGGGTAGCTATGAAGAAGAGTACATTTATAATCAGCAGATGTTTTACAGCTTCTGTAAGTCTTCCCATCTAAATAAATTTTTTATCAATGTCATTCTCCGTTATCGTAATGTAAACGGGTTTGTTAAAAGGGCTAACGGTTGCATCGGTACAAGCGAACAAATCGTTCACCAGGGCAATTTGCGATTGGTCATCAAGTACTTCACCGGTCTTTACCGCCAAAGTTTTGGCCAAGGTTTTCGAAAGAATATCACTCTGTGAAAAACTCTCACCATTTACTTCTTGTTGATAATCAGAAATTAGTTGGTCGAGTATCATACCGACCTCACTTTCCGCAACAAGCAAAGGTACCCCTGTTACCGTAATCGATTCGTCTTTTATCTCTTCAAAAATGAAGCCGATAGATAGCAACACATCTTGAATTTCTCTCAACGTGTTGATTTCTGATCTCGAAAATGTTACCGTAAACGGAAAAAGCAGTTGCTGGCTAACGGCTTCTTTTACCGTGCTGTTCTTTAAAAACTTTTCATAGAGTACACGCTGGTGGGCCCTACTTTGGTCAATGACCACCATTCCCGATTTGATACTCGTCACAATATATTTTCTTCTAATTTGAAAAGTAGTGGCAACCGATTCGTTGACCTCTTTTTCCCCTTCAAAAATAGAACCGGTTATGGTATCGGACTCAAAACTTATGCTATTACCAACATCGATGCTTCCCATCTTCGATTCCAGACCGACATAAAGACTTTCCCAACCTTTTGAATTTTGTTTTTGATAGGTGGGTTTGAAAGAGGTTTTCACCGTCTCCTGAAAAGGATTAAAATCAGCATCTACCGTAACATGGGGCTGTATTGCAGATTTATTCTTGAATTCATAAGGGGTCTCTAAATTTTGGTCATGCTCGAAATCAAGAGCGGGTGCCACGTTAAATTGACCAAGGCTATGCTTGATAGTCGACCTTAGAATCGCATACAGGGTATGCTCATCGTCAAATTTAACCTCTGTTTTGGTAGGGTGTATATTAATATCTATTGAACCAGGGTCGACTTCGAGGTATAAAAAATACCCTGGAAAAGTGTCGGCTTTAATGAGACCTTCAAAAGCCGCGACTACGGCATGGTGTAAATAGGGGCTTTTAATAAATCTATTGTTCACAAAAAAGAACTGCTCGCCACGACTTTTTTTTGCGTACTCCGGTTTGGTGATAAACCCACTGATTTTTACTATCGGAGTTTCCTCTTCAACAGGAACCAATTTTTCATTGGTACGGGAGCCGAAAATGTGAACAATTCTCTTTCGATAATTGTCGTCCGGAAGATTAAAAAGCTCGCTGCCATTGCTATAAAAATGAAATGAAACGGACGGGTGTGCCAAAGCGACCCTATGAAATTCATCTGTTATATGGCGTAATTCTACCTGATTCGATTTTAAAAAGTTGCGCCGGGCGGGAATATTAAAAAATAAGTTTTTAACGGCCATTGACGTACCTTTAGGGGTGACCGCCACTTCTTGAAAAACAACCTTACTTCCTTCGATTTTAATATGGGTACCGACCTCGTCTACCTCCGGTTTGGTCTGCATTTCAACATGGGCAATAGCCGCAATAGATGCCAAGGCCTCACCACGAAAGCCTTTGGTATTCAGATTGAAAAGGTCTTCAGCTTTTTGAATTTTTGACGTAGCGTGCCTTTCAAAACTGAGCCTCGCGTCGGTCGCACTCATACCTACCCCGTCATCAACTACTTGAATCAGGGCTTTTCCACCATCCTTAACGATTAATTTAATAATCGTAGCCCCGGCATCTAACGCATTCTCCAGTAGTTCTTTAACAACGGATGCAGGACGCTGTACCACTTCACCCGCAGCTATTTGATTAGCAACATGGTCCGGTAAGAGTTTTATGATATCCGCCATTATTTCGGAAAGAATATAGAAAGGTCAAAATCTAGAATAAACAACACTATGAGAACTAAGATGGCTATGATGATTACCATACGAATCTTAAGGTCTCTGTCTCCCTCGCGGCGCATATCGTCCAATGCGCTTCCGAATTTGCCTTTGAGGCCTCTCGGCGGGTTCAGGGTAGTACGAAATTTATCGAATTTCGGCTCCATTTTAAAAGGATTTCCCTTGCCCTTGTCATCATAATAGCGAGGGGAGTACTCGAACTTCTTGTTTCGCTTTAGTTTCGTGAATTTACTTAGCATTCCCATGTGCTTCAAAGGTACTTAAAATCAAAAAATACGCCCCATTGGCCGCGCCAAAATTTGTTAAAACGAATTTTGAAAAGAAGGTATTGTTCGAATTGAAAAGTTCAAATCAAACTTTCAATCCGAATATTACAAAATCACAGAATAAGAAAAGACTATTTCTTAAGCCCCCAAAGTAGCCATTTTGATTGCGGCAATGGCAGCTTCGGTACCCTTGTTACCATGCTTGCCGCCACTTCTTTCTCGGGCTTGTTGCATGTTGTTATCTGTAAGTACACAGAAAATCACGGGAATATCTAACTGCACGTTCAAATCTTTAATGCCCTGTGCGGTAGCGCTGCAAACAAAATCGAAGTGTTTTGTTTCACCTTGAATAACGCTACCAATTGCAATGATAGCATCTACATTATGGGTGGTTGCCAATTTTTTGCTGCCAAATGTAAGTTCGAAACTACCGGGAACATTCCATCTAGTAATATTCTCTTCCAGGGCGCCACAATCGATTAAAGCCTCCTTTGCACCATCAAAAAGACCTTCGGTAATCTCGGCATTCCATTCAGATACAACTATGCCAAAGCGAAGAGCTTTGGCATTGGGTATGGTGTTCTTATTGTAAACAGAAAGATTTTTATTTTCTGTAGCCATTATTTAGTGCTTTTGGCCATTCCGATGAAGGCGTCTATTGAGCGAGCTTCGTCCGAAGATGCGAACTCTTCTTTTATACGCTCAAAATAGGTCAACGCTTTATCTTTTTGTCCTAAATCTAGTGCAGTGACACCTGCCTTGTATAAAAATTTAGGTGCGGTGAAGCTGTTATTGCTGTGGTTTAATGCTTTCTCGTAGTATTCAAGGGCTTCTCCGGGCTGGCCCAATTGCATGAATGCATCACCAAGACCTCCTTTGGCCAAGGCACCAAGTATATCGTCTTCTCCATTGAACTTTTCTAGATGGGTAATCGCTTCTTGATATTTTTGCATGTTCAAATAAGCCATTCCCGCAGAGTAATTGGCCAAATTGGCCGCCTTCGTTCCGCTATACTCGTCGATAATATCTAAAAAACCATACTTACCTTCGGCACCGTTAAGAGCTAAATTGTACAAAGAATCTTTAGCCGTGGTGCTATTGATAGCTTGGTCAAAATATTGCTGGGGGTAGTACATTTCATTGGTGGCGCTTGCCTCCTTTGGTTTGGATACAAATTGAATGTAGGCCAAATAACCCAATACGCCTACTGCAATAACGCCGATAACGCCCAAGATGTAGTTCTGGTTGCCAGCTACCCACTCTTCAGTTTTTGAAGCACTTTCATCCAAAGTGCTAAACACCTCTGCAGTTGCGCTTTCTTGCTCTTCAACTACTTGTTCCTCAACTTTGTTCTTTGGTTTAAAACCGCGCTTTTTATATGTGGCCATCTTGTTTTTTTATAGGTCGCGCAAAAATAAAGTTTTTATCGAAAAACTAAAGGGTATTTATTCGTTATTTTTGGAGTTTTCAGTATAGAAAGCAGTAAATACGGCAGAAGCTCACATGTTTTTAAAAAAATTATCCCTTATAAATTACAAGAATTTTAGCTCTGCAAATTTTGGGTTCGATGAGAAAATCAATTGTATTGTAGGACCGAACGGAATAGGCAAGACCAATGTATTGGATGCTATTTACCATCTCTCTTTTGGTAAAAGTTATTTTAATCCCGTTTCTACCCAAAACATTCGACATGGCGAAGAATTCTTTGTTATCGATGGCGAATTTGAAAAAAAAGAAAGGGATGAAAAAGTAGTCTGCAGCCTAAAAAAGGGAGTCAAAAAAATAATCAAGCGAAATGGCAAGGCCTATGACCGTTTGGCCGATCATATCGGGCTCTTACCATTGGTGATTATATCTCCAGCCGACCGAGACCTGATTATTGAAGGTAGTGATACCCGAAGAAAGTTTATTGACGGTGTAATATCGCAATCCGATAAAGGTTACCTTCAAAACCTCTTAAAGTATAATAAGGTACTGGCCCAGCGTAATTCCCTTTTAAAATACTTTGCGGCTAATAGAACTTTTGATTCAACGACCCTTTCGGTCTATAATGAACAATTGCATGATTACGGTACTAAGATCCATCTAACAAGAGTTCATTTTCTAGAGTCTTTTATACCTATTTTTCAAGAGCAACACCAGGTCATCACCGGGGGTAATGAAGAAGTGTCGTTGGTCTATGAAAGTAAGTTGTTGAAAAAGGGCCTAATTGACCTTTTAGAACGAAATATAGAAAAGGATAGGGCCCTACAGTATACTTCTGTGGGCATTCATAAAGACGACCTCAGTTTTGAGATTCATCAGCATCCTATCAAAAAATTTGGAAGTCAGGGCCAGCAGAAATCTTACTTAATAGCATTAAAGTTTGCCCAATTTCAATTTATTAAAACCCAGTCTAACACAACTCCCATTTTGTTGTTGGATGATATATTTGATAAATTGGATGAGCATCGGGTTGCCCATATAGTCAATTTGGTGAACGATGAGAATTTCGGGCAAATCTTTATTAGCGATACACATGCCGATAGAACGGAAGAAATTGTAAAGCGTATTCATCAATCTTATAAGATTATTAAAATCGATTCCAATCAAAATTCCACTTACGAAAATGAAGAATTGTAAAGGTTTATGGGCCGTTGTATTCGTTTTGTGTCTATCGGCCTGCTCCAATTCGATTAGCGAAGATGATTTAGAGAAACTGAACGGATATTGGGAGATTAGGGAGGTTCAAACACCAGATGGCACTGTAAAACAATACAATGTAAATACCACTGTCGATTATTTTGAGATAAAAGAATTAGAGGGATTTAGAAAAAAGATGCAACCTAAATTCGATGGTACCTACGAAACGTCCGATGATGCCGAAAAGTTTCTGATAGTTGAGGAAGATGGAATGTTTTGGTTACATTATAAGTCAGGACTCAGCGAATGGAAAGAAAAAATTATAGAACTTAAAAAAGCTACTTTTTCGGTGGAAAATGAAGAGGGCATTCAATATGAATATAGTAGATTTGAACCTATTTCAATTATTGAATAATGGCTAAAAGAAAGAATGATAACTTGAGTATGGGCGAGGCTCTTGGCGAATTTATTCGTGAGAATCGGCTACAAGGGGGAATGGATAAAGTAGAGGTAAGAGATGCCTGGAAAAATTTAATGGGAAATGGCGTTAACAACTATACTACGGCTATAGAGTTGAGGGGCGACACGCTATATGTAGCCTTGTCTTCTTCGGTTTTAAGGGAAGAATTAAGCTTGGGCAAATCAAAAATTATAACCATGCTCAATGAAGAATTGGGCCGGGCGTTGGTGAAGAAATTGATATTAAGATAAAAGGCCCTTATTCAATATAGAACAAAGGCCTTTTTAAAATTATTCTGGATTTTCTTAATAAATCTCCCGACCTGAAAAGTGAAAAGCACCTTCAATAGCGGCATTTTCATCACTGTCTGAACCGTGAACCGCATTTTCTGCGATGTCGGTAGCGAACATTTTTCTAATGGTACCTTCGGCAGCATCAGCTGGGTTGGTTGCACCTATTAAGGCCCTAAAATCTTCTACCGCATTGTCTTTTTCCAAAATGGCAGAAACAATAGGTCCGCGGGTCATAAAGGTTACCAACTCACCAAAAAACGGACGCTCTTTGTGAATCGCATAGAATTCCTCGGCATCCCTTTTGCTTAACTGGGTATATTTCATTGCGACAATCTTGAAGCCCGCTGAAGTGATTTTTTCTAAAATAGCTCCGATATGCCCTTTCTCAACGGCATCTGGCTTAATCATCGTAAATGTTCTGTTTGTTGTCATTTCAAAAATTTTGTGCAAAAATAAGCTTTATTGGGCAATAGGCAATATTAAATGAACGCTACGTCTAATGACTTAAACTGATAGTTTTAAGAATGTTGGTTCATCTAGTCCTTATTCAATCAGGTATAATTATTTACAGTATTGCTTGGTTCAACTATCCATCAACCCTTAGTAGTTTATAGGTATCACCTAGATGATGTTTACCGTAATGGTATTATATTGTATCTTTGCGCGCATGAATTCAGAGACCATCAACGCGGTAAAAGAACTACTCTCCCGACCGCAGAAAATTGTTATCGTACCACACAAGAATCCTGATGGCGATGCCATAGGTTCTGCGTTGGCACTTTGGCATTACCTGACAGGAATAGGTCAAGAGACTTCCGTTATCGTACCCAATGATTATCCTAAATTCTTAAAATGGATGCCCGGATGCGGCTCTATCATCAACTTTGAAAGGGAAAATACCCAGGCAAAAGAAAAAATTGACGGTTCGACCCTCATTTTTACTTTAGACTTTAATCACTTAGGAAGAATTGGCCAGATGGAAAAACCATTGCAGGAAAAAGTAGGTCAAATTCCCTTTGTGATGATTGATCATCATCAAGCTCCTTCAGATTACGCTGAGGTCATGTATTCAGATGTGAATATGAGCTCTACTTGTCAGATGGTTTATAATTTTATTGAAAGCATTGATACCGTAGATAAAGTCACTCCCGAAATTGCCAATTGCCTGTATACTGGTATAATGACAGATACCGGATCATTTAAATTCCGTTCCACAAACGGAAGAACACACCGCATTGTGGCCGACTTGATCGATAGAGGTGCAGAAAATACTGAAATACATCATCGGGTATTTGACACCAACACCCCCGAAAGACTACGTTTATTGGGTTGCGCCCTAAATAATTTGGTCATTCTGAAGGAATACCGAACCGCATACATTACACTAAGTCAGCAAGAATTAGATGCCCACAATTTTCAAAAGGGTGATACTGAGGGCTTCGTAAACTATGGTTTGACGCTTGAAGACGTTATTTTCGCTGTTATTTTTATAGAAAACAAAGAAGAAGGTATCATCAAGATTTCGCTGCGATCAATCGGTGATTTTTCGGTCAATGAATTCGCCCGAAACCATTTTGATGGTGGCGGGCATAACAATGCGGCCGGAGGTAGAAGCGAGTTATCACTTGAAGATACCGCAACCCATTTTGAATCGTTGTTGAAGAATTATCAAGCTCAACTCAGACCATGAAAAACTGTATTTTACTTCTCATAACAGCTATTTTTTTTGTCAATTGTGGAGGTCCTGAACCTAGAAGACCAGTGAAGGTTACTTCGGGAAGCTTTTTCAAAGAGTCGGTAGAGCGAAATAAAGTACTCTTGGCGCAAGAAGAAAAAGCCATGCAAAAATTGATAGAAAGAGATAGCGCCAATGAATATGTTCATAGTTCTACAGGTTCATGGTATTACTACGAAACCAGAAATGAACAGTACGAATATACACCCCAACCTGATGATTTGGTTTCCTTGACCTATGCTTTAATGACTTTTGAAGGAGATACCATCTATTCGCAAGATGAAATAGGTGTATTTCAATATAAGGTAGATAAACAAGAATTGTTTCCCGGTCTTCGCAATAGCGTTAAACTATTAAAAGAAGGTGAGACCGCCGTATTTCTTTTTCCTTCTTCCTTAGGTTTTGGTTATCATGGAGATAATAATAAAATAGGGGTCAACGTTCCCCTAAAGGCAAGAGTAACTTTGCTGAAAATTGAAGAACAACATGAAAATGTTGATGAAATAGAATCAGAATAGAAAACCCAAATTATTTAATAATGAAAAGAGCTTATTTATTTCTTTTGATGCTAGGTGTACTACTGGCCGGTTGTAAAAGTCAGTATGCCGAATTGGGCGATGGACTTTTCGCCGATATTCAAACAACGAAAGGTGATATAATCGTTAAGTTAGAATATGAAAAGACACCGGTGACGGTAGCTAATTTTGTTTCATTGGCAGAGGGTAAAAATCCTTTTGTCGCCGATAGCTTAAAGGATAAAAAATACTACGATGGGGTTATTTTTCATAGGGTCATTAAAGATTTTATGATCCAGGGTGGAGACCCTACAGCCTCCGGTAGAGGTAACCCAGGCTACAAGTTTAAAGATGAATTTAACGATAGTTTGGTTCATGATAGAAAAGGAATTCTTTCGATGGCCAACTCGGGGCCAAAAACCAATGGCAGCCAGTTTTTCATCACCCATAAACCGACACCATTTTTGAACGGTAAGCACACCGTTTTTGGCGAAGTAGTGGAGGGTATGGATGTAGTTGATTCTATTGCAAACGTAAAGACCTCTCAAAACCCTGCAACCAAAGATCGCCCAGAGATTGATGTGGTCATGAACAAGGTTGAAATAGTTCGAAACGGAAAAGAAGCCAAAAAGTTCGATGCCGTTCAGGTAATGAATGATTATTTCGCCGAAGAGGAAGCCCGAATTGCCGCCTTTGAAAAGATGAAAAGCGATTTTACTGCTTCTTTGCCAACTAAAAAACAAGAGGCCGAAGAATTGCCATCAGGCCTTAAGTTGAAGAGGTTAAAAGAGGGTGAGGGTCCTAAACCAAAAACCGGTGACCAAGTATTGGTTTATTATGCAGGCTATTTAGAAGACGGTACATTGTTCGATAGCAATTATGAAGATGTAGCGGTCAAATACAATAAATTTGACGAGCGTAGGAAGATGGGTGGCGGTTATGAGCCTCTACCAATGGATTATAGTCCGGATGCTCGTTTAATTGCTGGCTTTAAAGAAGGTTTATTGAATATGAAGGTAGGAGATAAGGTAAGAATTTATATACCCTCGCATTTAGGTTACGGGCCTCAAGGTACGGGACCTATTCCGCCGAATGCCGATTTGGTTTTTGATTTGGAAATCGCAGGGATAGCAGAGTAATTCTAGGATAATCAAGAAAAGAAAAACCTTGCAAAAGCGAGGTTTTTCTTTTTTATAAGCAGCGTAAATTAATCAATTGTGCAGTTCATCTAATTTTAATAATAGATAGGTAATACGGCTCGTTGTATAAGCAAACAGTATAACCTAAATCTTTATTTTATGAATTGGTACTTAAAAGTATTGCAGAACTACGCTAATTTTGAAGGAAGGGCTCGACGAAAGGAGTATTGGATGTTCTTTTTGTTCAATACCATTATCTCCTACGGCTTACAGATTATTGCCATTGCAATGGACACTCCTGTTCTCTTCTTTGCTTCTATGCTTTATTCACTTGGAGTAATCATACCGGCCATAGCCGTTGGTGTTCGCAGAATGCATGATGTTGGTAAGAGCGGTTGGTATATTCTGGTTCCGTTTTACAATTTATATTTGGCCTGTTCCGATAGTGAACCCGGTGACAATAAGTGGGGTTCTAACCCAAAGGCAGAAGAAAACCCTTCTTTACAAAAGGTTTGAAAAATAAAGTATCATCAAAAAGGGCCGATTGAAAATCGGCCCTTTTTATTATTTTTTAGGAGTATCCTTCAAAATTTCCAATAGAAATTTCCAAAATTTCTGAACGGAAGAAATACTGACCCTCTCATCCGGGGAGTGGGCGCCCATGATAGTCGGGCCAAAGCTTATCATATCCATTTCAGGATAATTTTTTCCAAGAATTCCACATTCCAAACCTGCATGACAGGCTACTACCTTCGGTTCTTCGTTGAACATCTTTTCATATTTCTCTTTTGCGACCTTTAAAATGGCCGAATCGGGGTTCGGTGACCATCCTGGATAACTACCACTAAATTGAACATCACATCGGGCCAATTCAAAAGCGCTTTTTAAGGCGTGGGCCAAATCCATTTTTGCAGAATCAACAGATGAACGGGTTAGGCATCCTATTTTTATGTTACCATTTTTGACTTCTACCCGGGCCACGTTGTTGGAAGTCTCTACCAAATCAGGAATCGCTACACTCATTGCATACACTCCGTTGTGTGCCGTATAAATAGCTTTTAGAAGTCTTTCTTGAGCCCCAACGCCCATTACATTCTTGGGTAGTTTAATCTCTGAAACAGCGATATTAAGGTTAGGTTCTTGAACTACCAATTCTTTCTTGATGATCTCCGACCATTGTTCAAAGGCAGATTTGAACTCATCTGTTTGAGATTTAAGAACCACAACCTTTGCTATACTTTCCCTAGGTATGGCATTACGCAAGCTACCTCCTTCTATTTCCGAAATACGCATCATGAATTGAGTAGACCCGTAGTAGAGAATTCTGTTCATGATTTTATTGGCATTTCCCAAACCTCTATGAATATCGATACCGCTATGACCGCCTTGAAGTCCGTTAACGGTTATCTCATAACCTACGGTCGCCCTTGGTACTGGTTTATGATTGTATTTTCGGGTAGCGGTTACATCGATGCCCCCGGCGCACCCAATATCTAGTTCGTCATCTTCTTCAGTATCTAGGTTCAGTAGCATATCACCCTTCAACATATTGGGCTGAAGCCCCATAGCACCGGTCATACCGGTTTCTTCATCAATGGTAAAAAGGGCTTCTAATGGGGGGTGTTGAATGTCTTTGCTTTCTAAAAGTGCCATGATGGCTGCCACTCCCATTCCATTATCGGCACCTAGTGTGGTACCCTTGGCTTTTACCCAATCATTCTCTATAAACATTTCTATGCCTTGGGTGTCAAAATCAAAATCTGTGTTATTGTTCTTTTGGTGAACCATATCAAGATGCGACTGCAGGGTAACCATTTTTCGGTTTTCCATTCCTGAGGTAGCCGGTTTTCTTATGATAACATTGCCGACAAGGTCTTTTTCGGTCTCTAAATTCAGGGAAGCACCGAAATCCATCATAAATTGAATGACTCTCTCTTCTTTTTTCGATGGCCTCGGCACTGCATTTAGGTCAGCAAATTTATTCCAAACGGCTATGGGCTCTAATTCTCTTATTTCTTTGTTCATAATCAATATTTGTGCAGCAAAAATAAATACTCTAAAATTGGTTTGGCAGTTATTTGGTTAATTTTGAATTTTATGCGACCGTTCAGCGGATAGTTGGCCCATTGCGGAAGGTTTTAATCACTTTTGTCCCAAATTCAATCAATAGTATACCATTGAACCACAAATTTAAAAATGCCGTAGCTCTTAGTTTAGTACCGCAAATTTTTATGGTGGCATGGTTGGGCAGTAACCCAGATGTGGTCGAGAACTATTATAGCCAAGGTTTCTACCCCTTGATAAGTAAGTTTTTTAGATTTCTTTTCGGATGGATTCCCTTTTCCTTTGGCGATATCATTTATACGCTACTACTTGCAATAGCAATAGCATACCTCTTCAAGAATTGGAAGACAATTAGTGGTAAACCTTTATGGTTTCTAAGGGATGTTGTGATGGTTCTTTCGGTATTCTATTTTACCTTTAATATGGTATGGGGTCTTAATTATTATAGGCAGCCGATTTCTGAAAAATTCGGAATTAGAGATTCTGTTCAAACCCACGAAGTAATAGAGCTTACCGCAAAATTAATACAGAAGGTCAACCGGCTACAGACAGAAATAACCGGAGATTCGGTTCAGATGGTTCAAGTGCCCTATTCCAGAAACGAAATATTCGATAAGACCATTGATGAATATGACAAGACCCAGAGTCAACTTCCATTTCTCACCTATGAAAGGCCGAGCTTAAAAAAATCGGTTTATAGTACACTCTCGTGTTATTTAGGTATTGGAGGCTATTTGAACCCTTTTACGAACGAAGCACAAGTCAATGGCCTCACCCCAGTTTTTAGGTTTCCAGTGGTGAGTGCCCATGAGGTGGGGCATCAGGTGGGCTACTCCAAAGAAAATGAGACCAATTTTATAGGTTATTTGATGACGTCAAAGAACAATGATATCTATTTTCAATACTCGGCAGCCGCTTATGCCCTCAGTCATTGTCTCAGTGCGGTAAGAAGATATGATGAAGACCTATTTCAAGAGATGTATTCAGATATAAATTTTGGGGTACAAGAGAATTATAGAGAGCTGTATGAATTCAATCAGAAGTATATTAATCCTTTTGAGCCTATCTTCAAATCGATATTTAATACGTTTCTAAAAGCCAATCAACAAAAAGACGGTATCGAAAGTTATAGTAAGATAGTAGAGTTGATGGTCGGCTACCATGAAATAAACCCGTTATAATCGATTAATTTAGATAGATATCTTTCATTTCACTAAGTCTATAAAATCTAAGAGCTGTTGTTCATTTTATAATAAAAATTAGCTTCACGTAGCCTTAATATTTCTTTTAACCGAGGGCTTTGGTTACTTTTAGGCTTTTCAGAAAATCATACAGTATATGTTGAAGTTTAGGGCGACCCTTTTGACATTATTCAGTTGCACAATTTTGGCTGCACAAGAATATTTTCCAGCGAATGGCGAGGTAAAAACGAAGAACAATAATTATATGGCATTGACCAATGCCAAGATCTTTGTCTCTCCTTCACAAGTTCTTGAAAAGGGTACCTTGCTGATTCGAAACGGTAAAGTGGTCAAGGTAGGGAAGTCAGTGGACCTGCCCGAGAATACGGTGGTAGTTGAGGCTGCAGGTAGGTGGATATACCCTTCTTTTATAGATATTTTTTCAGATTTTGGAATTTCAAAACCGGAAAAGGCAGAAGCAGAAGGAAGGTCAGCCGAATACGAGCCTTCGAGAGATGGTTATTATTGGAATGATCATATAATGCCCGAAAATGATGCAATCGATAAATTTACCTACGATCAAAAGGAAGCCGAAAAACTACTAAAGAACGGTTTTGGGGTCGTCAACTCACATATTCAAGATGGTATAGCCCGCGGTACCGGGGTACTGATTGCATTGAACGATAGGGAGAATGATGCCGTGAGAATTTTGAATGACCGCTCGGCTCAGTACTTCTCTTTTACCAAGAGTATTGCGCAACGACAATCGTACCCCACCTCTTTAATGGGGGCAATGGCGCTTTTGCGGCAAATGTATGCTGATGCCGATTGGTACGAAAAAGGCAATGTTGATACTAAAGACCGTTCCCTTGAGGCTCTTATGGCAAACAAGGGTCTGGTTCAGATTTTTTCTGCGGAAGATAAAGGCAATGTGTTGAGAGCCGATGGTATCGGAGATCAGTTCGGAATTCAGTACGCCATTTTAGCGGGAGGCGATGAGTACGAAAGGGTTTCTGAAATTAAGGCGACCAACGCTTCACTAATTCTACCCTTAAACTTTCCGGATGCATATGATGTCGAAGACCCCTATGCCGTTCATCATTTATCGTTGAAATCGATGCGCCATTGGAACCAAGCTCCGGCAAATCCTAAAATATTAGCGGAAAACGAGGTGCCTTTTGCTTTTACCCTTCACGGTTTGAAAACCTCCGATGATTTTATGACCCGATTACAAAAAGCAATTGCTTACGGGTTACCGAAAACCAAGGCCCTTCATGCATTAACGACCGAACCGGCCCGAATTCTTCAAAAAAGCAACGATTTAGGAACCTTACAAGAAGGTAGAATAGCTAACTTTTTGATTTCATCGGGAGATATTTTTGACAAAGAGACTGTTCTTTATGAGAATTGGGTGCAGGGAAAAAAGTATGTGGTTAACGATATAGATAAGAAGGATATTAGGGGAGAGTACGATGTAACTATTGACAATCAAAAATTTTCACTTTCCATCAAAGGAAAATCTGTAGAACCGAAAATAGAAGTCAAGAAAGATACTTTAAAGCTAAAGGCACAACTGAAATACAACGAGGGTTGGCTGACCATTGCAATTATCGATAAGAACAACAAAACATATCGATTATCAACTTCGAACGAAGGCATTACCGATAACCAAATTAAGGGTAAGGTTTTATTAGGTGATGGTAGAGAATCAACCTTTTCAGCTGTTGAGACAGCTCCCTTTTCTCAAAAGGATAAAAAAGAGAATTATATGCCCCCTTTGACGGAAGTTACCTATCCGAACATTGGTTATGGCTATGAAAAGATTCCCCAAGCCCAAAATATGCTTTTCAAGAATGCCACGGTATGGACGAGTGAAGAGCAGGGAATCTTAAAAAATACCGATGTACTGGTAAAAAACGGAAAAATTCAGAAAGTAGGCGCTGATTTAAATGCAGGAGGCGCAACGGTCATTGATGCGACCGGAAAGCACCTAACGGCTGGCATTATCGACGAACATAGCCATATTGCCGCACTTGCCATTAATGAAGCCGGTCAAAATTCTTCCGCAGAAGTTCAGATGCAAGATGTGGTCGACAATGAAGATAAAGGTATTTATCATGCTTTGGCTGGTGGGGTAACGACCCTACAATTACTTCATGGTTCAGCAAACCCAATAGGGGGTCAATCGGCTATAATGAAACTGAAGTGGGGCATGCTGCCCAACGAAATGGTCTATGAGAATTCTCCGAAGTTCATCAAGTTCGCCTTAGGGGAGAATGTTAAGCAGAGCAATTGGGGTAGTTATACCCGATTTCCTCAAACCAGAATGGGGGTAGAACAGGTTTTTATGAACTATTTTCAAAGAGCTAAAGAATATTTGGCGAAAAAAGAGAGCGGTGAACCCTACCGTTACGATGAAGAAATGGAAACCTTAGGCGAAATTCTTCGTGGCGAACGATTTATTACCTGTCACAGTTATGTTCAAAGTGAGATAAACATGATGATGAAAGTGGCCGAGAAGTTCGATTTTAAGGTCAATACCTTTACCCATATTTTAGAGGGATACAAGGTAGCCGATAAGATGAAAGAACACGGGGTAGGGGGCGGCACCTTCAGCGATTGGTGGGCCTATAAATTCGAAGTAAATGACGCTATACCGTACAATGCCGCTATCATGCATAATCAAGGTGTTACGGTTGCCATCAATAGCGATGATGCCGAAATGATAAGAAGGCTTAATCAAGAGGCGGCCAAAACAATGAAATATGGTGCCTTATCTGAAGAGGAAGCTTGGAAAATGGTCACTATTAATCCTGCTAAATTATTGCATTTAGACCAGCGAACGGGAAGTATCAAAGAAGGTAAAGATGCAGATTTGGTACTTTGGAGCCATCACCCATTATCAATTTATGCAAAAGCTGAAAAGACTATTATTGATGGTGCTATATTCTTTGATATTGAAAAAGATGCAATGCTTAGAAAATCGGTAAAAGAAGAACGAAACAAACTGATCAATCAAATGCTTATTGTCAAGCAGGGAGGTGCAAAAACACAAAAACCTGAGGAAGACAAAAAAGAACTGATGCATTGCGATACAGGGGCCTAATTAAAATAGTTACTGAAGAATGAAGAAGACAAAAATATATATCATAACCGCTCTATTGGTTCTAATCAATGGTTTTTGGGCGACTGCACAACAGACCCCGGCAAGTGAACAAAAAGAGCCTGTTTATATTGAAGGTGCTACAGCCCATTTGGGTAATGGTGAAGTAATAGAGAATTCATTGGTCATGTTCGAAAATGGCAAGCTGACCTTTGTCGGTAGTGCTATGACAAAAATTGCTAGGAGAGGGAAAAAAATCAAGGGTGAGGGCAAACATATCTACCCAGGTTTTATCGCACCGATCACATCACTGGGGTTGGTAGAAATTGATGCTGTGAGGGCCAGTAAGGATCAAAATGAAATAGGGGAAATGATTCCGCATGTAAGAAGTTTGATAGCCTACAATACCGAATCAAAGGTTGTTGAAAGTATGAGGCCCAACGGGGTATTATTGGGTCAAATCACTCCAGTTGGCGGGCGCATATCAGGTACTTCTTCTGTCGTGCAGTTCGATGCTTGGAACTGGGAAGATGCAGCTGTCAAAGTTGACGATGGCGTACACCTGCACTGGCCATCTTCGTATAATGGTGCCAAACCAAATGAAAAGTATGTCGAGCAGAAAAGTGGGGTAGAAGAATTTTTAAAGAACTCGGTGGCTTATGGTAAAACGGGTACAGAACAGCTGAATCAGGTCTTCGCTGCCATGCAGGGTCTTTTTGATGGTTCTCAGAAATTATATCTGTATGCGAATAGTGAGAAAGATATTTTAGAGGGTGTCACAACTGTCAAAGAACTAGGGGTGCAAGAGGTTGTATTGGTCGGAGGTTATGAGGCGAATAAGGTGACTGAGTTTCTGAAGGAGAATAAAATCGCCGTATTGGTTAGGCACACCCATATGTTGCCACACACTGATGATGAAGATTATGATTTGCCTTATAAGTTACCAGGACTTCTGCTAAAAGCTGGGCTTCTGGTCGGATTGCAAAATTCTGAAGCCTCTAATTTTCAGACCAGGAACTTGCCATTTTTTGCAGGACAGACCGTGGCTCATGGTTTGGATAAGGAGCAAGCTTTACAACTTATAACAGGTAATACAGCCAAAATTCTAGGCATAAGCGAATCTTACGGTACGTTGGAAGATGGTAAGAGTGCCACTCTTTTCATTTCAGAGGGCGATGCACTTGATATGTCGGGAAATCAGTTGATTTCCGCTTTTATAGATGGAAGGGAAATTTCATTGGAGACCCATCAAACGGAATTATGGAAACGTTATTCTGAAAAGTATAAAAGCAAATAGCTCTTATTTTGCTGGGATGTATTCGAATTGACTTCCCGGTTCAAATGTAGTGGTTCCTTTAGGCACTTTAATAAAACCGTCGGCAAGGGCGAGACTTACCAAGTCACCTGAACCATTACCTTTTACAAGGGTTGCCTGCAATTGGTTTTCGTTCCAAGAAATCTTTACCTGTAAAAATAAGGTCAAAAATTCATGCGGAACTACTTCTTCTGTAACCACCACTTTTTCAGATGGCAACGGAATGCCTAGCGAGCGATTCAACCAAGGAAGGAAATAGACATGGTAGTTTGCGTAGGTTGACACCGGATTGCCAGGAAAAGAAAAAACAACTTTTGTCTTTTCACTATTTCTCCCAAACAAAAAGGGCT
The DNA here is from genome assembly GCF_003687485.1 of Euzebyella marina. Classification (GTDB taxonomy): domain Bacteria; phylum Bacteroidota; class Bacteroidia; order Flavobacteriales; family Flavobacteriaceae; genus Euzebyella; species Euzebyella marina. The sequence continues at coordinate 3,387,067 of NZ_CP032050.1, read as the reverse complement.
TTCCTGGTCGTTGACTGACCTTATGAAAAACCTTTTCAATGCCCAATTCTTCAAAAACTTCCGGCAAATAGTCAAATTTGCCTTTCGATACGCCCCCACTGAGCATCAATACATCAAATTCGGCTAAAATCTGTTTTATTTCTTTTGTGATTGCAAGCTTGTCATCGGGCAGGTGTAGAAGTTGATGCTCTATATCTTTTGACTTTAGTGCTGCAGATAAAGAGATTACATTTGATTTTCTAATCTGATGTGCTAAAGGTGTTTCCGAGATTTCTACTAATTCATTTCCCGTGGAGATAACAGCAATTTTGGGTAGTCTTTTAACTAATACGTACGATTTTCCGACCGAGGCCATGACTCCTATGGCCGAAGTCGAGATAGTTTTTCCCTTTTTTAATAATATTTCCCCAGCTTGAATATCGGCCGCCTTTTGATGAATATTTTGACCCTTTTTAGGCTGAGATAATATTTTGGCAATACCATTTTCAATCTCCGTCTCTTCGTACATGACGATGGTATCGGCTTTGGCAGGTAAGACGGCCCCCGTCATAATTTCGAGACACTCCTCTTTGTCATTCAATGTTTGTTGGGGCATACCGGCAGCCAAAACTCCGGTAATCTTGAAATCCCGTCGACCTTGCTCATAAGAGCTGAAATCAAGCGCAATACCATCTTTGGTAGAACGGTTAAAGGGCGGAAAATCTCTATCGGCAAGAATATCTTCTGCCAAAACACGTCCGTGACTTTCTAAAAGGGAAACTTTTTCAACACCTAGTTCTAAAGGGTTGTCAAGTACTTCACCCAAAGCTTCCTCATAAGAAATCATGGTTTTTACTTTATAGGGGAAACGATATTAACTATTTGCCTTTTTTCTTTTCCATAACCAACTTCCTACAAAGTAGGCTACAAGGGCAATCAAGAAATATTTGAAGTATGAAACCGGTTCGCCTTCGCCATTTACAGTAGTAAAAATACGGTCCCAGCGAGGTTTCCAATTTAATATTCCCTCATTGAAATTATCAACGCTCAACCAGATAAAAATGGGCGTACCCACGATATGGTTTTCAGGCACATAGCCCCAAGCCCTACTATCTTCAGAATGGTCGCGGTTGTCACCCATCATCCAATAATAATCTTGCTTAAAGGTATAGCTGTCCGAAACTTCACCATTGATCAAAACTTGGTTGCCGTTGACGCTTAAAGTGTTACCCTCGTACTCAGTGATTATTTTTTTATAAAGAGGTAAAGACTTTAAGTTTAAAGGAACCGTTGCTCCCTTTTCAGGGATGTAGATTGGGCCCATTTGGTCATAATTCCATGGGTACATGGGGTTTTGCGGAAAGTTATTATATCCCGCCACTCCCTTTTTGTCCAATTCTATGACCACAGAATCAATCGCATCGTTCTTTCTTAGTTGAGCCACCATTTCATCGGTTAAAGCGGCAATTCTTTGTCTTGGTGTTTCTTCGGTAAGTGCAAGCCCTTGATTGCGTATTACATTGATAGGAATACCCTTTGCTTTGGTATAGAGTGCAATTTTACCATCTGAAGTACGATCTGAGCCTAACAGGTATTTTCTAATGGCTTCATACTGCGTTTGATTAATGGCTCCTGTGATATATTTACGTTGAAAATCACCGACACCCAACTCTTGCAAGATTTTTGAGGATACCCCTTTGTTGGCATACACCGTATAATCGTACTGAGGTTTCGCACGGTCTGACAAAACCAGTTGTTTACCATCGATATAGACGTGGCCATCGATTATTTGAAGAGAGTCACCCGGAATACCGACGCAGCGCTTCACATAATTCGATTTTTTGTCAATCGGTTTTTGTACTCCAGCTTCTTTTTTGAAAAATTGGCGAACGGTATCTGCCGGCCAGCTGAATACCACAATATCGTTGCGGTCTACCTTGGTGAAACCAGGTAGCCTAAAATAAGGTAATTGTGGTTTCTTTAAGTATGATTTAGTACGTACAATCGGCAGCGTATCATGCACCATAGGCGCTGCAATGGTCGTCATTGGGGTTCGTGCCCCATAATGAAATTTACTTACGAATAACAGGTCCCCCACACGCAAGGTTCGCTCTAATGATGGGGTAGGGATTACATAAGGTTGAATAAAATAGGTATGAACCAACGTGGCTGCTATGACGGCAAAAGCAATGGAACTCACCCATTCACCTGTAGCCGTGCGAGGATGCAAGCTTCTATTCTCGATGTACTTAACATCTAACGCATAATTGACGTAGAATATGTAAAAACCCAATGTAAATACTACCAACCAAGTCTCACCCAGACTGTGTCGGCCAAAACTACGAATGGTCTCAATCCAAATAATGGGAAACATCAATAAGTTGATAATGGGTATGAAAAGGAGTATGGTCCACCATGTAGGGCGATTGATGATTTTCATCAAAATGATGGCGTTGTAAACGGGTACCGCAGCTTCCCAAGCCTTTCTACCAGCCTTTACGTACAGTTTCCAAGTACCTAAGAAATGAATGATCTGAATGATCAGAATAAAAAGTAACCACTGTGTAGCGTTCATTATAATTGCTTTGTTATGTTGGGTTTAACGCAAATAAGTTTATTCTAATTAAAAAAAGTTACTGGTTAACCTAGGTTTAACACATCTTTCATCGTGAAAATTCCCTCTTTACCAATGATCCATTCGGCAGCAATTACAGCTCCTAAGGCGAAACCTTCACGGTTGTGGGCAGTATGTTTTATTTCTATGGAATCTACTGAACTCGTATAATCTACGGTGTGCGTACCTGGGGTATTGCCTATTCTTTTTGCCTTGATAGCGATTTCAGATTCATCACTTTCATCCAGTTTCCAGCCTTTGTAATTGCTGTTCTTAATAACTCCTTCGGCCAAGGTTATTGCTGTGCCACTGGGGGCATCTAGCTTTTGCGTGTGGTGAATTTCCTCCATCGATACTTGATATTGTTCAAGAGTACTCATCATTTTTGCGAGGTACTCATTAAGTTCGAAGAAAATGTTCACCCCAAGGCTAAAATTGGAAGCATAAATAAAAGCACTTTGCTTTTCTGTGCAAATGGCCTTCGCTTCTTCAAATTTGTCTAACCAGCCTGTAGTACCCGATATTACTGGTACGCCATTTTCAAAACACTTGGTGATATTTTCAAAAGCAGCGTTCGGCATACTGAAGTCGATAGCGACATCCATTTTTGAATAGTCAATATCTTGGGTATCAACATCGATTTTGGCAACAATCTTATGGTTTCTATCTAGGGCAATTTGCTCAATCATTTTACCCATTTTTCCATATCCGAAGAGCGCTATATTCACTTTGTAATTTTTAAATTTTATTAGTCAGTAGGCGCAAAAATAAGATTTGAAGCCGATTAAATAGTGTATAATCCTGATTTTATAGCGCAAACCCTTGTTATTGGGCAAACATTAAAATTTTATAGTCATGGCCATGCCGTAGTGCGGAGAGTTGGTGACCGGATCTACATTGATGTAGGGTTCCATATCAAAACTAAGGTCATCGTCAACATTGAACTGTTTTAGATGGGCATCAACGTTAGCATCTACTATATTTAGGGCATATAGGGCTACTGATACCAACAACAATAAATCTCGATCTCTTTGAAATCTTTCCTGTTCATTTTGAAGGTCTTCCAAATCAATCAATGGCCCATTACCGGTATTGTTAGGGTCGTAAAATTCATCATCGGTAAAACCGGCTTGCCTACGTTTAAAGGCTGTTCGAACCCGGTCATATCGGCTGTCGTTCCAAGTATAGCCGTAAACGGCAGCTCCGATAGCACCAAAAACAATGGGCACTTTCCAATATCTTTTATTATAAGCTTGGCCCAACCCCGGAAAAACAGCGGAATAAAAAGCAGCTTTACTTGGTGCCAGGGGATTGATAGCCTTTCTTTTTGATTTTACCGAATCGACCAAGACAATGCCTTCTTCCTCTAAAGTAGTTTCCAATGAGTCGACCTCAGTTGTAGTAGTAGGGTCTTCTTGGGCCTGTGTAGCAAAGATGAAAAAACCTAAAAAGAAAAATGTAAAAAGCGATTTACTCACCAAGGATCAATTTTTTGATTCTTTTAAATTCTTCTTTGGAATGAAATGGTATGGTTATTTTTCCTTTGCCCTTATCGGAAGCCGATATGGCTACCTTCACGGAAAGATGGTCTGTGAACTGGTCTATGTTCTGCTTGGCAAATTCTGGCACGGAATTTTTAGCCTTTTTGTCCTTTATAGTCTCTGGCCCTGCATGGTAAGCCTTTACTTCTCGTTCGGTATCTCGAACAGAAAGATTTTCGCCAATGATACGCTCGTACAAGGCAATTTGATCTGACTTTTTTTCAATATTGACCAATGCACGACCGTGGCCCATACTTAAAAAACCATCACGCATACCGGTTTGAATGATTGGGTCTAACCTTAAAAGTCGAAGGTAATTAGTAATGGTAGATCTTTTTTTACCTACTCGCTCGCTTAACTTTTCTTGGGTGAGTTCAATTTCATCCATCAAACGCTGATAAGAAAGGGCAATTTCAATAGGGTCTAAATCTTGGCGTTGAATGTTTTCGACCAAGGCCATTTCCAATGACTCTTGATCATTGGCAATACGTATGTAAGCAGGTATCGTCTCAAGACCGATTAGCTTAGACGCCCGATACCTTCGCTCACCAGAAACCAACTGATACTTGTTGAATTCGAGTTTTCGTACCGTTATGGGTTGAATAACGCCTAGCTCCCTTATAGAAGTAGCCAGTTCTTGAAGAGCTTCATCGTTAAAGTTCGAGCGTGGCTGAAAAGGGTTGACTTCGATGGCATCAATATCCAATTCAACAATATTGCCGACCACCTTATCGGCATTTTTGTCTGTTGCTGTTTGAATATCGTTGTCTGGATCTTTCAATAAAGCCGAAAGTCCGCGTCCTAAAGCCTGTTTTTTTGTTGCTCTCGCCATTAAGCTATTTCTTTATTTTTCTTCACGACCTCGTTGGCCAGATTCAGATAATTCGTAGCGCCTTTACTGCTGGCATCGTATTTTATAATGCTCTCGCCATAACTTGGTGCCTCGCTCAACCTTACATTTCTCTGAATAATGGTATCGAACACCATATCGGCAAAATGTTTGCGAACCTCTTCTACAACTTGATTTGATAGTCGTAAACGTTGGTCGTACATAGTGAGCAGCATGCCTTCGATGTCAAGGTTCGGATTGTGCACTTTTTGCACACTTTTAATAGTGTTTAAAAGTTTACCGAGCCCCTCTAAGGCAAAGTATTCGCACTGAATAGGTATGATAACGGAGTCAGCGGCGGTCAATGCGTTCAAAGTCAGTAGACCTAGCGATGGTGCACAATCGATTAAAATGTAATCGTACGAGTCACGCAGGTCTGAAATCGCTTTGCGCATCATGTATTCTCTATCGTCTTTATCGACAAGCTCGATTTCTATGGCCACTAAGTCTATATGAGCAGGAATAAGATCTAAATTCGGAGAATCTGTCTTAATGATGGTATCCTTCGCGTCGGTGGTGAGTTCCAACAATTGGTAAGTGCCCAATTCAACATCTTCAACTTCAATTCCCAACCCAGAGGTTGCGTTTGCCTGAGGGTCGGCATCTATCAATAACACCTTTTTTTCAAGTACCCCAAGAGAGGCTGCCAAGTTAACGGTAGTGGTAGTTTTACCTACTCCTCCCTTTTGGTTTGCAATAGCAATTATCTTGCCCATTATCCGTCGTTGTTAGAGGGTAAAAATACGATTAATTACGATGCGAGTAAAACCAATTTGTTAACACAAGGTGAATAACTGGGCTATTTTGCGTTAAAGTTGGTTAACCTGCTGAATTCTTCGATGAGGTACGGTATGATTCTAGAAAGTGTTGTTATTTTTCCTCTTTAAGCTTGAGGCTATCTTCGTATTCAATAAGATAGATTTCTTCGTCTTTTTTCTTTAGAAAGTATTTTTCCCTAGCAAATTTCTCCAATTCTTCAGGGTTTGATAGCTTTTCTAGAATTTGTTTGTCTTTCGCTATTTCCTGTTTTAAAAATTCTTGCTGTTTTTCAAGTTTGTTGATTTCTTTTTTGAGTTCAAGATGGATCAACAGCGAATTGGTATCGAAAAAGAGCATCCATATAACAAAAACGGTCAGTACCAATATGTAAATATTGGTAAGCAGACCGAACCATTTCTTTTGCCTAATTTCTTTGAGCCCCATTTTGCCTAGGTCAATTTATCATTGATAATCGTTCTTACAATATCAACTGCGACCGTGTTGTATTTATTGTTGGGTATGATAATATCGGCGTACTCTTTACTGGGTTCGATAAACTGAAGGTGCATCGGTTTGATGTTCGTTTGGTACTTTTCAAGGGTCTCATCAAGATTCCAGCCCCGTTCGTTCACATCGCGTTTAAGCCTTCTTATCAAACGTTCGTCAGAATCGGCATGAACGAAAATTTTAATATCCATCATTTTTCGCAACCTAGGGTTGGTCAAGATCAAAATACCTTCTACTATTAACACCTTGGTAGGGTGAACGGGAACCGTTTTATCGGTTCTATTGCATTCTAGAAAAGAGTATACGGGCTGTTTGATGGAATGACCCTCTTTAAGGGTAATTAAATGCTCTTCAAGTAATTCAAAATCAATGGACTGTGGATGGTCGAAATTCGTTTTTCTACGTTCTTCCAAAGGAAGATGCGAAAGGTCGTTGTAATACGAATCTTGTGAAATGACACCTACCTCACCCTCAGGAAGTTCATCAATGATCTGATTGACCACCGTGGTCTTTCCACACCCTGTTCCTCCAGCAATTCCAATAATCAACATTCCTTTTAAATTTTTGTCAAAAATACATATTTGAGATGCAAAACGACACATATCGGTAAAATGAAGTTTTGATAACAGGCGTTAGACGCCTTATCACTAATTTTGTCGAATGCAAAATGAAAACGTAAAGCCTAATTTTGAGTTCATTGCCTTAATGGCTTCACTGATGTCTATAGTAGCGCTGGCCTTAGATGCCCTTCTGCCGGCACTTTCCATTATAGGAGAATCTATTGATAGTTTAGATCCGACCGAGAATCAGATGCTCATAACCATGATTTTTCTCGGGCTTGGGGTAGGGCAGCTTTTCTTTGGACCCCTATCCGATAGCTATGGTCGTAAACCAATGGTTTACGCAGGTTTCATCACATTTGCGGTGGGCAGTGCGGTGTGTCTTTTGGCGCCTTCCTTAGGTATAATGGTCTTTGGTAGAGTGTTGCAGGGTATCGGTCTTTCAGCACCGCGAAGTATTGCTATTTCTATTATTAGGGATACATATAAAGGCGATTACATGGCTAAAATCATGTCGTTCGTAACAGCCTTTTTTATTTTGATACCCGTTATAGCACCTGCAACGGGCAAATGGATAATGGATGCTTTCGGGTGGGAAGGTATTTTTTACGTTCAATTGATTTTTGCGGTAATCATCAGTATTTGGTTTTGGAAACGTCAACCTGAAACCTTAAAACCACAATATAAAGTTTCCTTCTCTCCGCGTGTTTTTCTTACGGGGTCCATCGAATTTATCAAACATCGAGAAACGGTCGCTTTTACGTTTACATCAGGGTTTATTACCGGGGCATTTTTAGTCTACCTAAGTGCTTCGCAGCACGTTTTTGAAGATCAGTATGGCATGGTAGAATCGTTTCCGTACATATTTGCCGGTCTTGCCGTCTCCATAGGTCTTTCTACCTTTTTGAACGGTACCCTCGTGATGAAATTTGGTATGAGAAAGCTGGCTTTAATGGCCCTTTCAGCTTTTTGTGGTATCGCCTTATTATACGTGCTTCTTTTTTGGAATCAGCCCAACCCAAGTGTTGCAGTACTCGTGGCCTTCTTATCGGTACAGTTTTTCTGCCTTGGCTTCCTTTGGGGAAATTTTAGGTCTATTGCCATGGAGCCTATCGGACATATTGCCGGTATCGGTGCCGCTATCAATGGGTTTGTGTCTACAGTTATAGCAGTGCCTATTGCCAGTTATATCGGGCAGTTTGTGACGGACACAGTTTGGCCAATGTTTGTTGGTTTAGCCGTTTGCGGGTTGATTTCTTTGGGAATCATGCTTTTGGTGAGAAAACCTAGACCAATCGCTTCATTGTCAAAAGGATAAAAAAAAGGGCTTTTCTTTTGGAAAGCCCTTTTTTAACTAGTTCGATATTATCTTCTATAAAGCCCCGTCCATGATATCTTTGACCACTTCCGGATTGAGAAGGGTGGAGGTATCGCCTAAATTAGCAGTGTCTTTAGAAGCTATTTTTCTCAAAATACGTCTCATTATTTTACCACTACGTGTTTTGGGAAGACCGGGTACAAATTGAATTTTATCCAGCTTGGCGATAGGTCCGATGTGCTCGGTAATCTGCTGATTGATTTCTTTTACTAAATTTTCGCGGTTACGACTTTCACCTACTTCTTTTAAGATAACAAAACCGTAAAGGGCATTTCCTTTTATATCGTGAGGAAAACCAACAATGGCACTTTCGGCAACCGCTGGGTGTTCGTTGATAGAATCTTCAATGGGAGCCGTACCCAAATTGTGTCCTGAGACGATGACCACATCGTCTACACGACCCGTAATTCTATAATAGCCTACCGCATCGCGCAGGGCACCATCACCTGTAAAGTACATGTCTTTATAAGCCGAGAAATAGGTGTCGCGGTATCTTTCGTGATTGCCCCAAATAGTTCTTGCTATCGATGGCCAAGGAAATTTAATGCAGAGTCTTCCCGAAACTTGCTTTCCCTTGATTTCTTTACCTTCTTCATCCATAAGTGCAGGTTGTATGCCAATGAATGGGAGCGTTGCATATGTGGGAGTAGTTGGCGTAACATACGGTATCGGCGAAATCATAATACCTCCGGTCTCGGTTTGCCACCAAGTATCTACTATAGGGCTTTGCTTTTTGCCGACATTGGTATTGTACCAGTGCCATGCCTCTTCGTTGATGGGTTCGCCTACCGAACCTAATACTTTTAGAGAAGATAGGTCGTGGCTATCAATAAAATCGAGATTTTCTTTGGCTAGGGCTCGAATAGCTGTTGGCGCGGTGTAGAATTGGTTGACCTTGTGCTTTTCAACTACCTCCCAAAAACGCCCAAAATCAGGGTACGAAGGAACGCCTTCGAACATTACCGTTGTAGCACCATTTGCCAATGGTCCATAGACAATATAAGAGTGACCAGTAATCCAGCCGATATCGGCGGTACACCAATAAATATCTTCCTCTCTGTACTGAAATACGTTTTTGAAGGTATATGCGGTGTAAACCATGTAACCTCCGGTTGTATGAACCATTCCCTTAGGTTTTCCTGTCGAGCCGGATGTATATAAAATGAAAAGCGGATCTTCGGCATCCATTATTTCGGCCACGCAATCGGCATAAGCCTCATCAAGTAAAGGCTGTAACCACTCATCCCTTCCGTCTATCATAGGGATGTCGGTATTGATTCTTTTGGCGACGAGAACAGTCTTTACTACTGGGCAGTTGTCAAGTGCTTTATCTACAATTCCCTTTAGGTCAATGGTCTTACTGCCTCGATAAGAACCATCTGACGTAATTAAAAGCTTGCATTCACAATCATTGATTCGTGCTGCCAAAGCGCTAGATGAAAAGCCTGCAAAAACTACCGAATGTATGGCCCCGATTCGTGCGCATGCCAAAGCCGCCACAGCAAGTTCAGGAATCATAGGCAAGTATATACATACCCTATCTCCCTTTTTTATTCCTTTATCAAGAAGAACATTGGCCATTCGGCAAACCCTTTCATGTAATTCCCTATAACTGATATGAAGGGCTTCTTCATTGGGGTCGTTCGGTTCAAATAAGATAGCCGTTTTGTCCCCTCTGGTAGGTAAATGCCTGTCAATGCAGTTTTCGGTAATATTTAATTTGGCACCTTCAAACCATTTTATTTCAGGTTTCGAGAAATCCCAACTTAAAACATTGTTCCATTTTTTTCGCCAAACGAAGTGCTCTTCGGCAATCTCTTCCCAAAAGGCTTCGGGGTTTCTTACCGATTTGCGATAGACTTGAAAGTATTCTTCTAAATGTTTAATGTGGTAATTGCTCATTAGTGTACTCTATTTCTTTAAAATTAAATAATTTATTAATGTGAAACGGCCTCGCCGGCTCCACTTGGTATTCTTATATCTTCAACAATTTCTTGAACTTCTTCCGGTGGGGCAGGGGTGAATTTCATGATGACAATCGATACGATAAAATTCACTATCATGGCCACACTGCCAAAGCCTTCAGGTGAAATACCGAACCACCAGTCTTTTTCCAGTGCTGCAACGGCTTCCTTTCCACCATCGAAAATACCGAACTTAAATTTCAACATATAGAAGAGCATCAACGAGATGCCGATGACCATACCTGCGATGGCACCCTCTTTGTTCATTTTTTTGTAAAATATGCCTAAAACAATCGCGGGAAAAAACGAAGCAGCAGCCAAACCAAATGCCAAGGCTACGACCGCTGCCACGAAACCTGGCGGGTTGATGCCGAAATAGCCTGCAATTACTACAGCTACCGTCGCAGCGCCCCTAGCGGCCCAAAGCTCTCCCTTTTCCGAAATCGTAGGTACAAATACTTTCTTGATTAAATCGTGGGATACCGAAGCCGAAATTACCAAGAGCAACCCGGCAGCGGTTGATAGTGCGGCTGCTAACCCCCCGGCAGCTACCAAAGCAATGACCCATGCCGGGAGATTCGCTATTTCTGGATTTGCCAAAACCATGATATCTCTATCAACGGTAAGTTCGTTTTTTGATGCATCGGCTACATATTGAATTTTGCCATCCCCGTTTTTATCGTCAAAAGCCAATAAACCCGTTGTTTCCCAGTTTTTGAACCATTGGGGCATGCTTGCATACTCTTGGTTACTTACGGTATTAATCATGTTGGTTCGCGCAAAAACGGATACTGCCGGTGCGGTGGTATAGAGAATTGCGATTAAAAGGAGCGCCAGCCCTGCGGATTTTCTTGCATCCTTGACCCTTTTAACGGTAAAAAAGCGAACGATTACATGAGGTAAGCCAGCGGTACCTACCATCAAGGCCAACGTAATCATAAAAACGTCGATGGTAGATTTTTTTCCATCGGTGTATTCGGCAAATCCGAGCTCGGTAGAAAGGCCGTTTAGTTTGTCTAATAGATAGATTCCTGAGCCATCATTTAATTTAGATCCCATACCCAATTGCGGAATTGGGTTTCCGGTCATTTGGATGGAAATAAAAATAGCGGGTACCATAAAGGCGAAAATCAGCACACAGTACTGCGCCACCTGGGTATAGGTGATGCCTTTCATTCCGCCTAAAACGGCATAAAATAGAACGATTACCATACCAATGATTACCCCGGTATTGATATCCACTTCTAAAAATCGTGAAAAAACGACGCCTACGCCCCGCATTTGACCGGCAACATAGGTAAAGGAAACGATTAGGGCACAAATGACGGCAACAATTCTAGCTGTTTTAGAATAGTATCGGTCGCCTATGAAATCGGGCACAGTAAATTTCCCGAACTTTCTTAAATAAGGGGCCAATAATAAGGCTAAGAGAACATAACCGCCAGTCCATCCCATTAAATAAACCGACCCATCGTATCCCGCGAAGGAGATAATACCTGCCATGGATATAAAAGAGGCGGCCGACATCCAATCGGCGGCGGTTGCCATTCCATTGGCCAATGGGGAGACGCCCCCGCCTGCCACATAAAAATCATTGGTAGAGCCGGCCCTAGACCATATGGCAATTCCTATATAAAGCGAAAATGTTATTCCTACTAAGAGGTACGTCCAGGTTTGAACATCCATTGGTATAAATTTTTGGTTTTTTCCTTCTCAGGAAATAATTTGGTTTGGAGGTGGTTATTCGTCGTATCCGTACTTTTTGTCCAAGGTATTCATCAATCGGACGTATACGAAAATAAGGATTACGAAGACGTAAATAGAGCCCTGTTGGGCGAACCAAAAGCCAAGTTCAAAACCGCCCACTTTTATTTCATTCAAGGTATCTTTGAACAGAATGCCCGCCCCATACGAAACAGCGAACCAAATGGCCAATAGAATAAAGAGATATCTGACGTTTTCTTTCCAGTAGGCACTGGCTTTTTTCTGTTTTTCAGACATGCTAAAGGTAAGTTTAAGTTGTTGAGCTCACTAAGATAGCGAATTACAACCTCTTTAGCAGGGTAAAAAAACCACACCACTCGAAGAATTTCTTTTGGCGCCGGTAACCGATTTTAAAACATTGGTTTTTTGTTCAATTCTAAGCACCCCCATCAAGGCAAAAACTAATGCTTCTTTAAACTCTATCAGCTTTTTCTCTGGTACGATTACTTTAGCCGTATTCAATAACTTCGACTGAAGGGTTTCAATAAGAAATTCATTCAATGCTCCGCCCCCCGTTACAAAAAGTTTGTGGTCGATACCAGAGGTGTTTTCTTCAATTTGTAATGCCACTTGATCACAAATATGGTGTACGCTGGTACATAGAAGATTGCTCATGTCATCTTTTGTGCGGTCGACTATGGGTACTACTTTCTCAACAAACCACTCGTACCCTATTGATTTTGGGTGAGGTAGTTGATAGAACTCCAATGAATTTAGGCTTTTGAGCATTTGAGTATTGATGTTTCCTGACCGGGCCATTTCTCCTCCTTTATCAAAAGCGATACCTTCCTTTCTAGTTATATAGTTTAAAATCATATTGGCCAATCCGATATCGTAAGCCAACCTTTCCCCATCCTTTTCAAACGACACATTGCTTATGCCTCCCAGATTAAGGCAAAAATCATAATTTCCAAAAAAAAGTCGGTCGCCAATAGGTACCAAAGGGGCGCCTTGGCCGTCTAAAGCAACATCATTGGTTCTAAAATCACACACCACCTTTATGCCGGAAGCGTTGGCCAAGTGCTGCCCTGAACCTATTTGATAGGTTAGGCCATTTTCAGGCTGATGATGGGTAGTATGGCCGTGACTTGCGATATATTCAACCTCCAGTTTTTTTTCATCAATGAATATTTTGCTTTGATTACCCAACCACGTGCCGTAGCTATTGTGAAATTTAAGAAGCTCATCAGCCGGAAGAAAGATGGAATCCTTCAGTTTTTCTTGCATCGAAGCTTCGTAGGTCACGCTCTTGGTTTCAACTATGTCAAAACGGTATGCGTCATTATCTGACCAAATATGACAGTATGCTAGATCGAGGCCATCTAAAGAAGTGCCCGACATGAGACCTAAAATTTTATGTTTTTTCATATGAGGTTCGATTTGACAGATAATTTACCTGAAGACTCAACCCTACCCAAGAAATGATTGCTAGCAGTTTCTTGAAATACTTCAAAATTCTGATAGGCCAATACAACCGTTTCTGCTTGGCTATATTCTATGTGATTCAGCATATATGGGTTGCCGAAAAGGTAAAGGGTCACCTTATTAACAGCTAGTAATCGGTTCAAAATTTTTAAATCCTCAGGATTGAAACCGAACAAATTGTTCGGTTTAACTTGAGGTGGGAAAAGCGCCACCAATAGATTTTTATTCCTGAATGCATCGGCATTTGGTAAGGTTTCAACATCAAATTCCAGATGGTCTCTTAGATGATTGAAAAAGGTTGTTTTTGACGGTTCAATATTGGTAATGGCAATGAATTTTGTTTTAGCGAACTCAGCCAGGTTAGAAGATGTGCCTTTGTGAAGAGTTATACATTTTTCAGAAATTCTGCGATTTAATGAGTCAGTTTGGGTAAGAGTTGTCACTTCTTTATCTCCTGCAAATGCCTTTTCCTTTAGCCTCCAAACGCGTTCGAAGCTCTCTTCAATTTGATTAGGTAAGGCGTTTTCGAGAATTTTTGAAATGCCTTCTTTCGTATGTTCTGCAAAACATAAAATGTCGTTACCGGCATCAAAAGCTAACCACTCCAGTTCACCCTTTTCAGGATAATTTTTTGCAACGGCGTGCATATTCAGCGCATCTGAAATGACGACACCCTCAAAACCAAGCTCTGAACGTAGCACTCCTTTGATGATTTCTTTGGAAATGCTAGAGGGGGCTTCTTTTCCATCGGACAAAGCAGGAACTGAAAGATGCCCGACCATTACAGAGTCTATACCTTGGTCGATAATCTCCTTAAACGGAAAAAGCTCATTTTTATCAAGTTCCTTTCTAGACTTGTTGATTAACGGCAAACCCAAGTGGGAGTCAGTGGCAGTATCGCCATGCCCAGGAAAATGTTTAATACTGGTCAAAACACCTTCGCTTTGCGTTCCCTTTATAAATTGAAGGGCCTTTTCCGTTACAAGATTTCTATCTTCCCCGAAGGAACGGTAACCAATGACGGGGTTATTAGGATTATTGTTTACATCTACGACCGGAGAAAGATTCCAATGAATTCCTGCCGATTTACAATCATTGGCAATGTTTTTTCCGACCTCAAAAATGAGATGACCCTCATTTTCTGGCAGGGCGCCTAGCGTAATAGCGTAAGGATATTGAGGGGTGTTCTCTATTCTCATGGCAAGGCCCCATTCGGCATCAATGGCAATCAATAGTGGGTATTTGGCTGCTTTTTGATAACGTTTAATGAGAAGTTTTAGAGTATCGTAACTATTCTCATTTTTAATGACCTTTTTCTTTCCTTCAAAATTGGTGGCTGCGCTGGCTCGACTATGAAAAAAACAGATTCCGCCGATATAGTGGGTTGCAATGAGTTTTTCAAGAGCCACAATTTCTTCTTCAGAATCATTGATAAATGCGGCAGGCATAAAAAGTTGACCTATTTTCTCCTTAGCAGTAAGGTCGGTTGATGCCTGTTCATATTTTATTAGATCATACCTCATTGGTAGCTGATTTTTTGCCAAAATCCGGTGGATATTTTAAATATTTCAATAAGAAAAATGCGGGGAAGGCCGATAATACCACCCAGATAAAGAAGCCATCGTATCCAAGCCATTTTTGTACGGCCCCACTAATCATACCCGGAAGCATGGCCCCTAAAGCCATAAAACCTGTAGCTATGGCATAGTGCGAAGTTTTTGAAGCTCCTTCGGCAATATAAATGAGATACATTAGAAAAGCAGCGAACCCGAAGCCATATCCGAACTGTTCAAAAGCTACCGTTCCCACAACGAATGCCAAACTTTTGGTTTGCGTCATCGCCATAATGGCGTAAAGTACATTGGGAACATTTAAAGAGAGCATCATTGGAAGCATCCATTTTTTAAGTCCATCCCTTGAAATGAGAATTCCCCCTAAAATACCGCCTGCCGAAAGGGTTATCAATCCGACTACCCCGTAAATAATACCTACGTTTTCGGTAGAAATCGCGAGTCCGCCAACCGAACGCTCATCTAACATGAACAGCTGGGCCACTTTTGCCAATTGTGATTCTCCCAAGCGATAGGTTAGAATGAAGGCCAAGGCAACCGCAATGTTCGGTTTCTTAAAGAAGGTAGTAAAGACTTCTAAAAAAGCCTTGGGTTTTTCGGCCTCAAAAGTCGAAGATTTCTCAAATTTTGGGGTCACGAAAAAGTTGATGGCGGTAAGTATTAGCATTAAGCACCCTGTTGCTACCATGGTCAGGCTCCAGGCTTTGGTATTATCGCCATACAATTCTTCTAAATACCCGGCAAAAACCACGATCAAACCACTACCAGTTACCATGGCAAGGCGGTAAAAAGTACTTCGTATGCCTACAAAGAACGATTGCTTTTTTTGTGACAGGCCTATCATGTAATATCCATCAGAAGCGATATCATTAGTGGCTGAAGCGAAAGCGGCTACCCAAAAGCAGGCCAGCGTGGTAACGAAAAACAGCTGTGTCGGAAGGGTTAGCCCAACAGCTACAAACATTAATGAAATGACAAGTTGCATGACTAGAAACCAGTTGCGTTTGGTACTTTTTAAATCTACCACTGGGCTCCATATAGGTTTTAGGACCCACGGCAAATAAAGTAGACCGGTATATAATGTGATATCGGTATTATTAATGCCAAGTTTCTTGTACATAATTACCGATACAGATGCGATGATTACATTAGGTAAACCTTCGGCGAAATATAACGGAGGTACCCAACCCCAGGCCCATTTATCTTTTTGAATCATTGAACGCGCTTTGGTTTAAAAGTAGGGCTTTAGGTTCACTTTCCGAACCATATCGGTCGATTAAAGTATATACCCGGTTTTTGCTTCCTTTTAAATCTTTTAAAGGAATTCTGATGTTAGTCAATCCGTTTATAAAGATGGTCTTTATTAGATTTTTGCTCGATAAGGCATGGGTCGACTCTTTTCCTGCCTTATAAAAGGCCACTTGCTGAAAATGTTGAGGTTCTGATGCGGTCATTTCTATGAAGGCCCCTTTTAAAGTAAATGTCGGTTCTACGAACTGAATCGAGTCTTTGTAATCATGGGTTGCTGCCGGAGGAAGGGCCGGTTTTTGATAGAATTTTCTTTTCAACAATCTTACAACGTTACGGTTTTTAGCCATGAGGCTTTTAGCACTAAAAAATACGTTGCCTCTCACATTCAATTCTTCTCTTGCATACTGAAGTTGGTGAGGCAGTTCTCTCTTCTTGTTCCAAGCTTTATCACTATTGTTCTTGATTTTGTAAGGGCCATTTCCTATATATAGATTGGTGTTCTTACTATTATTCGACCACCAATCAATCAATTTTTTATGTGAGGCCACAGAAAGGTGCATACTCCAATAAAGTTGAGGCACTATATAATCAAGCCACCCTTTATCCATCCAAAGTAAAGGGTCGGCATAGAGATTTTCATAAGTAGTTTGCCCAGCTTGCGTATCGGAGCCCCTAGGGTCTGTAGCTTGGTTTTTCCAAACTCCGAATGGACTAACTCCAAACTGAACCCATGGTTTTCTTTTTTTGATGACTTGAAAACTTTTACTGATAAGAGAATCCATATTGCTTCTTCGCCAATCTTCGAGGGTTTGATCGACAAGTGCGTGCTTCCGGTATGATAGGGAGTCGTTGAACTCTTCACCTTGAATTGTATACGGATAAAAATAGTCATCATAGTGAATGGCATCAACCTGGTAACGATTAACTATTTCATCGACAATAGAAACCATATGTTGTTGAACTTCAGGAAGACCAGGATTGTAGTAGTATTTTTTGCCATACTTGATCATCCAATCATTGTTTCTATAATAATCATGACTAGGGTCTAAGCCCAGAGTATCTAAATCAAAGGTGGCTCGATAGGGGTTGAGCCAGGCATGAAACTCCATATTTCTTTTATGGGTCTCGTCAATCATCCACTCCAAAATATCAACATGCTTTAAAGTGTCGTTAGATGAAGTAGGAGGAGAGCCTTCTTTACCGGTAAGATATCTTGACCATGGCGCATATTCAGAAGAATAAAAGGCATCACCCGCTGTACGAATTTGAACTATGGCCGCATTAAAATTGAGTTCTTGGTAAAAATCGAGTATTTCAAGATAATCGCTTTTTTGCTTTAAAACGGAATCATGACCGCTCTTGGGCCAGTCTATGTTAACAACAGTTGCCACCCAAAACCCTCGAAACTCCCTTTTCGGTTGTGGAATATCGCTCAAGGTAGAGCAGGAGCATAGTATGACTCCTAAAGCAAATATGTAGAAGTAGATACGTAGCATAGAAAAAGGCCTATTTACAATAAAAATAGGCCTTTATGTTTCAAGTTAATTTAGTTTCATTAGTTTACTTCATATCTAACGAAGGCTTCGATAGCAGCATAGTCTGAAAGACCTAGGTTGCGGTATTTTTGCGCCGTATCTCTGTTGCGCTCTTCCGCCCTCATCCAGAATTCCCTAGCATCATCGCCTTGGAACATTACACCATCTTTTTGAGATTGGTGACAGAAAATGGCGTAGCGTTTTTTCAAGACCTGATCAGGACTCATAGGAACCGCCATTTCAATTTCGTGAATGTCCCATTCGTGCCAAGCACCTCTGTAAAGCCATAGCCAACAATCGTTCATGAAAGGTTCTGATTTTAGTCTTCTCATTGATTCGAAAACCGCATCAAGACATACTTTATGGGTGCCATGCGGATCGGCCAAATCGCCTGCGGCATATATTTGATGTGGCTGTATTTCTTTGATGAAATTCATCATGATTTCGATATCGGCATCTGATAGGTTATTCTTTTTAATGGTTCCTGTTTCATAGAAAGGAAGGTCTAAAAAATGAACGTTTTCATCAGGAAGCCCCAAATATCGGGTAGCGGCATACGATTCGCCTCTTCTGATATTGCCTTTTAATTTTCTTACTTCAAGAGTATCAAAGCTACTTTCTTTCTTGGCCTTGATATCGTCAATGAGCTTCTGGGCCTCGTCGGAATAGCTAATGCGTTTAGAGATGCCTGCGTAGCGAAGGGCATCGGCATCTGAAACGGCAATATTACCCGAGGTCTGGTAAGCGACATGAACTTCATGCCCTTGCTCGATCAATCTGTCAAAAGTACCGCCCATAGAGATTACATCGTCATCAGGGTGTGGACTAAAGAGAATGACTCTCTTCTTGGCAGGTTCGGCTCTTTCTGGGCGATTGGTATCGTCTGCATTCGGCTTTCCACCTGGCCAGCCTGTAATGGTGTGCTGTAATCTGTTGAACATCTTAATATTGAGGTCGTAAGAGTTCTCGGTTGCCAAAAGGCCGGACATACCATTATCGTTATAGTCTTTATCGGTAAGGCTAAGAATTGACTTTTCGGTCTTCCCGCAAAGCCATACAATTGCCTTAAAGGTTAGGTTTTCCGTCCAATCTAAAGATTCGTCGACCAACCAAGGGGTTTTGTTTCTGGTTAGTTCACTACCTGCTCCTGTATCTAAAACGAACGTACAGTTTTTATGTTCTTGCAGGTATGTGGCAGGAACCTGTGCTGAAATTTCTCCTTCTATCGTTTTTTTGATGATATCTGCCTTATTCTGTCCCCATCCTAAGAGAACAATTCTTTTGGCACTTCGAACCGTGGCAATACCCATTGTGATAGCCTTTCGGGGTACATTGTCAATTCCTAAAAAAGCGGGGGCCGCGTCTACACGGGTAATGTGATCAAGAGTAATAACACGCGTGCCAGAGTTGTAGTGTGAACCAGGTTCATTAAAACCAACGTGCCCGGTTCTACCAATACCTAGTAATTGAAAATCGAGTCCACCGGCCTTTTTAATCGCTTTTTCGTAAGCTAGGCAATAATCGATGACATCGCCCCCTAAAATAGTACCGTCAGGTATGTGTATATTTTCTGCAGGAATATCTATATGATTAAACAGGTGTTCATGCATGAAGTACCAGTAACTTTGACGGTTATCTTTTTCCATAGGAAGGTATTCGTCAAGATTGAAGGTAATAACGTTGGAAAAACTTAGCCCATCTTCTTTGTGCATTCTCACTAACTCTTCGTAAACTCTTATCGGAGATGAGCCGGTAGCCAGACCTAACACACAATTTTTATTCTCTTTTTGTTTTTTCTTGATAAGTGTGGCAATTTCTTCTGCTACTTGTATAGAAGCTCTATTAGAATCTGAGAAAATTACGTTGTGAATCTTTTCAAATCGTGTTTCTTCAAATTGACCTACAGGGCGGTATTCAATAGAAGAGCCATTTTTTTCCAGAATTGTTTTCATTTTTATTGTTCTTAAGGTAGAGGTTTATTTAGCTGCAAATATAAGCAACGACGCCTAATAGTTGCTGTTTTTTGCTTTTTAAATTGCTGTTTTTTGCATTTTTAATGATTTATTAACTTTAAACCAGAAAAAAACGGCATTCGATAATATTGCATATATTTGTGCGGCTAAAATTTAGAATTCATTGACGCTATGTTAAAGGAAGAGCGACAACAAACCATCTTAAACGAGGTTGAACTGCACAACCGAATCTTATTGACCGATATTGCCGAAACATTGGATGTTTCTATAGATACGGTGCGTCGTGATGTAAAAGAGCTAGACGCTGAAAATAAATTACGTAAAGTACACGGAGGTGCCGTATCGCTGGGTTTTACTAATAGCAGTACACGAAATCAAAATGTATATAAATTAGAGCAGAAGACTAAAATAGCCCAGAAAGCACTTTCGTTACTTAAACCGGGTGCCGTTATCTTTATAGATGGAGGTACAACTTGCTCGGAATTGGCCAGATTGATACCTCCGAATTTAGAAATAACATGCTTTACACATAGTCTTCCGGTAGCCTCAGAACTGCTTAACAAATCAAATGTGAATGTAATTATAGTCGGAGGACAAGTTTCTAGTGAATCTCAAACCACGATAGGGGCCAACGCCATTCATAATCTTTCTGAAATCAGGGTTGATTTTAGTTTTATCGGTACAGGGTATGTTGACTCTTTTTACGGTCTTACCGAATTTGATTGGGACATTGTTCAAGTGAAGAAAGCGGTGATAAAGAGCTCAAAAAAAACGGTACTTTTATCCATATCAGAAAAACTGAATTCACAACATCGTTACAAAACTTGCGATATTAATGCCATCAATACGATGATAACCGAGCTAGAGCCGGAAGATTCGCTATTGAATTCTTTTAAAAACCACGATATACATATTTTATAAATACCATGGACTATACCAAGATTACCGAAACCCCATCGAACCATGACGATTTAGAGTTGTTAGAAACCAACTCTATTTTAAAGAAAATGAACGAGGAAGACCAAAAAGTGGCCGTTGCCGTTTCAGAGGCTATTCCTCAAATCACGAAATTGGTCGATGCGCTGGCCGAACGATTTGAAAAAGGAGGGCGTCTTTTTTATATAGGGGCGGGTACAAGCGGCCGTTTAGGTGTACTCGATGCTTCTGAAATACCACCTACGTACGGTATGCCACATACAAGGGTAATCGGTCTTATAGCTGGAGGCGATATTGCCATTAGAAAATCGGTCGAACACGCAGAGGATGACACTGAACAGGCGTGGAAAGATATGATGGCGTATGAGATGACCGAACTTGATACGGTAGTCGGTATTGCCGCTTCCGGTACAACGCCCTATGTGTTAGGAGGCATTGAACAGGCTAAAAAGAACGGACTTTTAACCGCAGGAATAACCAACAACCCAGGTTCGCCGTTGGCGAAAAATTCCGATATACCTATCGAGATGAACGTTGGACCTGAATTTGTTACGGGCAGCACGCGTATGAAGAGCGGAACATCTCAAAAACTAGCCCTAAATATGATTTCTACTGCCCTGATGATTAAGATTGGAAGGGTAAAAGGGAACAAGATGGTCAACATGCAACTAAGTAATAACAAACTTGTTGATCGTGGCGCACGCTATGTCGCAGAAGGGTTGGGAATACCTTATGAGAAAGCTGAATCTCTTTTAAAGAAGCATGGCTCGGTCAAAGCAGCTATAGAAGCGGGTTCTTAATCTATTTTGAAATGGCCTCTACCTCGTCTGTAGTGACCAATTTGCTCGACCAATTGCCCCACGAGTTCATAATGTAGTTCATTACATCGGCAATCTCACTATCATCCAATCCCATGGGTGCCATTACGCTGTTATAGGTAACGCCGTTGACGGTCAATTCGCCTTGCTGGCCGTACTTAACCCCGCGGATGCTGGCTTCACGGTTTTTCTTTAAATAATCTGACATGGCAAGGGGTGGGAAAGTATTTGCTACTCCCTCGCCATTTTCTAAGTGGCACGTCACACAGAAATCCATATAAACAGCTTCGCCACGTGCCATACTTTCTTCTAAATCTGCCTCTTGCGCCTGAACTGTCGGTACAGCACAAAAGATTAGAAACAACAGAATGTTTAAAAATTTCATAATGATACTTATGGTAGTAATGGAACCTTTAGAAAAGAACTTTACTAGCTTTTTGGTACTAGTTTATAAACACCTTTTCCTTCTACTGCTACATAAATTAGTCCGTCAGGCCCTTCTTTAACGTCTCTTACTCGACCTATTTCGGCCATTAATTTTTCTCTGTCGGTAACTTTTTCTCCTTCAACTACTAATCGTTCCAAATATTGAAATTTTAGTGACCCAACAAGAATGCTTCCTTTCCAGTCTCCATATTTATCGGATGTAACAAATGCCATGCCACTCGGGGCGATACTTGGTACCCAATAGTGAAAAGGTTGTTCCATTCCGTCCATTTCGGTTTTATCGGTTATAGGTGTACCACTATAATTGATACCATAAGTTATGACCGGCCAACCATAGTTGGCACCTGGTTTTATAATGTTGATTTCATCACCACCTCTCGGACCGTGTTCATTATCCCATATTTTTCCGGTTTCCGGATGTTTAGCTAGGCCTTGTGGGTTACGGTGCCCATAGCTATAAATTGCTGTTTTGGCACCATCTTTACTAACAAAAGGATTGTCTTGGGGTATTTTGCCATCATCATGAAAACGATAAATTTTGCCGCCATCCCTAGTTATATCTTGTGGGTTTTCATCTCTGGCCCCGCGCTCACCAATTGAAAGAAAAAGATAGCCTTCATTATCGAAAACGATTCTAGAACCGAAATGCTGACCTTTGGTTGTGTTGGGGGTCGCTTTGTAGAGTAATTGCTTTTCGACCAATGCATTATCCTTTAGCTTAGCTCTCATAAGAGCGGTGTTTCCACCTTTTTCATCTCCTTCCTCGGAAGAATATGAAATATAGATCCAACCATTATTGGCATAGTCAGGATGTGCCTCAATATCCAAAAGTCCGCCTTGCCCTCTAGTATAAACTTGTGGTACTTCTTTAACCTTGGTTTTGGCACCGTTTTTAAAATGAACGATTTCGCCTGATTTCTCGGTCACCAGCATACTGCCATCCGGTAAAAAGGTCATTCCCCACGGAATTTGCATTTCATCGATCAGTAATTCAGCCTCAAAAGGAGTGGAAGAAGGGTCACTAACTTGGTTTTCAGGGTCTTGAGCACAAGATGTGTAAAAGAAAACTAGAGTTGAACAAAGTAGAAATACACTATTTTTCATGGATGTACGTTAAAAATAATATTAATGTATGCTTAGCGGATAAATATAAAGAGAATTTATAAGTATAAATAATTACATCTTAAGAATAAATGCTCCCCAAACGCAGCTATTCTTAATACCTAAGACTTAACCTATGTTCCCAAAGAAAATGCGGCATGTTCTTCTTGCCCTACTGTTAATATCATTTTCAGTAGTCGGTACTACGGCCATCGCCAATCCTAAAGTGTATACCTTGATCTCCGAGGTTGCCGAAAAGGTCAAGGATGCTGTTTCTCTAGAGAAGACCTCACAGCGAGAAACCGAGTCTAAATTTCTCGTCAATACCCAAAAGAACAAGAAATCAGGTAAGGCTGTCAGCGCTCCCATGTTCACGACCATAATTCAAGGAGCCGATGAAACGGTAAGCTGTACCAACGATGGGGCCACCGTTGCAAGGTTTATTCTATGCGGTGACTCTGATGATAGAAACATTACACTCTCCGGAGGGCCTTACGGAAGTGTTTCATGGCAACAGTTGACCGGGGCCACCCCGAATACGAATGTAGAGTGCCCTGATTATACATCGGCCTACACAGAGGTGCATAACGGTTCATCTTTCAACCTAGACGCCAGTACTATCTCAGCAGCGAACGGAGCCGAATTTAGGGTTCAGGTCAATGGGGGGCAATACTATTATTTTGAAGTGGTAAAAAGTACCATTACCCAAACCTATACTAAAAAAGATTTTGTTTGTAATAACCCGGGTCGTATCGAGATTACCGGTCTTCCCAATAGTTATCAATTTAGAATTCGCGAAGGTGCGAATCCGTTCGGGCCCTACCAATCATCTTCTATATTTGATAACCTAAACCCTGGATTATACCAAGTACAGGCTAGGTTGAATATCTCTGGCCAAGTATGTGAATATTTGTATGAGGTCATTGAAATAGAAGAAGTTGAAATCGAAATCGATGTAACCTTTACCAATCCGGTATGTAGTGGGGAAACAGGAAGTATCGACGTAACCGTTAATCCGGAGGTACCTGGGCCTTATGTATATACCTTATTAGATGAGAACGGTGCCGAAATTGAGTTTACTTCTACAATTTCAAGTAACACCTATACATTTGGGGCAGTAAGCGAAGGTACTTATGCGGTAAAAGTTGAAACTAATGACTGTCATGAGGATATTCCTAATGGCATTCCGGCTCCGATACAATATACAGACGTAAATGGTAATCCTATTACCGTTGGTGTAGGATTGAGTCCAATCGAGGTGATTACCGATACCAACGGAATGAGTTTCGGATGTTCGACCATTACCAGTGTAGATATCGACGTAACGCCTTCTGGTGGTTCCGGAAACTATAGCTATACTGTTAGCGATGGTGGAAATTCTGGAGGATTTTTCACAGGTACTAATTCTTATACGGTAACTAGCCCTGGTACATACACCTTTTATATAACGGATGACCAAGGTTGTACAGCCGAAAAATCTGAATACGTGGCCGAACTTGATCCGCCCGATGTAACTGCTGGCCCTATTACCGGTACCTGTACCAATGGGGGAGGAAAAGTAGATTTCGCCATTAACGACCCACGAGGTTTCAACTTAGAATTCAGGGCGACCAATAATGCTGGTGATCCCTTTACCACATCGTCGACCATACCAGTGGCCGATGGCACCTATAATATTGTAGAGGTAAGGTATTCTCAAGGTGCATTTTCGTGCGTTCTGGCACTTCCATCGGTAACAGTAACTTCCGAAGGAGGCTTGAACGGTTCGGCCAGCTTAACACAAGATTATACTTGTAACAATGGTGGGGCAATCATTGATTTTGCCCCCGCTAGTGGAGGTTCTGGTTCTGGTTATGAGTATAGTATTGATAACACCAACTTTCAATCTGGCACAAGTTTTACAGGACTGGCATCAGGCACCTACATACCTTATATAAGAGACGATTCAGGATGCTATCAGGCTCTGTCACCTATTACGGTTTCTGAACCGGTTCCACCAACTGCTATTAACTTTGTTCAAGACAATTTAGATTGCGCCACAGGAACCAGTAGGGTAACTATTGATGTGCAACCTGCAGGTTTTCCAGTTGCGCAATATGAAATCATCTCCTCTAATCCCGCAACGGCATTGCCTCCTGCTCAGGCAAGTAATGTGTTTAACGGACTTAACTTAGATACTTCGTATCAATTTGAAATTACCGATACCGATGGGTGTACTTACACAGCCAGTTTTACCACGGGAGGTATCAGTACTATACGAGCTAGAGTTAAATCTGGAGGGGATCGAAGAGTTTGTCCCGCTGCCACTGATGGCGATGGAGCATTCTTGGTCGATGGGTTTGCCACCGATTATGATTATGTGGTGAACAGAACTGCACCGACTGCTGCCATAATAACAAGTGGAACGAATAGTTCGGCGTTTGAGATACCAATTTCCGGTTTAGGAGCTGGTACTTACGAAATTACGGTAACCGACAACGATACCAACTGTACATCGACAGCATCTTTTGATGTGGAAGAAGCTGCTACTCCTTTGAGTATTACCGCTGATGTGACTGATATGAGTTGTCAAAACAATAATATTGGTAGGGTTCGAGCCAATGCTGCCGGAGGATTCGGTAGTTATAGGTATGAACTTCAGTGGCCATCACCTCCAGGAACCCTACAGGGCCCAAAAACTGGGCGTACTTTTGGTAGTTTAACCGCCGAGGGCACCTATACATTAACAGTTATAGACTCCGAGGGTTGTACTGCCTCAACCACTTTTACCTTAACAAGTGTAACAGCGCCATCCATATCATTTGATAGTGCCGACTATTGTTATTCGGCTACTAACGATGCCGAAATTACGGTTTCTTCAACTGCAGGCTCTGCACCATTGACCAGCCATAGATATCGAATTAATGGTGGACCCCTGCAGACGCCAGGTACACCGGGTACTTACACCTTTACCAACCTTGTTCCGGGTAATTACATAATTCAAGTAGTCGACGGAAATGATTGTATTGCCCAAACGACGTCTGTAAGAATACCTCCTCAAATTCAAGTAAACTTAGATTTGGTTACTGAAATTCCTTGTGGAGGAGACGGTGAAATGGAAGTGACTGTTTCCGGAGGAGATATCTCAACCCTAAGTTCCACTTCATACACCATCTACAAAGACGGAATTGCTGTACCAGGGCAGACAGGAATTAATATTCCATCAAATCCATTTAACTATACTGTACCCTACGGTGAGCACGGTGTTTATACCGTTGAAGTAACCGATAATAATTCATGTACCAATACGTCAGAAGGGTTGACCTTTGCTGAACCTACAAATATTGCCGCTACAGAGCGAATAGTGGGCCCAAGTTGTGGTGATCCTAATAGCGGTTTTGTAGAAATTATTCCAACTGTATCTTCTGGTGTTCCTCCTTTTGAGGTGGTTTTCGCTCCTGCGGGTACATTGGTTCCGGATCCTAATAATCCTGACCCTACAAATACTTATAACTTTTCTTCACAAACTGTTTATTCAGGTCTTGCAGCGGGTAACTATGAGTATCTAGTAAAAGATTCAAGAGATTGTATTACTGCGGTAACACCCGTGACGGTGACTACCGACCCCAACCCAACACCCGATGCTACGGTAGCGCCTATTGATGCTACGTGTACTTCTGGTGATCTTTCCGGTGGGGTGACTGTTAGTTTACCAACCCCTGGTGTTCAGAATTATACAGTTATTATTGAGGATAACTTTGGAAACCCTTATGTGACTCAAAATAATGTAACGGACGCGGACTTTCCTTTGTCGGTAACTGATCCAAGTCTGATTCCAGGTGATTATCAGGTGATTATCATTGATTCTCGAGGATGTAATGATATTGAACCCGTGACCATCGGAACAACCAATCTTGATATAATTCCTACCTATCCAACACCCCCTGCCTTCTGTACTCCTGGTGGAAGTACAGTATGTGTTGAAATAGTGAATGGAACAGGTCCATATGAAATACGATTGGCCGATCCCGACCCTCTAGTAGGCTGGGTCTCACCTAATACTACAGCTACTAACCATTGCTTTAGCAATTTGCTATGGGGTGCTTCTTATACAGTAGAAGTAAGGGATACATCTACAGGTTGTACATATCAAGAAGTGATCACTTTACCCAACGGACCTGGTTCTGCTGTAGATTTGACGGTCGACGGTGCCACATGTAGAAATGGCGATGTAGGTATCAACTATAATATTACGTCAGGTACAGCACCTTACGATGTTATTATTACCAATTTAGAAACAGGAGAAGAGGTTTACAATGTAACCAACTCCTCTTTAACAGCTCTAGCAAGTGATTTGACAGTGCCTCAAGGCAGGTATGGAATCTCGGTAGAAGATGCTAACGGTTGTTCTAGCGGAGACGAAGACGAAGCGGTTATCAACATGCCACGGGTAGATATTATTGATAACCAAAATGCCAACTGTAATGCTCTCGGTCAATTGACTGTTAGGGGAAGCGGCGGAACACCTTTTGCTACTGGTAGCCCATACTTGTATGCTTATGTTCCCGCTGGTACTCCTGTTGATACTGACGGTACCCTAACACCTGCAGACCCATCTGATGATTTCAGTGATGCCTCTACAGTTTCCTTGCCGGGATCACTGGCACCTGGTACAGATTATGATATCTGGGTTATCGATGCGAACAACTGTTCTTATCGTGTATCTGCAGCGGTGATTCAGCTGAATCCTGATTTACCGGCACCGACTATCAGCGTAGACAATCAATGTGATGTAACTACACCATCAGGTGGTTTCCAAATTACATTAGAAATGCCAGGTCATATAGAGACACCGACATTTACTTTGAATGGGGTTAGTCAAACACCTGCTTATACTCCAGGTACACCTACACAAGCAATATTTTTTGTTAACAATATTGGTTCATATCCGGTACATGTTATTGATGCCAATGGGTGTGATGTAGATGATGTTGCCGAAGTGTTCCAAGTTCTTTCAGCATCTGGAGGCTTTAGTACCGAACCAAGTTGTGAAGAAAGTGATGGAGTTGTTACAATTACGGCCAATGGAGGTAGTGGTGATTTCACTTATGTTCTCACAGGAACCGATATGTTTGGTTCTCCTGTAAGTATTACCGACCCTGATAATGATGGTATTTTTCCGAATATCCCTCCGGGAGATTATCAAGTGGAAGTAACCGATAATCAAGTCGATGATGGTGTCAACAATTGTACCTTTTTGGTCGATGACATTCTTAGAACAGCCCCAACTTCGCCAATTATTGACGATACGGGTGCAAGTGATGTTAGTTGTAATGGGGTTGGAGACGGAAGTATTTCGGCTTCTTTGCAAGCAGGAACCGATATTGATGGAATTAGAGAATTCAATTTATATACGACCACTTTGGCTTCAATGCCATCAGGTCTTGACACCTCTGGAAGAACCGGTACAAATGCTTCAGGTACTTTCTTGAACTTAACTCCGGGCACTTACGTAATTGAAGTTGTTACCGACCGCAGCTGTTTTGATAGAGAAGAAGTGGTTATCAACGAACCACCACCATTTGAAATCGATGTAACGGCAGGTACACTTGTCTGTAATCCGGCGGCAAATCAGTTTAGTACAACGAATGTAACAGCATCCATCGTGGGTGGTAATGTTGGCAATGGTGGCCCTTACGGCTATAAACTAGACCTTGCCGATAGCTACCAGTCGAGTCCGACATTCGAGATAGTTGATACGGGTTCTGATCAAGTCATTACTATTTATGCCATAGATTCAAATGGTTGTGAATTCAGTGATTCGGTGACGGTTTTGGCTCCAAATACGGTAACCGCAACTATTACACAGATTTCTCCTATGGATTGTGAAAATCCTGAAAGGATTAGAATTGACGTAACAGGCAGTACCAATTTTATAATTGAAGACCAAGGTTTCTCGGTAACGCCGGTTTCAAGTGTTTCTCAACCAAGTGGTTCTTTTGTTGAATTCGATTTGCCAATGGTTGCCGGTGAGTACAATTTACAGGTAAATGATGTGGGAGGCTGTACTTATCCGATAACCGCCTATGTCGTTGCAGAACCTATTCTACCTACGGTTTCCATTTCACAAAATGACCCAGTTGGTTGTTTTGGCGCTACTGATGGTGAATTGACCATTGATGTAAGCGGATATACGGGAGTTTATGAATACTTCGTATACGCTGCCAATGATCCAGGGTTCAGTGGCGGTTCCTTCGGTACGCCGGTCGCAGGTAATTCAACCGGAACAATCGACACTGCTGTAGATGGTAACCCGGCTGTTATAACCGGTCTGGAAGGTGGTAATCTTCGTGTAGTAATCCGCGAAATGGGCATGACAGCTTCAGCTTGTAATGTATTCAGTAATATGACTACCGTTCAAATGCCTAACGAGCAACTTCTCATAACGACTATGGACGAGGTCGGAAGAGTGGGGTGTAATGATGATTTAGGTGAAATTATCGTTAGTACTCAAGGAGGATGGGATAATGCCCCTTATGAATACCGATTAGAGTACGAAAATCCAGTAGGTAGCGGCTTTGCACCGCATTCTAATGCGGCCTACGCAACATTTGCTGCCAATGGAAGTAATGATAGGTTTACGGGGCTTTCGAGTGGCAATTATCGTGTAATAGTAAGAGATACAGAAGGATGTGAACACTCTGAAGAACTAGAGCTTTTACCGGTTGCACAAATCGATGCAGAGGCCATTATAACAAGAGAGTTGGAGTGTCCTCAAGGTAACGACGCCGTGATTGTGGCCGTTGAGCCAGGAACAACGAACCCTGGTGCTATTGGAGGTGTGCCAGGCGCCGGATATCAGTATCGCTTGTTGCATTTGGGCAGTTCTGATAATACCGATGTGGTATCTTCAACAGGGTATCAAAGTGACCCAGAGTTTGTGGGTACGGCCGGAACGGGAGTTATTCCTGGTGGATGGTATGCCGTAGAAGTGGTTTCAACTATGAACTGTAGCTTCGTAACTCCTCCGGTTCAGGTCATTCCGCCGCCGCCAATCAACCCGGTATTGATTCAAACTTCGGTACCAGCATGTGGTAACATCGCAACAATGATGATTCGTGTGAACAATCCGCAGGGTGGCACTTATGAATATAGCGTAAATAATTCTGGAGGACCATGGTTGCCAATCGATGAGACCGATGTCAACGGATTGCCGGTTAAGACCAATATACCGGGAACCATTGGTAACTCATATCGTTTCGAAGTTCGAAAGGTGGGTGGCTTGAGCTCATGTTTGGCCCGAAAAACCAATGGTATTACTATTACAGATGCAGAGCCTTTAAGTCTTGATCCAACATCGCCCACTTTTGATGTTTCGTGTGCGTACGAGGTAGACGGTAGAATTGAGGCAGTTGCTAATGGAGGTACGGGTATTTATGAATTTAGAATTTATAATTCAGACCCTGGTTCTGATGCTTTCGTGGCTGAATCGTTGCCAACCTACAATAACTTGCCGATGCAAGACTTTGGTACCTTTGAGAACCTTGATGCGGGTGATTACTGGATTTCCGTGATTAGCCGTGCAAACTGTGGTGTTGTGCAAGGACCATTTACTATTGCTCCGGCGGAACCTGTGACTATTGATTATAGTAGTACTCCAACATCTTGTTTTGGTGAATCTG
This sequence comes from Euzebyella marina, assembly GCF_003687485.1. GTDB lineage: Bacteria > Bacteroidota > Bacteroidia > Flavobacteriales > Flavobacteriaceae > Euzebyella > Euzebyella marina. The sequence continues at coordinate 3,356,394 of NZ_CP032050.1, read as the reverse complement.
ACGGTACGATTACTATGGAGGTTACCAGTGCGACCCCAGGGCTCGTGAAGTTTGCTATCGAACCGAACTTGAGTGAGTTTTTCTCAGATCCTGATAATCCGTTAACATATACCTTTACCGATTTGGCAGCTAATACCCCGAGTAATCCGTCTTATACGGTTTTGGCCCAAGATGCAGAAGGTTGTCCACAGACATTTGAAATCGTGGTGACCGAACCCGATGAACTGGAGGTTACCGACGTAGTTACCTCACCGGAAACCTGTATAGGGTTTGCCGATGGTACGGCTCAGATAACAATTGCTGGAGGCACACCGTTCGTTGATCCTGTGACCTTTGAAACGTATTATGAAACAAGGGTTATCGGTCCAAATTCAGATGGTACCGAAGTGTTCGAGCGTAACGATAATCTTTTCTTTGATAACTTAATAGGTGGTGAAACCTACATAGTTTTCATACAAGACGCCAACCTCTGTGATACAGACGTGTTGATACCTATTGAAATTGGTGTTGATTTAACAGCTGAACCTATTGTTCAATATGGCTGTGAAGGTATCTTCCCTAATAGTACGGCCAGAGTTGAAATGCAAGATTCAAGTGTTCTTCCTGATCTGTTGTTCGCTTTGAATCCTGTTGATCCGACCGATGCCATTACTTCTTTAGCGACCACAGATCGTGAATGGGGAGATTTACCAGCGGGTGACTATACTGTTTACATCTATCACGAAAATGGTTGTACTAACTTTGTGGAGTTCAGTATCGAAGGGTATGACCCTTTGACCTTGACTGCCGAGAAAACTGGTCCGAATGAAATCACGGCTATGGCCGAGGGTGGCTTCGGAGGCTATGAGTTCTTCTTTAACGGACAATCGTATGGCGATGTTGGTATCTACACCACAACCGATAGCGGAACAGTTGAAATTCGAGTAGTGGATGATAATGGTTGTGAAGCGGTAGCGGCAATACCATTTGAGTTTACTGGAATGCTTGAAATACCAAATTTCTTCTCTCCGAACGGTGATAATGAGAACGATTTTTGGGCGCCGGGTAATCGAGATTTCTTCCCGAATATTGAGGTTATTATCTATGATCGTTACGGTCGTGTGGTTGCCGAGCTAGATCAGGTAAGTAAATGGGATGGAACTTATGAAGGTAAAGAGCTTCCGACGGGTGATTACTGGTACGTCGTTAACCAAAATGATGATCGTGATATAAGATATGTCGGTCACTTTACGCTCTACAGATAAATTTTAAAAACTAAATCTTGAACGGATGCCAAAGGGCATCCGTTTCTTTTTTGTACCTATTTTTATTTCTTTGTACTTTAACGTGGTTGCGGTTTTTCCCCAAATCATCATCTATGTTGAAAACAAGAATTCTAGTATTGCTCCTGATTTTAGTATTGTTTGCCCAAGGTTGCGCTTCGCAATCGTCTTCACGTCTCATTGATGCAAGACAAGAAACGGTTACTAAAGAAAATTTTGACTATTATCTTTATTACCCAGAAGAATATGAAGATGAGCCGGATAAAAAGTTTCCGTTATTACTGTTTTTGCACGGGGGAGGAGAATCTGGTGATAGCTTGGTAACCGTAAAGCGAAACGGACCACCAAAATTGATTGCCAGGGGCAAAAAGTTTCCATTTTTGATACTGGCACCTCAAAATCCACACCGAAAGAAATGGTGGAATACCAGGGCTTTGGCCCAACTTCTTGACACTATTGTTGAGAATAATAGGATAGATAAAAACAGGTTACTGCTTACAGGCCTTAGTAGGGGTGGAGGAGCGGCATGGGAGATGGCCGTTCAATATCCTGAAAAATTCGCTGCATTAGCTATCGTTTGCGGTATGGCCCCGGCGCCCTATGCCGCATGGATTGACAAGAAAACTTCCATTTGGGTTTTTCATGGCACAGAAGATGAATCGATACCCATCAGTGAGTCGGAAGAGATGGTCGGTAAGCTGAAATCGATGGGCTATGATGTTCGATTCACCAAATACCCTGGAGTTGGCCACGATTCTTGGGTGCAGGCATACAATACCGAAGAACTTTACGAATGGTTGATGCAACAATCACGAGAGAATTTAAACTAAAACGATTTAATCCAACTCAATTAACTTATGAACTTCATCAAACTTTGGCTTGTTTTTATGGTATTTGCACCAATGCAGCTCCAAGCAAAAACTGACCCCATGCTTAAGACTAAAAAGAAACGTCGAAATGTCATCTTTATTTTAACCGATGATCATAGGTATGACTACATGGGGTTCACTGGTAAGGTTCCGTGGTTGGAAACCCCAAATATGGATAAGCTTGCCTCTGAAGGCGCTTACTTTTCCAATGCCTTTGTTACTACTTCTTTATGCTCCCCCAGTAGAGCATCAATTTTAACAGGTCAATTTTCACATAACCACACCATCGTCGATAATCAGGCGCCAGATCCCGGTAATCTCACCTATTTTCCCCAGTATCTCCAAAAAGCAGGGTATCAGACGGGTTTTTTTGGAAAATGGCATATGGGCGACCATGGTGATGAACCCCAACCAGGTTTCAGTCATTGGGAAAGTTTTCCTGGCCAAGGCGTATATTACAACCCCACCCTAAATATTAACGGCGAAAGAGTTGCTTATAAAGATTCTACCTATATTACCGATTTACTTACCGATCACGCTTTGGAGTGGCTTGACAATCGGGATAAAAAGAAGCCTTTCTTTCTCTACCTTTCACATAAGGCGGTACATGCCGCATTTAAACCTGCGCGCCGGCATAAAGGCAGGTATAAGGGCAAACAAATTGCCTTGCCATCAACTTATGACCAAACCAAAACAGGAAAGTATAGAGATTTGAAATGGCCCCAATGGGTCGCTGATCAACGGGTCAGTTGGCATGGGGTTGATTATATGTACCATGAGAATCGTGATATTCACGAAATGGTGGTCGATTATTGTGAGACTCTTCTGGGGGTGGACGAAAGTATAGGTAGCGTAATGGAGTGGTTAAAACAAGAAGGCCTAGACGAATCTACGTTAGTAATATATATGGGTGATAACGGCTTTAGTTGGGGCGAACATGGCCTTATCGACAAGAGGCATTTTTATGAGGAATCGGTAAAAGTACCGCTATTGGTTAGATGTCCTGATATTTTTGAGGGAGGAGTGAAGCCTAAAGCTATGGTACAGAATATTGATATTGGCCCAACCGTTTTAGCCGAAGCCGGTGTTCAAAAACCTGAGCATATGCCGGGGGTTTCATTTATTCCAATCCTTTCAGGGGAAAAGGAGTCATCAAGAAAAGAAGTATTCTATGAATATTTTTGGGAATACGATTTTCCAATGACACCAACAGTTTTTGGTATGCGAACCGACAAATACAAATACATGAAATTTCAGGGTATCTGGGACCGAAACGAACTATACGATTTGGAAAATGACCCTGATGAAATGTACAACCTGATTGCCGATCCCGACAAACAGGAAATCGTTAAAGAAATGTCTACAGCTATTTACGATTGGTTAGAAGCTACTGACGGCATGCAGATACCATTAAAAAGAACCATTAAATATCGTTACGGCGATTATAAACACCCTAATGAGTATTGAAAAAGCCCCAATTTGGGGCTTTTCTTCTTCTTCTTTGGAGGATATCTTTTTAATCTTCCAATGTTCTGGTCAATTCGCCATTATTATTGAATAATTCAACTTTTCGAATCGATTCGGAAGGCTCAATATAACGACTGGATTGCGACTGAAAAGTAGAGCCCCAATAGAATTCGCGAATTTGTGTCTTTCCGCTAGAAAGGTGAAGTATTGCTTTCACTTCGTTGTTCTCTAGGCGAATAAGTTGTTTTTGAAGTTTAATGTTCGGCTCAAAAGTTCTTAGGGAGTCATTGTTTTGTGAAGCAATAATTAGATTACTAGAATTGGCAATATTTAGAGATGCAATACTCTTTCCATCACGCGGTACAAAAAAATGACTTTTCTCTAATGGTAGGGTGCTGAATTTGCCTTTCCCATTATTTTTTAATGACACGCCGACAAGGGCATCTGCGGGACCTTGTTGCACCTCCATGCCAAAGTCATTTCCAATGAGGAATAAATCGATGTTTCCGTCAGATTCGAAATCGTAGGGCAGAATGCCATAAACTGGAGCAAGTTGTGTTTCGACAGGTAAAGCATGCATTTTGAATTGACCATCGCCTAGATTCTCAATCCATGAGGTTTTCATATAATTCATAGATAGAACGGTAGCATCATCCAAAAGGCCATCAGAAAACATTTCAGGCAAGGTCGATTCTCCAAAATCTCCAAACGAATTGAACTTTTTTCGAATGCCTACGTATTGCTTGGTTACATCTTGCCACGGGTGGTACAAATACTCTTTTTTCACACCGACGCTATCCCGTAAGAAATAAGAAATTAACGGGTCTACTGTTCCGTTGTTATCCAGATCCTTTGCATATACCCTGACCGGCTCATCTTTGGTCGCTTTAAAATTGATGTTTTCACCCACATTGCCCGCGATATAATCTATATCTCCATCATTATCTATATCGGCTGAGGCCAAACTATTCCACCAACCAAGATAGTTGGCCAAGCCTGTAGATTCAGTAATCTCTCTTAGTTTCCCTCTGTCATTTTTAAAGAATCTCAAAGGCATCCATTCACCGGCCAAAATTAAATCAGGCCAAGAATCACCATTGAAATCCGTCCACAAGGCATCACTGATCAGCCCAGGATATGATAATTCGGTTGCTATTTCTTGAGTGACATCTGTAAATTTAATTTCATCGCTAGAACTATCGTTACGCAGTATGTACGAACGGTCAGCTTTTGGGTAGGTAAATGGTAATACCCTGCTTCCTACAAAGAGATCAAGATCGCCGTCTCTATCAAAATCTGCGGCTTTTACCGCTGAAGCGTTCGCCTTCATATGGGGTAAAGCATTATCCAACTGTTCAAAGTTGCCTTTGCCATCATTGATCATGAGCAAGTCTTGATAATAATCATGACCCTCAGGGTACTGGGCACAACCTCTGGCAATGTACAAATCTAAATCACCGTCATTATCTGCATCAAAGAGCAAGGTACCTGCATCTTCCTCCTCCAATTTTTCAGATTTTTTGTAGGCGACACCTTCTTGTTTGAAAGTGCCATCTTTTTGTTGAATAAACCATTTTTGTTCAAAGTTTCGGCTGGCTGCCACGAACATGTCATCAAGGAAATCACCGTTTATATCACCAATCGCTATGGATGGTCCGTATTGTGAAAACTTATGGGGTATGGTTCTTTGAAAGTTGAAATCGATAAAGTCATGATCTCTGCTTAAATGTTCTAAATTATACTTCTTTCCAACATTTTTTAATATCGCCTGATTGTTTTGAGTAATAGAAGACTTGGAAATGGTTTTGCTTTCGTCATAAGAAATAGTAAGCAATGTATCCATACCGAAATTGGTAACAATCTGTTTTAACCCATTTGGCCATGTTATCTGCAAACTGTCTATTTGGTCTTTCGTTCCTAGGCCAAAGTGAAGTATATTTTCTGGTTGCGATAAATACCCCCGCCCAGATAAGAGCATTTTTTTCTGTCTTATACTATCGGAAAAAATTTCTACAAATGTTCCAATAGCAGCAGGATTCTTATTTGATCCCTTTAAAAACACTCTTAAGAAGTGGTTGGCACCATCTAATTCTTGTGTATGGTTTTCTAGTAGAAGGGCATTATCATTAATATTATTGACTACTAGGTCTAGGTCACCATCATTATCTAAATCTCCATAGGCTGCTCCGCTCGAATAAGTCGGGAAGTTAAGCCCCCATGAAGCGGTAACATCATCAAACTGCAAGTGACCAGAATTTCTAAACATGAAATTTGGAATTTTTATTTCAGGAATAGCGTCAATAAGTTTTTGTTTACTTACTAATCTGCTGGCGGCGGCCTTGAAATCGCCAAAATCTCTGTCCGTTACGTCTTTGGGGAATCCGTTTGTGATAAAAAGATCTTGCAATCCATCATTGTCGTAATCGGCAAAAAGTGGTGTCCAACTCCAATCAGTTTCTTTTACATTGGAGTGCATTGCTATCTCTCCGTAAATGGGGAGACCGGTATCGGGGTTGACCCCTTGGCTGGTCTGTAAGGTGTTGCGGGTATATTGTTTTTCGTAATCGTACTTTTTTGTAAAAATCTCTTTTTGGTAGCTACTAGGCCCTTGAAAAAGTTTCTTTCTCTTGTTATAGTAAGGCTGCATTTCTGTAGTATAGAGCTCTAAAGTGCCATTATTATCTATATCGGCTATATCGCTACCCATTGATGATAGACTGAAATGTTTGAACATCTCTCTTGCTCTATTGGTAAATGTGCCATCATGGTTATTGATGTAGACCAAATCGTTACTTAAGAAATCATTCGCTACATAAATATCTAACCAGCCGTCTTGATTGAAATCATTAATGATGGTGCTGTGACTGTAGCCATGGTATTTAATTCCGGCCTTATCTGAGACATCAATAAAGACCTGTTTTTGAAGGCTGTCATTATAGGTGTTTTCATAGAGTTTGTCCTTGCTTAGTGATGTACCGTCATCATCAAGTGGTCTAAACTGGGTAGGATCAATACCTTCAATTCGATTAACCCCGATAAAAAGGTCTAGATCGCCATCTTGGTCAAAGTCAAAAAATTGTGCGTGTGAGGAGTAAGTATCATCTGCTATTCCATAAGTTTCCGCCTCCTCCTTGAAATACGGAACACCTTCTTGGTTGTTACCTTGGTTGATATAGAGCAAATTTTTTCGTAAGTGTTCTTCTTTCCTAAAAGTATTACATACGTAGATATCAAGTTTGCCATCAGTATTGATGTCAATAAGTGAAACACCTGAAGACCATTCAAGCGTATCTCGCTTCTCTATTTTTGATTCAAGGGAAACATCTTTGAATTTAAGATTGCCCTTATTTAAAAATAACTTATTTGAAACTTGGTTTCCTGCAAAAAAGATGTCATCTAAGCCATCACCGTTCAGGTCTCCTAGAGCGACTCCGGCACCGTTGTAAACGAATTCGTTATCGATGATGTTTATAGAGTCGTTCTCAGTAAGTTGATTGTTGAAAATAATACCTGAATCTTTTGAATCGACCAAACTGAACCTAGAAGTAGGCTTTTTTTCTTTACAGTGGATGAACGCGAGGCATGCGAAAATGTAAAAACCTAGCCTTACTTTATTCGTGAATTGCTTCATCTAGTAATATTATCGAAATTAAATTGAAAGTTTAAGCAAATATGGCAAAGCCTCTGCAAGAAACAAAAAAAGCCACCCCAAAAGGGGCAGCTTTTTATAAAAATTGGATTTGATTAATAACCAGGGTTCTGAGTTAGTACTCCAGGTTGTAAATCTAGTTGAGTTTGTGGAATAGCTCTATACTCATCTTTGCCAGGTGTAAATTGAGCACCGGAATAAGCACTTTGTAAATATTGTACTTCGTAATCAAGATATTCATTGATTTCTTCGTCAGCAATACCCCAACGAACTAAATCAAAAAATCTGTGTCCTTCGCCTGAAAGCTCAAGTTTTCTTTCGAAATATACTGCCTCTCTTGCAGATTCAGGAGTTGCAAATTGCGATTCGGGATATTCGGCAATAACATAGTTGGCGGCATCACTACCATCATCGTTCTTGATCCAAAATTCTGAGTTTGCAGCCCTTGCCCGAACTAAATTTACATAAGTTCTTGCTTGTTCTAAGGTTCCAGCTTCTATTTCTGCTTCCGCAGCCATTAAAAGTACATCGGCATAACGAATGATAGGATAATTCATAGTAGCGTAACCCCTTGTCCATGAGCTGGTATCAGTAAATGATCCATCTTGACCGGCATAGTAAACAAATTTCTTAGGAGAATAAGGGCCGCCATAGCTCTGAACACGAATCCAAGCTTGACCAGGGTGAGGTTTCCAACCTAAATAGGGGATATCTCTTCTACCTATAGAAAAGTCAATTCTTGGGTCTAAAGGACCACTGTCGGGCGTAAAATCAGCAGTGGAAGCAACACCCATATCCGTAACAAGTTCATTTTCGGAATCTCTATAAGATTTATCAAGAAGTGGTAAACCTTCTGGAGTAGTTCTGAAAGAGTTGGCCAATTCAAAGCTAGGTTGAAAGAAACCACAGCAATCACCTGGCCCTTCAACACCTGTTAGATATGGATAGTTCAAGTCATCAAACCAGTTTGAGTTATTTACACTTCCTGTGGCATTAGAAGATTCGACATCCATAACTGTTTCATTATGATTGTCATTTTCTGCATTAAAAATCTGTGGATAGCTAGGTTCTAAAGCGAATTTTTCACCATTATAGTTAACGCCGTTAGCTATAAAATCGTCGAACCAATCTTTTGCTTCGTCAAATTTGCCCTGATATAGCTTTGCTTTACCCATATAGGCGGCAGCGGCCCATTTGTTTACCCTTCCTGCATCGGTTTGTTCGGGCAAATTATCATAGGCAAATTGAAAATCTGCCTCAATTTGGGCCCAAGCGTCTCCATTATTCGGAATGTTCGGAATTTCTTCTGTTGGCACATTTTCATCAAAAACAACTATATTATTAAATTGCTTCTTCAAATCAAAATAAAAGTGACCTCGCAACATTCTTGCTTGTGCTTGAACACTGGTACTTTTCTCCGCAGTCAGAACATCTATGTTTTCCGCGACTGTTCTCAAAACTACGTTACAGCGATTTACTCCTTCATACCGAGCTTTCCATAACTCATTAACTTCAGCAAAAGTGGCATCAGCTTGAAACCTTTGAAAAGTAGCTAAATTAGCCCCATCACCAGGATCAGTACCTTTATTGGCATCACCTCCTAGTATAGATCCAGTTAACCAATTATTCGGGGTAGAACCTCTATTTCCTGTAAGATACCCATTCAACATTGAGTATGCACCAATCAATAGTCCGTCAATTCCATCGGCAGTGCTTACTTGGGCGTCCGCTAGTACACCAGTAGGAGGGACCTCCAAAAACTCATCGCTGCAAGACGAACCAAAACCAAGCATGGTCACCAATACAATTATCAATCTGTTAGTATTTCTATTTGTTTTCATAACTATTTTCTAAATATATCGTTTTTATATATGATATTATCATGATTATTTCTTATCGATTAGAGATTATATACCAATTTCAAAGTTAATCAGATATTGTGGGGATACTGGATAATTCCCAATGTCAATACCGAAATTGGTATCAACACCACCGCCCACACCGGGATCGATACCGCCATAGTTAGTTATCGTCCAGATATTATTGGCCGCTAAACCTATTCTTAGTTTTGTAAGGCCTAGCCTTTCGGTTAAATCTCTGAAGTCATAAGAAAGAGCCAAACGTTGTAAGCGCACGTAGGTGCCATCTTCAACATACCAAGAATTGCCAACGGTATTGGTACTAAAATTAGAAGCGCTTTCCCACCGAGGGGCTACGGCATTATTACCAAGTTCAGGTGTCCACGACTTGAATGCAGCTGTACCTTTCGCAGCTCCTTCGAATGTTCCATAGAAATCGGTATACCATTTGGTTTGGTTCCATATTTCGTTACCGATAGAAGTGTACCAATAAGTCTCGAATTCTAATTGCTTGTACTTAAGGTTAAGGGTTAGACCTCCAGTGAAGTCAGGAACAGGGCTTCCTAAAAATTTCCTATCGTCCGGAGTAATTCTTCCATCTCCATTTACATCTTCATACTTAAATCGCCCTAGACCCTGTCCATCTTGAGCGGGCACAGTCTGGCCTTCTTCGTTGGTATATACATTGGCATCTACTTCGGCCTGAGAATTAAAATAACCAATCACATTATAGCCATAAAAGGCAGAAAGCGATTGCCCGACCGCATTTCTTGTAGCAACGATATCTCTAACTGCTGGTCCGTCAAAAAATTCGAGTCCAGGAGCCAAAGAGACAATTTCATTTTTTAAGAAAGCCGCTGTTACACTTGCTTCAAAAGTAAAATCTTCAGTTAGATTGCCCCTGCCAATGATTTCAAAATCAACACCTTTGTTGGACATTTTGGCAATATTTACTGAGGGCGCTGCTGCAAAGTTACCAGTTACTCCAGGTAAAGGCAATTGATAAAGTAGGTCTTCAGTATCTTTTTTCCACCAATCGAAGATAAATTCAAGTCTATTGTTAAACAAACTTAAATCAAAACCTATGTTTGTAGATGTACTCGTTTCCCATTTGGCATTTGGATTACCAATTCGGCTAGCTGCAAAACCTTCATCAGCGCCTGAGGCCTGACCTGTTGTTTGATAAAAGGTTCCAGCCCTATTAGAGGCATACAAAGAATATTGATTGTTAGGGTTTACATTGTTGGAATTTCCCATTTGGCCCCAACCACCACGTACTTTTAAATCTGAAACAAAATCTTGGTTTTGCATAAATGGTTCAGCGATTACCCTCCAAGCACCGGATACGGCAGGAAACACCCCGTATCTGTTGTTACCCCCAAAACGGGAGGCACCATCTCGACGAAGTACGCCTGTCAGATAATACTTTTCATCAAAATTATAATCAAGTTTACCAAAAATGGAATAGAAGTTAACACCTTTAAATTGGCTACTGTTGACCACAGGGTTTTGTACAACGCTCAGACTTTGAAAATCAACATCAGTTGAAAAAGGGTTGGTGCCTGATCCGTTAATATTTCTACCTTTACCGGTATTTAAGGCTTCAACGCCTACCAAAGCTTTAATTCTGTGTTTGCCGAACAATTTGTCATAACTAGCTGTATTAGTGAAAGTCCAGCTAAAAAAGTAGCTACTTCCTTCACTATAGCCATTGTTTGCTTGAGGCTCTGCATCTCCAAGATATCTATAGCTATAACCCACAAAATGAGAATTATTATAGCTTCCTCCTAGGCTCGAGCGCAACGTTAACCCATCGATAGGTTTTAAAAGCACATAAACATTTCCGGTTCCACCGATTCCGTAAGCTTGATCATTTCCATCATCATTTTTTAGAACCCTCACAGGGTTTCTAGGGTTACCGAAACCTGCCGCTTTCGTACTGGCAAAACTTCCGAATTCATCATAAACGGGTATTATTTGAGACATACGAATAGCATCTGTAATACGGGATTCGTCATCTGCGCCACCGATACCGCCTTCACCACCAAAGCCGCCAGTTACAGACCTATAGGTTGCCTGAAAATTCTCACCGATGCTTAACCAAGGAGCAATATCCCATTCAGAATTAAATCTGGCCGTATACCTTTCAAAATCATTGTTTAATAATATACCAGCTTGAGTCTGACCTGATATACCAGTGTAAAAGCGACCGTTGTCAGTACCGCCATTAAAACCTACAGAAAATCGGCTTATGGGGGCAATTCGGGTAATCTCTTTATACCAATTGGTTCCAGCTAAGTTCGACTTAATCAAGAAAGTGTTCTCTGGGTCATTTTCGTAATTTTGAGCTATCTGGGCAAAATTGATTTCACTGGCGGACACGCCGTTCAGACCATCTGCATACAAATACTCAGGTAATACCGGTGTTGGATTGGATCCGTACTGAGGGTGATTGTATTCTACTGGATCACCACTTACTGCAGCATTGTTTTCGTAGGCAATATGAGTATACCTCGCTTGGTCATAAGGGCTTAGGGTTTTTATTGCACCATTAGAATTAGGGTCGCTTACACCACTAGAAATGTTAATTGTCATTTCAGTTTTGCGTTTACCTCTTGAACCAGATTTAGTCGTATAGACAACAACCCCGTTCGCGGCTCTAGCACCATAAATAGAAGCTGCCGCCGCATCTTTTAGAACTGTTGTAGTCTCGATGTCATCAGGGTTTAAGAATTCAGTGTTTCCTACCGGTAGACCATCAACTACATATAATGGTTCATTACCACCGAAAGCACCAAACCCTCGAATTCTAATTTGGCTAGTTGTACCTGGTTGTCCGTTTGTTAAGACAGTTACACCTGCAACTCTACCTTGTAACTGCTGTTCGACGTTACCCGATGGTATGGCGGCTAATTTTTCAGCTTGAACAACGGAAACCGCAGCTGTGGTCTCACGTTTTGTTTCGGTTTGATAACCCGTAACAACCACCTCGTCTAATTGAGCTGAGTCTTCCGCCAACGTAATATTAATACTTGTTTGACCATTGACGGCTACCTCTTGTGATTTGAAGCCTAAATAACTAATGACAAGCGTAGCTTGCGAATCGACTTCTAAACTAAATTTACCATCAAAGTCGGTTTGGGTCCCGTTTGTGGTGCCTTTTTCAAAAACATTGGCTCCGGGCAGGGGAACACCTTCACTATCTACAACAGTTCCTGATACGGTTGATTGAAAAATACTTACCGAAACACTAACTGTTGGTTCAGGATTCGCTAAAGTCACTTGTGACCCCAGCATAAAAATCGAAAAAAGTCCTAATCCTGCTAGGGAAAATCTCCCCTTGGACTTTAACGAATTGTAATCGCATTTTTGATTCATAATACGTGTTGTTTGTTAGTTTTAATTGAGTCTAGTTTATAAGCCAATCGCTAAAATTACTTTTGGTAAAAGTTAACAAAAGCCTAAAACTTGAGTAATAATAACAAAATTTTATGAATCATAAAGATGATAATTGTGATATTTTGATTTTTGGAAAGTTTAAATTTTCTCTATTAATTTATTGAATTCTTTCAATACGCTGATAATACTGGTTTTGTACTATTTTAAGGGATATATTTTTGAGGATATCACTATTGATAAGAAAATTCTTCATCGAGGTAATTAAGGTATATTTTCCTACAAATTTAAGTTAATGAAATTTCGAGAATCAATTTGAATTATAAAATTGAAAATTGTCATTCTTTAATGTCTAGATTGTTACGAACACTCTCGATATTGCGAAAGAGAAGATTAAGGAAATTACTCTTTCAGACAGAAAATAATGACCAAATCGCCATTGGAAAGAGTGGTGAAAAAAAGGTAATCTATTCCGCCATCTTTTATTTTGAATCTATGTCTGATTTTCGCCACAGATTCTGGAAAGTTACGGGTAGTTACATTTGCCTTTTTTATTCCTTCTTTTATAATGGCTTTTTTCTGAAACGGAATCACTTTTTGAATCCTAAAAATCCGCCCGGGAAAATCCATCTTGTATTTTGAAGTATACAAATGAGTATTCGTGGCCAGTTTCTTTAAGTTGTACACTGGAGCAATGCTTTTAAAGGCACCTGATTTCAGAATGGCTGCATTAGGTTCGTAAAGGTAGGTGAGTGGTTCTGACGTTTCAGTTGATATTTGCCTTTCGGTATCTAACTGAAAAGAAAATTTTTGAATTTCGGTCTTGACAAAATTGACCGTATGTACAGCAACTTCGGTTTCTTCGCCTTTATCTATCAGCCAAAGTATTTCTTTTACATCATTATCAACGGCTACAATGTGTATCTGCTTTACTGAATTCAATTCTCTCATACCTGAAGATACATCAATCAAGGGTGAAGTTTTGATCAGTAGCTTTCGACATTTTGATAAGAGCAGGGGTAGATTTTCTACAATGTTAGGTGAACAATCAGAAAAAAGAAAAACCCGGTTGAGTGATTCATCGCGCCTTGACGGATCTAAATAAATGCAATCAAACTTTTCAGTGCTTTTTTGAAGGTGCTCGATGCCGTCTGCATTAATAGTCTCTACATTCTTTTTTTGGAGTTTTAAATAATTATGGGCTACAATTTTTGATAACTCTTGGTCAATCTCGCAGTGAATAATTTTATCAAATGAATTACTGAAATAAAACGAGTCGACACCGAAACCGCCCGTAAGATCAATGAGCGATTTTCCGCTGACCAAATCAGACTTGTATTCGGCCGTTGTTTCAGAAGATGTCTGTTCAATATTTAGTTTATTGGGGTAATAAATTTCTTTACTGTTGAACCAAGTAGGAAGTTTTTTCTGGCACTTTTCTCTAGCCACAATCTGCTCGGCCAGCTCTTTGTTGTCTATTCCATCAAAATATTGTTTTTTAAGCAGTACTGACATGATGTCAGTAGACTTTTTTTTACTTATAAATTCTTGAACACCAGATTTTAGTATGTTCTTATTCAAAATATGACTATAAGGTTTTGGTGAGGGATTTAACAAGCTTGTTCTCTGCTAAAAACTCCTTTAAAATCACCTTTATTGCCGTATATCCAGGTACTGCAACTATCATTCCGACGACTCCAAAAAGTAATCCGGCAATGATAATGATCAAGAATATTTCTAAGGGATGCGATTTAACGCTGTTTGAAAAAATAAACGGCTGGGAGAAGAAATTATCGACCAATTGACCTACCACCAGACCTATTAAAACGTAACCTGTTTTAGGTAAGATTACCGTGCTGAAATCCATTCCTAAATTGCTGGTCATGGTTAGTACTATCATAATCGCTCCGCCAATAAGAGGGCCTACATAGGGTATGATGTTGAAAAGAGCGCATAGAAAGGCGATTACGATAGCATTTTCAATTCCAATAATCAAAAGCGTAATGGTGTAAATGACAAAAAGAATAAAAATTTGCAGCAAAAGCCCCACGAAATAGCGCGATAGAAGATTGTTGATCTTTTCCATGGAGTTGACGGTTCCTGCTTCCCGATTTTGAGGAACAAAGGCTAAAATGCCTCTTTGGAACAACTTGCTATCCTTTAAAAAGAAAAAAGTAATGAACAGTACCGAGAACAGCCCGATGCTGGCAGAGCTTAAAACATTTAAAAAGGAGTTTAAGAAATTGGGTATGAACCCAATATCCAATCGGTCGATGATTGTTTTTTCCAGTTCACTTTCCTGTATTATTTCGCCCACTACTTCTGGAGTAGCCCCAAAATAATCCATAATCTCGAGGTAAAGTGTTCTGACGTTGGTTTGTAATTTATTGATATCCAGTAGCGACAAATTCTTTCCTTGCTCGGAAATCAAGGGAACGAAAAGAGATATGATTCCCGCTAAAATGGCTACCATAAACAACATGGTGAGAATGACCGCCAGTGTATTGGGCAATCTCAATTTTCGGCGCAAGAAAAGTACAATTGGCCTTCCGATTAAAGCGATAACTGCGGCAAAAGCCAAGTAGGCTATTACCGATTGAATCTTCCATAAAAAATATAGCAATAGCGCTATGCCCAAAATAATGCCAACGGCTCGTAATATACCTTGGGAGATAATCTTAGAGCTAATTTTTTTATTTACTTCCGCCATGGCATTTGATTAATTAATATTGCTCAATTCCTGAAAACATATGAAATAATATTCGCCCCCATTTGCAGTGCCTTCGTTCTAACTTCTTTCGGATCATTGTGCACAGTGGGGTCTTCCCATCCGTCACCTAAATCACTTTCCGTGGTAAATAACAAAACTAGCCGGTTCTCGTGAAAAATGCCCATTGCCTGGGGTCGCTTTCCATCGTGTTCATGAATTTTGGGCAACCCGTCGGGAAATGGGTAGGCGCTGTTGAAAATAGCATGTTCTCGGTCGAGTTCTGCAAGCTCTTTTTCGGGAAAAATGGTTTGTAGTGCTTTTTTAAGGTAAGGGGCCATACCGTAGTTGTCATCTATGTGCAAAAAACCGCCTGAATAAAGATATGTTCTTATATTCTCCGCTTCCTCTTCCGAAAAAACAACGTTTCCATGTCCGGTCATATGAAGAAACGGGAATTGAAAAATAGAGCTGCTGCCAGCTTCTACGGTTTCCGGTTTCTCGTCTATCGTAGTTTTTAAATTGGTATTGCAAAAGCGAATTAGATTCGGTAGTGCAGTTGGGTTGGCGTACCAATCGCCCCCACCATTATATTTTAATACGGCAATTTCTTGAGCGGCACTATAGTTTAAAGTCAGGGTTGCAATAAAAACCCATAATAAATAGTATTTCATTTGCTTAAAGTCTGAGCCTTGGCCTGATAATCAAATGTATGAATAATGCACCGGTTTAGATTGATAATTTTGAAGCAGCATTCCTTTCAATTCAATTAATAGTTCACCTTTCTTATTTTAATTATTTGTAAGCTAATTCGTTACAATCTCTTTTAGAAAGTTGTTTATCCATTATTGATAAGGTTAACGGTTGTGCAGGCTACCAAGGCAGCGGTCTCTGTTCTTAGACGATAATGACCGAGGGAGACGGGAAGGAAGCCTTTGTCGTAAGCAGTCTTAATCTCATGGTGTGAAAAATCACCCTCAGGACCGATCATTATGGTAATATCTTGGTCAGGGGCAACACGTCTTTTGAGGTCTACTTTTTCCTCATCCTCACAATGAGCAATAAATAGAAGTCCGCCTTTGTCACTCTCCATAAATTCAGAGAAAGTAATAGCATCGTTCAATTTGGGTAAATAAGTTCTTAAACTTTGCTTCATTGCCGAGAGAACGACTTTTTCAAGACGTTCTTTTTTAACGCTCTTTCTTTCTGAATGCTCGCAAAATATAGGTGTGATTTCATTGACCCCGATTTCGGTAGCTTTTTCTAGAAACCATTCAAATCTGTCGTTGGTCTTGGTCGGCGCAACCACCATATGAAACCAATGCATTTTTTGATGTTGTTTTTCAGAGGATGTGACTTCGGCAACACACTTCTTTGGCTCAGCCGACACAATAGTCGATTCAAATAGAAAGCCCTTGCCATTGGTAACTTTAAGGGTGTCACCTGCTTTTTTTCTTAAAACTCTTACAATGTGTTTGCTTTCCTCTTCCGGAAAGGTGAATTGCGATACGCTTTGGTCGAGATGAGGGTGGTAAAAAAGCTGCATGATTTAATTTTGGGTTATCTTGTATCGTGCCTTTGCGCTAACTGATTGGTTGGTAAAATCCATCTCGTTGAATTTTAGGTAACCAACAATACCAATCATGGCGGCATTGTCGGTGCAGTATTCGAATTTTGGAATGTAAGTTTTCCATCCTCGATTTTTTTCGGCCGTTCGAAGGGCATTGCGAATGCCCGAATTGGCAGAAACGCCACCTCCGATGGCAATATTTTTAATTCCGGTCTGCTTGACTGCTTTTTTCAATTTGTCCATTAAAATACCAATGATTGTTTTCTGTATGGAGGCGCAGATATCAACTAAGTTTTCTTCAATGAAATTCGGGTTTTTAGCGGTCTCTTTTTGAATGAAATAAAGAATACTTGTTTTTAATCCGCTAAAGCTGAAATTGAGTCCTTCGACCTTTGGTTTTGGAAATTGAAATGCATCGGCATTTCCCTCTTTGGCATATTTGTCAACTAGCGGCCCGCCAGGGTAAGGTAAGCCTAAAATTTTGGCGCTTTTGTCAAAAGCTTCACCCACGGCATCATCCAAAGTTTCGCCAAGTATTTCCATGTCAAAATAATCCTTTACAAGAACGATTTGGGTGTGGCCACCACTAATGGTCATCGCAAGAAAAGGAAACTCTGGTATGCCGTCTTCTTGACCTTCAATAAAATGGGCCAAAATATGTGCTTGCATATGGTTTACCTCAATGAGCGGCACGTCGAGTCCAAGGGCAAGAGATTTTGCAAATGAAGTGCCTACTAAAAGAGATCCCATTAAGCCCGGCCCCCTCGTAAAAGCTATGGCCGATATAAGTTTTTTGTCGATATTTGCCTTGTTCAAAGCTTGATGCACTACGGGTACAATATTTTGCTGATGTGCCCGTGAAGCGAGTTCAGGTACGACACCCCCATATTCCTCATGAATTTTTTGTGATGCGGTTATGTTGCTGAGCACATTTTTATGGTTCAGTATTGCGGCCGATGTATCATCACATGATGATTCAATGGCAAGGATGTAAATTGGTTCTTTTTCCACCGAGTTTGGAATAAAAGTTGGATGAGCAAAGGTAAAACATATTGATCCTATCAAAAAACTAAGAAAAATACTGGTTAGAACTGTTCTGGTGATCATTTTGATCTGTGTTCTAGGTACACTGGTGCTTTCTTTGCCTTTCGTTCAAACAAGCTTTGCTAAATATGCTACAAATACCATCAATAAAGACTTTGGGGTCAATATCAATATCGATAAGCTAAGAGTCTCCTTGATTTCTTGGGACACTAATTTGGAAGGTGTTTTTATCGAGGATTATAAAAAAGACACTCTTTTTTACATCGATAGGCTTACCACCTCGGTTTTGAGCATTAGAAATTTGGTCAACGGTCAATTAGAATTTGGTGATATTGATATTGAGAAGCTCGATTTTAAACTGAAAACTTATCGAGATGATAAGAATACCAATCTAGAGGTCTTTATCGATAAGCTTGATGATGGGCAGCCGAGAAAACCGGGCACACAACCATTTTTCTTTTCTTCTTCTCGCGTTAATATCGCCAACAGTACTTTTCGCCTGTTGGATGAAAATAGGGAGACTGAAGAAATGCTCAATTTTGCCGAGTTGAATATCGGTGCAAATGATTTTCAGATTTTGGGACCAGAAGTTAGTGTCTCTATTGAAGAAATGGCGTTTTTAAGCCAAAGGGGAATCAATGTTGAGCACATGACCACTGATTTCAAGTATACGAAACAGCAAATGAGCTTTGACTCCCTGTCCATAAGAACTCATAGCTCGCACTTGAAAGGAAATTTGATTTTTGAATATGAGCGAAAAGACTTTGCCGATTTCCTGAACAAGGTTAAGTTGACGGCCGATTTTGAAGATTCGGCAGTGGCCTTCGATGAAATCAATTTGTTGTATGATCAGTTCGGGAGGGGTAAAGAAGTTAATTTTTCTACCAAGGTAAGCGGTGTATTAAACGACCTGAACACCGAAGAACTGTTTCTTCAGTCGGATAATACGGGCATCAGAGGTGATTTCAATTTTAAAAATCTTTTTAGTCGTGCTGACCCTTTTATCATGAAGGCCGACATGAGAAATGTTACCTCGAGTTATTACGAACTTAGGTCATTAATGCCCAATATTTTGGGTAAATCTTTACCATCTTCCTTTCAAAAACTAGGTCAGTTCACTATTAGGGGTGATGCTCTTATTACAGAATCATCTATCGATGCCAAAGTTAACCTAAACACTGCCATTGGTAGCAGTTATGCTGATTTAGAGCTAGCCAATGTGAATAATATCGATAATGCCACCTATGAAGGTTTTGTTTCTTTGATTGACTTTGATTTAGGTGATTTTGTAGAAAATAAGCGTTTAGGCAAGGCCACCCTTGATTTTAATGTTGAGGGTAAGGGTTTTGTGCAAGAAACCTTGAATACCGAGGTAATTGGCGAGGTTTACTCGGTATCTTTTAATAATTATGAGTACACCGATATTAAGGTGAGTGGTATTCTAAAAGAGCAACTGTTCGATGGTACGCTGATCAGTAATGACGAAAATTTAAAATTCAGTTTTAAAGGGCTGGCAGACTTTGGGGAAAATAGAAATGACTTTAATTTCATTGCTTCTGTTGATTATGCCGACCTTAAAAAACTGAACTTCATCAACGATAGTATTTCCATCTTCAAGGGTAATGTCAACATGAACATTACCGGTAATACTTTAGATAATTTGATGGGTGACATCAATTTTACCAAAACGGTTTTTCAAAATAAAAATGACACCTACTATTTCGAAGACTTTAAAGTTTCTTCCAAATTTGAAAACGATTCTACCCGCATTATAGACATCAATTCCCCTGATATCATTACCGGGTATATGAAAGGTAGCTTCAAGGTTCGTGAACTCGGTAAGCTGGTGCAAAACTCATTGGGTAGTATTTACACCAATTATCGACCGTTTACCATTTCTAAAGGGCAATCGTTGGCCTTTAACTTTAAAATCTATAATAAGATTGTTGATGTTTTCTTTCCTGAAGTGAAATTTGACCCCAATACTTTCATTAGGGGTAACATCGTGGCCGATGATGGTGATTTTAAACTGAATTTTAAATCACCAAGTATCGTCGCCTATGGTAACGAGGCCGATAGTATTGATGTTAGAATTGATAACAAAAATCCGCTTTTCAACACGTTTGTTTCGGTTGGTGATTTGAAAACAAATTACTACGATGTTAAAGATTTTAGGCTGATAAATACCACTTTGAAAGACACTTTGTTCTTTAGAACCGAATTCAAAGGGGGTAGCAACCTAAACGATAGTTATAATCTTAATTTCTATCACACTTTTAACAAAGAGAATAAATCGGTTATCGGTCTGAAAACTTCTGATGTTAGTTTTAAGGGGAATACTTGGGTGCTGAACAAAGAGGGCAATGATAAGAACAAAGTCGTTCTCAATAGAACCTTAGATAGTATTAGTATTGAAGAAATTGTTATGAACAATAGTGAAGAGGAGCAAATTAGGCTCAGGGGAGAGTTGGCTGACTCGACTTACAAAGATCTTCAGTTACAGTTCAAGATTGTATCCTTGAATAAGATTACACCGGCCATTGATAGCTTAAAGTTACAAGGGGAGGTCAATGGTACTTTGAATATTCTACAAAAAGACAATGTTTACTTGCCTTCCTCAAATTTAGGAGTAGAAGATTTTTCGATAAACGATATCCGTTTGGGTGATTTGTCGTTGGGTATTGTGGGTAATAAAGATTTGACCGATTTCGTGGTCAACTCCCAAATAACCGATAAGGGCCGTGAAAAGCTGGGTATTGTCGGTAATATTCTAAATCAGGGTGATATGCCCGAGGCTAAATTATTAGTGAATTTCGACGGTTTTGATTTAGAACCCTTTGCTCCTTTAGGTGAGGATATACTAAGTAATATTCGCGGAGATGTCAGCGGTAACGCTCGTATTGATGGGCCAGTTAACAATCCGGATTTTAGTGGAATACTTACTTTAGATAATGCAGGCTTAGGAATACCGTATTTAAACGTTGATTATGACTTTGCGCAGAATTCAAGGGTGAACTTGACGAAGCAGACCTTTGATTTTGATCAGATCAGGGTCACAGACGTTGATAAAAAAACGAAGGCAACCCTAGACGGTACGATCAGCCATTCTTTTTTTGATAACTGGTTGCTTGATTTGAATGTTGATACCAATGACAATCCTTTATTAATACTTAATACGGAATATGAGGAAGAGGTTCTGTATTATGGTACGGGCTATCTAAACGGCAAAGGTAGAATATTCGGCCCGACCAATGCCCTTAATATAAATGTCGAAGGTAGTACCGCAGCAGGAACTTCGTTAAAAATACCTCTAAGTGATGTCGCTTCGATAGGCGATTATTCGTTTATAAATTTTGTTGGTAAAAATGGACACAATACTATAGAGGAAACAAGGGTAATAGACGAGTTTCAGGGCCTCGAGCTGACATTTGATTTAGACGTAACACCAGATGCTGAGGTTGAAATAGTAACCGACACCAAAACGGGCAGTTCATTAAAGGGTAGTGGGGTCGGAATTTTGTTGATAAGGATCAATACTAGGGGGGCGTTCGAGATGTATGGAGATTTCGTTGTAGTGAACGGTCAATATAATTACAAATTTGGTGGTGTAATCAATAAGACCTTTCAGGTGAAACCTGGGGGTACCATTGTATGGGATCGAGAGCCTTTAAAAGCAACGTTAGATTTGGAAGCCGTTTACTCTTTGAACGCCAACCCGGCACCACTATTGGACAATCCCGGTTATACCCGACGAATACCTACTGAGGTGGTCATCAAATTGACCGATGACCTGGAGAGCCCTGATATAGAGTTTAACATCGATTTTCCCGGTACCAACTCTATTATTCAGTCTGAATTACAATATCGATTACAAGATCCTACTGTTGAAGAGCAGAACGCCCTTTTCTTGCTGGCACAAGGCTCTTTTGTCAATGACCAGACAGGTATTAATCAACAAGCCGTGACTGGTAATTTATTACAAAGTGCCTCAGGACTATTGAACCAAGTATTGGGGGAAAATGATAAGTTCAACTTGGGTTTATCGTATGAACAGGGCATATTGGATCGAAACGCCGATTTTCAAACTGAAAACAGAATCGGTTTTACCGTAAGCACACAAATTAGCGATCGGCTACTTTTTAATGGAAAAGTAGGTGTACCGGTCGGCGGAACAACGGAAACCGTGGTTGCCGGAAATTTTGAAATTCAGCTCTTGTTAAACGAAGAGGGTACGTTAAGTGCCAAGTTTTTCAATCGTGAGAATGAGATTCAAGAATATCTGGCAGATCGGTTTGGTTATACGCAAGGCGTAGGTCTTCAATATGAGGTCGATTTTAATAGCTTTAGAGAGCTCTTTCGTTCGTTGTTAAGAAAAGAACCCAAAGAAGAGCCCAAGAAAAATCTGCCATCTACCAGCGCAACCCCGACAGCCGTTATGGGTAGGGATAGTCTTTTGCGATTCTATCCTAAAGGCAAAAACTTAAAGTAAACTTTAGACTTCTTTTGCGACTAAGTAATTGTGAAATAGAAGGCAAGAATCAGGTTGCAGATAACTGCCGAAAAATGCAAAATACTAGTAATAAGTTGTTTTAGTGATATTTGCTGGTAACATATTCTAAAATTCCTACGGAAACCTCAATTTTTAAAACGTTTTCGTAACAATCTTTGATGTAAATTTGATATTCATCTGGCTCCAAATTTCAAATAAGTTTGTTATTATTGCAACTTAGTTTTTTTTAATGGTTTCAGAGATAAAAAAGATAGGTGTACTAACGTCTGGAGGTGATTCTCCGGGCATGAACGCAGCCATCCGGTCAGTCGTTCGCACCTGTGCCTATATGAAGGTAGATTGCGTGGGCATCTACAGAGGGTATCAGGGTATGATTGAGGGTGACTTTAAACCAATGGATGCGCGTAGTGTAAACAATATTATAAATAAGGGAGGAACGATTTTAAAATCGGCCCGTTGTGATGACTTTAGAACCCCGGAAGGCCGTAAAAAGGCATATGACCAATTAATAGCAGAAGGTATAGATGCTTTCGTAGTTATTGGTGGAGATGGAAGTTTTACGGGTGCCATGATTTTTGGCCAAGAATACCACTTTCCCATAATAGGTATCCCCGGTACGATAGACAACGATATATTCGGTACCTCCAATACGGTAGGGTATGATACCGCAATGAATACCGTTGTTGAGGCAATTGACAAGATTCGAGATACGGCAAGTTCGCACAACAGATTGTTCTTTGTAGAGGTGATGGGCCGAGATGTAGGCCATATTGCGTTAAATACAGGTGTCGGTGCGGGTGCCGAAGAGATTTTGATACCAGAGCAAAACCGAGGTCTGGAGCGTTTATTGGAATCTTTGAAGAGAAGTAAGAAGTCCGGTAAATCATCAAGTATCGTAGTGGTTGCCGAAGGTGATAAAACGGGAAAAAGCGTCTTCGAATTAAAAGAATACGTTGAAGAGCATTTACCAATATACGATGTAAGGGTTTCCGTTTTGGGCCACATGCAAAGAGGTGGGGCACCTTCGTGTTACGATAGGGTACTTGCCAGTAGAATGGGAGTAAAGGCTGTTGAAAGCCTATTGGAGGGCCAGACCAATTTTATGGTGGGCGTTCAGAACAATAAGATTATTTTGACCCCGATCAGCAAGGCAATCAAGGGGCATACCAAAATTGATAAGGAGCTCATTAGGGTATCCGAAATAATGACAACATAATTAATCCTAAAAACAAGAACACATGTCAAATTTAAAAATAGGAATTAACGGATTCGGACGAATTGGAAGATTGGTCTTTAGGGAAACCGTTAGAAGAGAAGGGGTTGAGGTAGTAGCTATTAATGATCTTTTAGATGTTGAGCACTTGGCCTATCTTTTAAAGTACGATTCTGTACACGGAAAATTCGAAGGTAGCGTAGAGGTAAAAGATGGTAATTTGGTGGTGAACGGAACCACAGTGCGAATTACCGCTGAGCGCGACCCTAAAAATATTAAGTGGGATGCTGTTGGCGTAGAAATAGTTGCTGAATGTACTGGTATATTCACAACTCTTGAGACTGCTCAGTACCACATTGATGGTGGCGCGAAGAAAGTCGTGATCTCAGCGCCTTCTAAAGATGCGCCAATGTTCGTAATGGGCGTAAACCATAAAGAAGTAAAGTCTTCTGATACCATCGTTTCAAATGCATCTTGTACAACTAACTGTTTGGCACCATTGGCCAAAGTGTTGAACGATAACTTCGGTATCGAAGAAGGTTTAATGACGACCGTACACGCTACTACAGCTACGCAAATGACCGTAGACGGACCTTCTAAAAAAGATTGGAGAGGTGGCAGAAGCGCCATGTTGAACATTATTCCAGCTGCTACCGGTGCTGCAAAGGCGGTTACTAAAGTAATACCAGCCTTGGAAGGTAAATTGACAGGTATGGCATTTAGGGTTCCTACGGCAGACGTTTCTGTTGTTGACTTGACCGTAAAACTTGAAAAAGAGACTTCTTACGACGAAATCAAAAAAGCATTCAAAGAAGCCTCTGAGGGTGAATTGGAAGGAATTTTGGGCTACACTGAGGAAGCAGTGGTTTCTCAAGATTTCGTTAGCGATAAAAGAACTAGCATCTTCGACGCTGGTGCAGGTATAGAGTTGAACTCAAGATTCTACAAATTGGTTAGCTGGTACGATAATGAGGCCGGTTTCTCCAACAAAATGGTAGATATGGTGCAACACGTTGCTAGCGTTTAATTTTAAAGAGTTGTATATGGAAATCCTGAAAGTGAGCGATTTTTGCTTATTTTCAGGATTCTTTTTTAAACTGATTTTATGATTTTAATTGTAGATAGCGGCGCGACGAAATCAGATTGGATCGCTCTTGACGAAAAGGGCGACCAGCTATTTTTGACACAGACATTGGGCCTGAGCCCAGAAGTGTTGACCCGCGAAGTGATTGAAGATCGCTTAGCCAATAATTTTGAACTTTCTAGAAATAGGAAGGAAGTAACGCGCTTGCATTTTTATGGTGCCGGATGCGGAACCGATAGAATGAAGAAATTTTTAAAGAACATCTTTAAAGATTTCTTTCCGAATGCCATTGCCGATGTGAAAGAAGATACCTATGCGGCTATTTTTTCAACCACTAAAATTGGTCACCAAGGTATCGTCTGTATTTTGGGTACAGGTTCCAACTGTAGCTATTACGATGGGCATCAACTTATTCAAAAGGTGACTTCTCTTGGGTACATTCCGATGGATGATGGTAGTGGTAACTTCTTTGGGCGTAAGCTGATAAGAGATTACTACTTTCACAAAATCCCTCAAGACTTGGCCCTTAAATTTGCCAAGGAGTATGATCTTGATCCAGATGTCATCAAAGAGAATCTTTACAAACAGCCAAACCCCAATACTTATTTGGCCACCTTTGCGAGATTTCTGATTGAAAACAAAAACCACCCTTATTCCAAAGGAGTGATAGACAAAGGTTTTCAGCAGTTTGTCAATAATTACATCATGCAATTTGAATTGGCCACAAAAGTGCCAATTAACTTTGTTGGTAGTATAGCTCATTATTTAAAGGATGAGTTGACTACCGTGCTAGAAAGAAATGATTTAATCGTCGGTGTTATAAGACAGAGACCGATAGAGGGCTTGATGGAGTTTCACAGGGAAACCCTTTAAGTCTTTATTTCCGATACAGTAAGTAAAAGGCCCAAATGAAGGGCCTTTTTTATTTTATGGCAATCATCGAAATTTCTACGTTGACGAACTTGGGCAGATTTGCTACTTCTACGGTTTCTCTTGCCGGGGCGGTAGCTTCATCGAAGTAGGAACCGTATACTTCATTAACAGAACTAAACTTGTTCATGTCGGCAAGAAATATGCTACTTTTCACAACATTATCAAAACCCATATCAGCAGCATTCAAAATCGCTTTCAGGTTTTCCATGCATTGTTTTGCCTCTAGCTTTATATCTCCTTCTACTAAATTTCCAGAAACCGGATCAATAGGAATTTGACCTGAAATATATAGGGTATTTCCACTTAGAACAGCTTGGTTGTATGGGCCTATGGGGGCGGGTGCATTCTCGGTATTGATAATTGTTTTCATTCGAGCGTAATTTTATATTAAACCTCTATCGCTGGCTTCTATTTTCCCATTTAAGATCGCTAAGTATAGAACTTTTGATTCCAATGAAGAAGTACCAACGGGTGTATGTTCCGAAAGGTGTCCAGTTAAAATTCATTCTAAAACTCTTAAGGTCCCTTTCAAAACGTAGCTGTGTTAGGGTGAATCCTTTGTTTTTAAAATCGTATCCAGAAGAACCACCAACTTTCCAGCGGGGAGATAGTTCAATATCTCCGGAAAACATGAGTGAGTGGCTGCTAAACTCGTTCTGTCGCGCGGAATTTAAGTAGCTTGCGGAATAAGCCAGCCTAAAATTCCATGGTATTTTTGTGGCATAAGGTGGGTTTTCAATATCCTCATCTTCATCACGGTCATTATACTGGTCTTCAATGAGCTGATTATTGTAATTATCGGACCGGCCAAAGAGATCATCATCTCGACCCCCACTTTGCGCAACATAATCGTAGGCACCGGTTTCCTCTTCGTCCTCCTCATCATCTTCTTTGCGTCTTCCGAATGTTTCGCTATCGATGGAATAGCCCACATTTATATTTGCTTGTGTTAGCCTGAAAAGACTACCACCATTATCGACATTAAATACGTCTATTCTTCTACCGTTGTTGTCAATGGCGTAAGGGTCTAAGCCTGCCGAAAAGTTAATTGACATTTTGTTGTTCAAAATGTTCGTACCCCCGTTGACTCGCAAAGGGCTCAATTTCAATGAATCTGATTCGAAATTATAACCGGTAGAAATATTAAAGTTGTTCAGTATTGAAATCTTTTTGGGTTCGGTAGCCGTCGAATCTTTATCGGTCACCTTGGCCTCAAGGGTGTTGGCCAAAGAAAAGCTTAAACTATTCGATTTTCCTAAACTTGGGGCGCCGTTCAATGTTCCTTCAAACCGGCTGTATTGAACGACCTCTCCGGTATCGTTGTTCAGGTATTCATCATAAAACTGGTCAAAAGAGGGGGCATAACCGTAGCTTAAAGAGGGACGCATAACGTGGCGAATAGCTTGAATTTTCTTTTCTTCCCCAAAATTGAAAGTTCCATAAAGGGTTGTACCTACACTGGCACTCAGATTGTATCTGTTGTAACGGTCAAAACCAGGGATGGTATCTCTTACGACCGAGCCTAGTTCATCTCCCTCTCCCAGTTCATATCGTTGACGATAGGTTTCCAGCGTCCATACATCTTCATAGCTACCACCCATACTCACACTAAAAAACTTGGCCACCTTGAAGTTGGTACTGATGGGCAATCGATGTCTGGCCCCAACCTTGGCATCGTCGAACATGGCGGCTTTTAAAAAGTCTTCGTCATTGGTCGTTAGCTGGTTTCTGGCATTAACATCGTACTGAAAGTTGATATTTTGTAAAGCTCCCTTTTTGATCCCATCCCTTTTGGCAAAGGGGAATATACGTTCAACACTGGCCTGAAAGGTCGGAAGCGTCATTTGTATGTTTTTTTCGTCAGGATTGGCCCTCGCCGAGGCACTCGTGTTTTGAGAGTGAGAGGCCGTTAAGCTCATATTCACCGAAGGATAGTTCGGAAATGTCTTTGAATAGGATATCGACGATGATAAGGTGTTGTTCTGAGTAAGAGGCAAGTTGACTTGGTTCAAAGAATTTTGATAGTACGAGCTACTTCCTAAGTTGACGTTGGCGGAAAACCTTGAGTTGGGACTTGCCTTGGTATCTTGTGAGTGAGACATCTGGAAATTCCATATTTTTTGATTTCCATAGTCATCAAAACCTCTTTGGCTGGTAACCAAGTTTTCGTACCTAAAGTTGATGTTACCTCGATACTTATACCTTTTCGTATAAATGGTTGCCGTTCTAAAGCCATAACTACCATTTGTATAAAAGTCACCTGTGACGGTCAAATCTGCATATTCACTAAATGGCAAGTAGTAACCACCATTTTGTAAAAAATACCCTCTATTGGGATCGTTGCCAAAGGTGGGCATCATTAACCCCGCAGTTCGCCCGACCGTTAATGGAAAATAGGCAAAAGGCAGTGCAACAGGGGTGGGTACGTCGGCGATATAAAGGTTGCTGAAACCTGCGATAACCTTCTTTTTAGGAACGAATTTCGCTTTTCTGACTCGAATGTAATAATCAGGGTTAACGGTATCTTTTGAGGTGGTTATCTTCGCTTCGCTCATGAAATAGACCGAGTCGTTCTCTTTTTTGGTGGTTTCGGCATAAACCTTCATTGCGTCGCTGCCCAACTGCCCCAAACCGGCCTGTTGCTCGGTTCGAGAATTAAAAATAAGGGCCTTTTCAGTATCGAAGTTAAAGCGAATACTGTCTGGCCGCACCTCATTGTCGCCTTGTTTGAAAAAAGGAAGCTGTGTGTAATTGCCCAACGAATCTCTTATTCTTCCCGCATAAACCTCGTTTTTTACGTAATCCATCACAATAATGCCGGCTTTTAGTTCGGTATCTTGGTAGTAGATTTCGGCCTCATTGTACAAATAGATTTTCTGGTCGCTTTGACTAAGTTTTACATAGTCTTTGGCCTTGTATTTTATTTTATCCAAAAGCATCGACTGCGTTGTTTTGACCGTATCTTGAGCTGTACTATCTTTTTGACTAGCAGTTTGTTGTATAGGGCCAGGGAAGAGTGGCGCGATAATTGTGTCTTGTTCTGCTTTGATTGGTAAGGGGATGACGCCATCTTCCTGGGCAGCGGCCGAAAGAACACCGAGTAATAGCAATGCCATTAAAAGAAAAAAGTGTTTGTTTGATTGCAAGGCTATATATCCTATTTTTGTAAGCGTTTGGCCAGACTTTCGGAGGTCAAACTTACATATATTTTTTCTTCCGCTGATAGGGCGTTACCATAAATTTAACCATAATGAATGCATCGAAATACAGTGTAATTATGTGTTTGTCGAAGTTAAGATTACTTCTATTTATCGCATTGGCACTACCAATTTATATTTTTGGCAAAAATAAGGCTACATTTCAAAATGACGATAAATTTACCGTTGTTTTGGATGCGGGCCATGGTGGCCATGATCCTGGTAATTTAGGTAACGGTTATTTAGAAAAGAACATTGCCCTCAATATTGTATTGAAGGTGGGTTCTATTTTAGAGAAGAATCCGAATATCAAAGTGGTGTACACCCGTAAAGACGATACTTTTGTTGATCTTTATGTTCGAGGGCAAATAGCCAATAAGGCGAATGCAGATGTTTTTGTTTCGGTTCATTGTGATTCGCATACCTCTAATGCGTATGGTGCCGGTACCTTCGTTTTAGGTCTTCATGCCAACAAACAGAATTTTGAGGTCGCCAAGAAAGAGAACTCGGTTATTTATTTGGAGGATAATTACCAAAATAGATATGCCGATTATGATATTAACTCGCCGGAGTCTATAATTGGGTTGACCATTATGCAAGAGGAGTTTTTAGATAATAGTATAGCCCTCGCCAAGACAATTCAGGATAATTTTTCTGGTAAGTTGAAAAGAAACGATAGGAAAGTGAAGCAAGCTGGTTTTATCGTATTGCATCAAACTTTTATGCCCAGTGTCTTGGTCGAAACTGGCTTTTTGACAAACAAACAAGAAGGCGCTTACTTGAATTCTAAAAAAGGCCAATCTGAAATGGGTACGGCCATCGCCGATGCTATTGTTGCTTACAGAAACAATGCAATGGGTAATATCGCCGACTTTGATCCAGTTGTTGAGACCAAAAAAGAGTTACCTGTTGAAGATAAGAAACCAGATGAAAAACAGGTAGTTGAAACCGCGAAGGAAAACAAAGAAGTGGCTCAGCAAGAATCACCGACCATAAACAGCTCTGTCACGAAACCGGAAGATAATGCGGGTAAGGGTGCTGCAGAGATAATTGAAGAGGCCCAGAAAAGTTCTGAATCTGACACCAATAAGCAAAATACTGGTAGCGCTAAAGCTGAAAAGGCTTCATCGAACAATAATCCATCGGCCGAGTCCAGTGAAGACTTGATAATATATAAGGTTCAAATCATGGCTAGTGCCAAAGACCTTCCATTAAGACCAGAATCCTTTAACGGCCTTAATTTAGTAGCCAAAGAACCTTACAAAAACTTGTATAGATATGTGTATGGTAGCACCAGGTCGTTACGCGAGGCAAAAATGTTGAAATCAAATGCAGATTTAAAAGGGTATAAAACTTCGTATATAGTGGCTTACCGGAATGGAGAGCGTATACCGTTTAAAGAAAGTTTGAAATAGCCGCAACAAGTTTGGTGCGCCCTTCCATAAATTATTTCTAATTTTGTTAAGGACACAGAGATTTTAGGTAGTCCCTATTAACCCAAAAAATTGACATTTGAAACTATCAAGGGAAATTAAGACAGGTATCATTGTAATTGGTGGTATTTTGTTGTTCATATTAGGATTTAGCTATTTAAAATCTTCTCCGCTCTTCGAAAACGGTAAGACTTTATATGCTGTTTATAAAGATGTTGGTGGCTTGCAAACGGGTACACCTGTAACTATCAACGGATTTGCAGTCGGTAATGTAACCGATATAAGTTTTAAAGATCAAGACGGTAGTCTTTTGGTCACATTTTTCGTTAAAAGCGATTTTAATTTCTCCAACCAAAGTTTGGCCGAGCTTTATGATACAGGTATTATCGGTGGAAAAGGCATTCAGATAAAACCCGTATTCGATGGGTCGCCAATGGTGAAGTCTGGCGATACACTTCCAAGCCAATCGCAACCAGGTTTAACTCAACTAGTACAAAAACAGTTGACCCCCCTTCAGAAAAAGGTTGAAGGAGCTATGACCAATGCAGATACCTTATTAAGAAATGTGAACGATGTTCTTGACGAAAAGGCAAGGCGCGATTTGAGAGAAACCCTTAGTGGCCTAAATACCACGGTAGCTAGCTTTCAGAAAAGTGCCGAAGTTTTGAATAGAATTTTAAGCAACAACGAGGGCAAACTAGAAGGCTCTTTAAAGAACTTTGAAGAACTTACGGCCAACTTTAGCAAACTTTCAGATTCTCTGAACAATGCAGGTTTGGGTAGAACACTAGCAAGTCTAGAGTCGACAATGGCGAATCTGAATACCTTGATGGCCAGAATTGAAAGGGGAGACGGTACGTTGGGTAAACTGATGAAAGATGAAGAGCTTTACGCAAACTTGAACAATGCTTCGAGAGAATTGGATTTGCTCTTGCAAGATTTTAGGTTGAACCCCAAGCGCTACGTGAATGTATCTGTATTCGGGAAAAAGCAAAAAGACTATGAGTTGCCTGAAAATGACCCGGCAGCCGTACCGAATGAACAAGAACAATAATGGAATACCTGCCTAACATATTATTCGGTGTGTTATTGATTGCGGGAATTGGTTTTTTCTCCCGTAACGTAAATTCATTGCTTCGCAATATCAAACTGGGCAAAGATGTAGACGTATCTGATAATAAACCACAGCGCTGGCAGAACATGGCTAGAATTGCCTTGGGTCAGACAAAAATGGTGGTTAGGCCTGTTGCAGGGCTTTTACATATTATAGTATATCTGGGCTTCATTATAATAAACATTGAAGTTCTGGAAATCATCATAGACGGGCTCTTAGGTACGCATAGAGTGTTTGCTCCGTTGGGTAGCATTTATAATTTCTTGATTGCCAGTTTTGAAATACTTGCTCTTCTGGTAATAATTTCGGTAACGGCATTTTGGGTTCGAAGAAATATTATACGCTTAAGCAGGTTTATAAAGCCTGAAATGAAAGGTTGGCCTAAGAAAGATGGCAACATGATTCTTTACATAGAATTTGTTTTGATGATTCTATTTCTTACCATGAATGCTGCCGATTTTCAGCTTCAACAATTGAATGCCGAACACTATACCCAGGCAGGGGCATTTCCTATAAGTCAACATTTGGCTTCTCTTTTTCAGGGTATGGAGGTTTCATCACTTATAGTCATCGAAAGAACGGCATGGTGGTTACATATCATTGGCATTCTCGTTTTTCTTAATTACCTGTATTATTCAAAGCACTTACACATATTACTTGCTTTTCCGAATACTTACTATGGCAAAGTGGTTCCTAAAGGTAAGTTCAAAAATCTTGATGCCGTTACCGACGAGGTCAAGCTAATGCTCGACCCTTCTGCGGACCCTTTTGCAGCTCCAGCGGAAGATGAAGGTGAACCAGGCAAGTTTGGTGCCTCCGATGTTTCCGATTTGAATTGGGTTCAACTATTGAATGCCTACACCTGTACGGAGTGTGGTCGTTGTACCGATGAATGCCCGGCAAATCAAACTGGAAAGAAACTATCTCCTCGTAAGATTATGATGGATACAAGGGATAGGTTGGAAGAAGTAGGAAAGAACATTGAGAAAAACAAGGGTACTTTTGCTGATGACGGTAAGCAATTACTTGATGATTATATAACACGAGAAGAGCTTTGGGCCTGCACTACGTGTAACGCTTGTGTTCAAGCTTGCCCGGTCAGTATTGATCCTTTATCCATAATTATGGATATGCGCCAATATTTGGTGATGGAACAATCTTCGGCACCGTCCGAACTCAACAATATGATGGGCAATATCGAGAACAACGGTGCCCCTTGGCCATTTAATCAAATGGATCGATTGAACTGGGCAAATGATTGATGTAATACTTCTGTAAAAAGAAAAGAATAACAAAAATGGCAAATGATATAAAAGTGCCTACAATGGCCGAACTTTTTGCTGAAGGAAAAAGTCCTGAAGTACTTTTTTGGGTAGGTTGCGCTGGTAGTTTTGACGATAGGGCCAAAAAAATAACAAAGGCCTTTGTACAGCTTCTGGCCAAGGCCAATGTCTCTTTTGCCGTTTTAGGAACTGAAGAGAGTTGTACGGGTGATCCGGCCAAAAGATCTGGTAACGAGTTTCTGTTTCAAATGCAGGCCATGACCAATATAGAGGTGATGAATGCCTATGGCATAAAAAAAATAGTAACCGCTTGCCCTCATTGCTTTAACACCCTTAAAAACGAATACCCTGGTCTTGGAGGAACTTATGAAGTGGTTCACCATACCCAATTTTTGAAACAACTTTTTAACAATAATAGAATTTCTTTAGAAGGTGGTAAGTTCAAAGGAAAACGAATTACATATCATGACCCTTGTTACCTTGGTCGGGCCAATGATGTTTACGAAGCTCCAAGAGAGCTCATTCGTAAGTTGGATGCCGAACTGGTAGAAATGAAAAGTTGCAAGCAACGAGGTCTTTGTTGTGGTGCCGGTGGTGCACAAATGTTTAAAGAGCCTGAAAAAGGCGATAAAGATGTAAATATCGAGCGAACCGAACAGGCACTAGATACGAGCCCGGAAATAATTGCAGCAGCCTGCCCTTTCTGTAATACGATGATGACAGACGGTGTTAAGAACAAGGAAAAGGAAGATAAGGTTGCCGTTATGGATATTGCTGAGCTATTGGCTTCAGCGGGAGACTTATAGATAGCAATTGAACGAATGGAGAGATTAAATTTTTGATTAAAAATAAATATGCTAGTAGAGTTCAAAAGTTTGCCCGAAACTTCAAGGGTTTGGATTTATCAATCCAACCGGCCTTTTTCTGAAGAAGAAATGTCTGAGTTAAGAAGTGAGCTAGATGCCTTTGTAGAACAATGGACGGCGCATGGTAGTTCGCTTCGCGCCGGTTACGAAATAAAATACAACCGATTCATTATTTTAGGTTTAGACCAATCCGTAAGCTCGGCTTCCGGCTGTTCGATTGATGCTTCAGTTCATTTCATTCAACAGCTACAGCAAAAGTACAATGTAGATTTATTGGATAAGATGAACGTCTCTTATAAACAAGGCGAATTCATTGCTTATAAACCTCTTGCCGATTTCAAAAAAATGGCAAAGCAGAAAGCAGTTTCTAAAAATACGGTAGTCTTTAACAACTTGGTCAATAACAAGCAAGAGTATGAAGAGTTTTGGGAGGTGCCTGCCTCTGAAAGTTGGCATTCTAGGTTCATGTAAATTTTAATTCCCATTTGTTAAGTATTGATTTCATTATATCTGTTCGATGAAATGCAATATTTTTTTTAGTTTTCAGTTATTGCCATAGACCAGTTGTTCACTATGCGTTTTTTCATACTTTTCCCCATACTTTTATTTGTTTTGAACGGTGCGTTTGCACAGAAAAATCCCTTGGTTACTTCTGATAGCCTCGACCAAAAGAATTGGGTAGATGCCAAATATAATTCCTTGACTTTAGATGAGAAGTTGGGGCAGTTGTTTATGGTGATGGTCGCTTCTGATCAAGGTAAGTCGAGTACGGATCAAATTAAAAAGTTGATTGAGGAAGAGGGTATAGGTGGTGTCATTTTTTCGACCGGAGGACCGGTTAGACAGGCCAGACTGACCAATGAATATCAACAAGCCTCAAAATTGCCCTTGCTTATTGGCATGGATGCCGAATGGGGACTTTCTATGCGTTTGGATTCTACGTATGCTTTCCCTTGGAATATGACATTGGGCGCTATAGAAGACAATACTATTGTGGCCGATGTCGGGCGAAGAATTGGTGAGCATGCAAAAAGATTGGGTGTGCACATCAATTTTGCGCCTGATTTAGATATTAACACCAATCCTAAAAACCCCATCATAGGTAACCGATCGTTCGGTGAAGATAGAGAGAACGTCGCGGAGAAAGGAATTGCGTTTATGAAAGGCATGGAGAGTGCCGGAGTTCTTTCAAGTGGAAAACATTTTCCTGGCCATGGTGATACAGCTACTGATTCGCATCACGCATTACCTTTGATCAATTTTAGCCGTAATCGTTTAGATAGTCTTGAACTTTATCCTTTTCAAAGATTGATTGATGAGGGGCTTAGTAGTGTAATGGTGGCCCATTTAGAAGTACCTGCATTTGAACTACAAGAAGGGTTGCCCTCATCACTTTCGGAGCAGGTGATTACCGGAATTCTTAAGGAAGAAATGTGTTTTGAAGGGTTGGTTTTTACCGATGCCCTCAACATGAAAGGAGTCACTGAATCAAGAAAAGATGGAGAGGCCGAACTGGCCGCTTTTATGGCCGGTAACGATATCTTACTCATGCCTACGGAAATTGAAAAGGCAAAAGAAAAGTTGACCAAAGCCTATAAAAAAGGAAGAATCTCAGAAGAAAGGTTGGCATATTCGGTCAAGAAGATTCTGATGGCCAAATACAAAGTGGGTTTGAATCGATATCAACCTGTTCAGGTTGAGAACCTATATAATGATTTGAATTCGCGGGAAGATGACTTATTATACGAAGAGGCAATAGAGAATGCGATTACGGTGGTCAAGAACGATTTCTTTTTGATGGGAATCAAGAGATTGGAGAACAAAAAAATAGCATATGTTAAATTTGGTGATTCCGACAGCGATGTGTTCGTTGAAAGCTTAAATAAATACACGACCGTAACCCAAGTCAATGCTGGCGATATCAATACTTTAAAAAAGAAGTTAGAAGATTTTAATTTGGTAATCGTGGGCCATCATAAAAGCAATGAAAGCCCTTGGAAAGCATATAAGTTCAGCGAAAAAGAATTGAACTGGTTGAAGGAAATTGCCGCAATGCGAAGTTCAAACCTTATTTTATCCGTTTTTGCAAAGCCTTATGCTTTATTAGATGTCCCGTCTTTTGATAATATAGATGGTGTAGTTGTTTCTTACCAAAATAGCCCGCTGGCGCAAGAGAAAACGGCCGAAGTAATTTTCGGTGCTATTTCGGCCAATGGAAAATTACCAGTAAGCGCTCATAAAGAATTTCCCGTAAACACGAAGATAGAACTAAAATCACTATCAAGATTGGGGTATAGTTTTCCTGAAAGGGTGGGTTTCGACCCGAATAAATTAGCGGAAATCGACCACTTGGTACAGGATGGACTTGATTCTTTGATGTTTCCAGGAGCGCAGGTATTGGTGGCCCGAAAAGGAAAAGTTGTATATAACAAGGGCTTTGGCAAGCCTACATATAATTCAAAGGACAGTATTAAATCGAATAATATTTATGATTTAGCTTCCATTACCAAAATATTGGGAACATTACCAATGATTATGAAGATGGAGGAAGACGGTGATATTGCCCTAAACGATACTTTTCAAGACCTGATACCTGAATATGCTCATTCAGAACTTAAAAATGTTACCGTTCTAAAAGCGCTTTCGCACTACGGGAGACTACCTGCATGGATTGCTTTTTATGTAGACACGTTGGATAAGAACAGGAAACCATCCGATGAATTTTATCGAACCGCCCCTGTAGATGGCTATTCTATAAAAGTGACAGACCATTTATACTTGACCGATGCCTACCGAGACTCTATTTATAATAGAATAGGCAGGCAAGAATTAAAATCTAACCGGTACCGCTATAGTGATGTGGCTTATTACGTAATGAAAAAATACATCGAGGATAAGAAAGGTAAGCCACTTGATAAGCTGGTTAATGATTTTCTATATGCCCCGATAGGAGCCTTCAATACCAGCTATAATCCCCTTGAAAAATTTTCTAAAGAGCGTATTGTACCCAGTGAAGAAGATAAATATTATCGTTATGAAACCGTTCAGGGCTATGTGCACGATATGGGAGCAGCTATGCAAGGTGGGGTAGGAGGTCATGCCGGCCTTTTTAGCAATGCTGAAGATGTGGCCAAAATAATGCAAATGTACCTACAGGGTGGCTATTATGGCGGCACTAGATTTTTAGACAACCGAACGGTAAAAAAGTTCAATACCTGTTATTTCTGTGATAACAATGTCAGAAGAGGGGTAGGGTTCGATAAGCCCCAACTAGAAGAAAAGGGACCTACCTGTGGCTGTGTTTCCAGAAAAAGTTTTGGTCATAGTGGGTTTACAGGAACGTATACATGGGCAGACCCTGACGAAGAGCTTGTGTACGTCTTTCTTTCAAACCGAACCTATCCTACGGCATCTAATACCCTATTAGTAAAATCAGGTCTTCGTACGCGTATACAGCAAGCTATTTATGATGCTATGGTACAGTAGCTTTAGAAGGCGTTAACTAAATCTTAACTATGTCGTTTTGAAATTACGAAAGCGGCATAACGACATAGATAGTAGTTTTGGTTAAATTTGAAGGATGAAAATAGCTATTGTATGTTACCCGACATTTGGGGGTAGTGGTGTTGTAGCCACAGAATTGGGCATCGCCTTGGCAGATAGAGGTCACGAAGTACATTTTGTCACTTATAGACAGCCCGTTAGACTAAGCCTCTTAAATAATAATATCTATTTTCACGAGGTTCATGTTCCTGAGTATCCTCTTTTTCATTATCAGCCTTACGAGTTGGCGCTTTCTAGCAAGTTAGTTGATACCATTAAACTTCATAACATAGATTTATTGCATGTGCATTATGCCATTCCTCATGCTTATGCGGGTTATATGGCTAAAAAAATGCTTGAGGAAGAAGGTATCTATGTTCCAATGATAACAACCCTGCACGGAACAGATATTACTTTAGTCGGGAAACATCCGTTTTATAAACCAGCGGTTACCTTTAGCATTAACCAATCTGACGTCGTTACCTCGGTCTCTCAAAATTTAAAGGAAAGAACTTTAGAGTTTTTCAATATTGAGAAAGATATTCAGGTAGTGCCCAATTTCATTGATAAGAAAAAATACAGTAATTCATTTACCGATTGTCAAAGGTCATTAATGGCCGATGATGACGAGAAAATAATTACGCATATAAGTAATTTTAGAAAGGTTAAACGCATTCCTGATGTGGTTCAGGTTTTTCATCGTATTCAAAAAGAAATGCCCGCTAAGCTAATAATGGTGGGCGAAGGGCCACAAAAAGAAGTAGCCGAGCGTTTATGTGATTCTTTGGGTATTTCAGACAAGGTTATCTTTCTTGGTAATAGTAATGAGATAGACCGTATTCTTTGTTTTTCCGATTTGTTTCTTCTTCCATCGGAATCGGAAAGTTTTGGTTTGGCTGCATTGGAGGCGATGATCAATAAGGTGCCGGTTATATCTAGTAATGCTGGCGGTATACCCGAAGTTAATCTTGATGGTATTACCGGTTACTTGAATGATGTAGGCGATGTGGAAGGAATGGCGGCAAATGCCCTGAAAATACTAGGGGATGATGAAGTTTTGGAAAAATTCAAAACAAACGCCCGAAAATCTTCTGAAAGATTTGATATTCTTAAAGTACTTCCCTTATATGAAAATCTATACGAAGAGGCTTATAAAAGTAGGTTTGACAAGACATTTAGTTAAGGCATATCTCGCAATTCTACTGATTCCAGTCTTAATCCATTCTTGTAAAGGGCAAAAGAATGGTGCTACGAACAATCAAACCGAGCAAGAAGATTCCGATAACTTAATCGAACTTTTAGTATCCGATTATTACGATGGTTCTATTGAAGAGGATTATTTTGTAATTAAAGATTCGGGAGCACTTAAAAAGTTCTATTCCAAAATCAATAAAACAAGAAAACCTGGTATTCCTTTACCAGACATTGATTTTAGCAAGAATGCACTTCTTGTGTATTTTCCTAATGTGCAAGAGTCTGACAAAGGTAGTTTGCGGGTTAAACAGGTTACAGAAGACACAGTCTATTTAAAAACCAAGGACCCAAATAAAGCATCCTCATCAACTTCGGGATTACGCCCTTTTTTAGTCTATAGAATATCGGAAATAGATAAGAAGATTATAATTGATTCCGATTGACAGTGTATTTCTTACTGCTGATTTAGTTGCACGTCGAATAATCTGGTTGTTCAAGAGATATATTCATATGAGGTAGCTTCAATACCTAATTTTGTTGTTAGAACACCCAAATCTTAATTACATGAAAAGAATTACGCTATTCGTATTATTGCTCCTATATATTTCCGGTTACCAAACCGTTTTTTCACAAGAAGAGAACCCTGATTTGGTCTTGACTTCAAAAGATAGTCTAATTGCGCGTTCGTGGCATGTAGGCCTTGGTTTCAATGCTGTTGACGATTCGGGCGATATGTTCGATGAGCTTTTTGCGGTTGATTCGCAATGGAATTTTTTGCCCTATCCTACTAGACTGAATATTGGTAGATATTTTAAAAGTGGCCTGGGAGTGGAAGCTATTGGTACGTACAATAAATATCAAGTGGGCAAACTGATCGAAGGAGAAATTAATCAGGAAGAAAAGGATTATTACGCCATAGATTCTCGCTTGACCTATGATTTGATGCGCATTTTTGGAAAAGACTCGTGGTTCGATCCTTATGTTGGTGTGGGATTGGGTTATACAAAAGCCGATAATGTGGGAAGGGGTACCTATAATGGAGTTGTTGGATTTAGAACATGGATTACCGAGAACTTCGGATTAGATTTTAACTCTACAGGTAAATGGAGAATTAGCAATGACAATGCGACTAACCATCTTCAGCATGGGGTCGGGGTCGTTTATCGATTTGGAATCGAGAAAGAACTGACTAATGAAGAAAAAGATAAGCTAGAACGCATGTTGGCACTTGAAGAAGAACTGCAAAAGCAAAGAGATTCAATCGATGAAGTTGAGAAAGAGAAAGCTAAAGCTCTGGCGGATCAACTGGCAAGGGAGAAGGCTTTAGCGGAGAAAAGGGCGGAAGAAGAGGCCAAGGCTTTGGAAAAGCAAAGAAAAGATGCTATTCGAAGTAAAATAGACGGTTTGGGCAATGCTTACTTCAACTTGAATTCGTCTTATTTATCTACAGAAGCGAAAAAGGTACTTGATGGTCTAGCCCAGATAATGAAAGAAAATATGCAGTTAGAGCTTTCAGTTTCTTCGTATGCAGATTCTAGAGGAACTGCAAAATATAATAAATGGCTCTCTGAGAGAAGGGTCGATAGAACGATTGAATACCTAGTAAAAATGGGAGTTAGTGAAAGCA
This sequence comes from Euzebyella marina, assembly GCF_003687485.1. Lineage (GTDB taxonomy): Bacteria > Bacteroidota > Bacteroidia > Flavobacteriales > Flavobacteriaceae > Euzebyella > Euzebyella marina. Next base: position 3,316,574 of record NZ_CP032050.1, on the reverse strand, counting down.
GACTGAAAGGAGCTGCTTATGGGGAGGAGAATTTGGTCAATGAATGTGACGACCATACTTATTGTAGTGAGGCCAAACATCAATTGAATAGGCGTTCAGAGTTTACAATTATCAAATTTTAATTTGACAAATTAGGGTATCAACCCTTTACTCAACCATTTTTTCTTGGCCCAAAGGTTTACTTTTATATAGTAATATATCAGGTCAATAGGTTTGGAGGCCCAGTATAGGCCTTTGCTATAAAGAAATGGTTTTAGTTTAACTATATACCGGAAAACCTTTTCGGGTGAGGTGATAAATCTTTTAAAAAGGGTGGTCTTAGAGGTTTTTAGCTGTGTAGGGTCATAAGTGATTCCTACTTTGTTGGCTCCCACATTTTGGTAAAAACCTTTCGAAATTTGACGAACAAATTTAATACGCTTTTTAGTTGAAAAAATACCGATTCTCAAGGCCATATCGGTCATATAATCTTGAGCCATTTCCTGGTCATAATCGATTGGCCTAAGAACTTTAAATAGTTCTTGAAATTTTTCAAGCATGAACTCCTGTATTGGACCTACATATTCTTCGTAAACGAATTTCTCATTTTCATCGTGAAATTCTACGGTAGGCGATTCTGCATTTTTGTTATAATAAAGAGTACTGCCATGTGGGGCTGCCAATAGTTGCTCGTACAGTTGACCATTGGCCATTAGTATATCGTCAGAAAATGTTTTGTTCGGATATATTGAGAAGTTAAGTCCGTAGCGTTTAGTTCCTTTTTGAATGTTGTAAATTTCCTTAAGACCTAGATAGAAGCCGGTAACCGGTATTTTTTGCTCAAAATGATTGAATAAAGCCTCTTGCATTGTTCCGCCCCATCCTACATCTACCAAATGTAAGCCTTCCGAATTTATATCGACTTCAAACGAATCAACATAGTTTATAAAGGCTTCTCTTTGATATAACCTACTGTCTTCATAGGCATTTGTAAAAGTAGGATTAGACTTCAGTAAATCTAAAGCCTCTGATTCAAAAAAACGAGCGTGGACTTCGTCTTGAGGAATAGCAATTTCATTTTTGATTTGATTTTTGGTCTGATCGGAAAAAGGAAACCAGTCTAGAAAATCATTGAAGGACATTGACCCAAATTTCTTCATCAAAGACGCGAATTTTTCGTCCTTAAGAGGTTGAAGAGCCAGTTGCGTCGCAGATTGTCTAGAGGCTTTTAAATAATGAGTTTTTATTCTGTTTTCTTTTTCAAACCCATTCATCTCTTGATATTGATCAAAGAGCTGCTTTAGAAAATGTCCCTCCCGTGCCAAAAAAAACAGATTGTTGATGTTCTGCTTTCTTGCTTGAAGATACAGTCTTTCTGTAAAGAAATAAAAATGAAGAATATACTCACTAAAAACAAACTTGCTTTTGGTGCATTTTCTTTCGACGCCTTGGCAAGCATTTGCAAATTCGTCAAAATCGTTGCCGAAAAGGCCTTTTTTGTTTCTTAATTTATGGAAGGTATGCTTAAGGTGAATGGACGCAATATTCTTAGCAAGGGCATTGTCATAATCACTTTTTTTATTGTCACCAATCATAACAACCTGTTCAGGGTCAATATTTAATTGGTTAAGCACATAAGAATATAGAGAGCCGTTTTCCTTACAGCTAGATTCTGAACTGGATACGAATAAATCTTCGAATAAGTCAGCAAATTGATGTTGCTGAATTATTTCAGCAATGATTTCTTTTGAAAGATAGAAGTCAGAAATTAGATAAATTTTATAACCTTCGTTTTTTAGGTTATATAAAGCTTGAATGAGTTGTTCATTCTTAAATTGAACTGTTATCTCAGAAAGAATATCTGCTTTTTTGTATAATTCATAAAAAACTGTATAATCAATCTTTCTTAGTAAATTATTGTTAAATAACCTTTTATAAACCTCCTCTACGACGAAATTGTATTCCAGCTCTAAAGAGTTTTTATTCTCTCTTTTTGAAACGTAGTGTAAAGAGTCTCTTCTAATCTGAAAGAGAAGTTCCGGGTTTATTTCAAGACCAAGTTCACGAGTTAGGATTTTGGCCCAGATACGCAGTGTGTAATTCGGGTGTACTTTGCGGTGAACAAGAGTATCATAGAAATCGGTAAAAATGACACGCTTTCCAGTATTTCTGATGTTTTTTTCAATAGTGTTCAAGGTGGGGTAACTAAAGTATAGTGCTGAAAGTGAACAACTACTACTTTATAAAAAGTAGAAAGAAAACAGGATGCTTGTGATAAAGGAATACTAGAATATCTTCCTTTAAATCATCAAACCATGATTTTAGGCTAGACCTTTTCGAGGGATTTTCATTAGTGTACACGCGAACTCTTTTACGGGGTTTAAGTGCAAATATCTACGATGAAATACACTCTTTGGACGTGTTTTAGGAAAATATTAGGAAAAATTTCGATAAACTACACTCTTTCTACTTTTTTGTAGATTATTTCTTCGATGAACGGTCTGAATTAAAATTGCGAGTATTTTTCTTTGGCTAAGATTTTGACAAAGACCAAGTTTTAAGCTATTGTAATTTCCTTTAGACTGACTATAAGACCTTTTGGAGATGTTGAATCGTTCAAATATTGGTGGGAAGTAAAATGAATATTCATCCCATTATCTATCAATCCAATAGAATTCCATCCTCTTTCATTGGGTACGATAAAATCTTTTTTGAGATTATCGGCAATGTAGCAATACGATGAGTTCGGAAATTGTCTTTCAATGGCCAGATAATTGTTTATGTTCGGTTTTTCAGAGCCAATTTCTTCCGAGATAATTACTTCATCGAACAAATCTTCTATTTGTAGCGCTTTTAGCTTATTTCTTTGAGTTAGGCTCCTTCCATCGGTAATCAATGCTAACTTGCCATCTTTTGCTTTTATGTCAGTAAGCAGTTGTCTTGCGCCTTCAAACAGGGTAATATTTGGAAAGTGATTTCTGTAACTTTCAATTAATTTAGCCTTTTCAATTGGCCAGTTTTCACTTAAGTACAGAAAAACATTTTTTTGGTCTCTATATAATGAGAACATTCTGGAGTAGAGCGATTGCCAATTTTTTGGAGACAAAGATTGGGCAATTTCTATATAGGCCGATTTTAAGTATGATAGTTCGTTATAAAGGGTGTCGTCGAGGTCAAAGACAATTACAGTGCTGGAATCAATCTTTATATCCATGAACTAAGATTTCATCGTCATACCTGATCATTAATAAATCTTTCTCCCAACATTCGAAAGAATCAGGTATTTCCTTATTTTTTCCATACTCTTCTATAATCCACTTAGGGTAATTAGCACCGGCCAAATAGGATAGGGGAAAACCACCCCCAAAACGAGGATTGATTTCAATGGCTCTGATATCGTTATTATCAGAATTTAAAAAGAATTGGGCAGTTAAGCAGCCCACAGCACCTTCTACGGTAGATAATTTATCTTTCAAGTAAGGTACAAGTTCATTGAATACCGCAAGTGCTTTATAAACCTCCCCGTCTCTAACCTCAATACGTTTTCTTGGAACAATACACTTTAGTTTATGGTCCTTCGAATAATACATATCACAGGTAAACTCGTCGTATGTATCATGGTCTAAATATTCCAGGAACATTAGTTTCGGGTTTTCTAAGTGATAGTCGGTCAACTCACTTCTATCTTGAATTAAATACGTATCAACACTTCTGCTACCATCGATTGGCTTAATGAATATGGGTAGTTCGAAATTACTTTTATCATATTCTTTCGCAATACCTACTCCATAAGATTCGAAAAACTTGTGAATCTGACGTTTGTCTCTACACTTGGCCACGAAATCCTCAGAAGCAACCAATGGTACTATTCCGTTTGCCTCCAGTTTCTTTCTGTGTTGGGCAAGGGGAAGCAATTCGGTATCGATAGTCGGGATGATCAGTTGAATATCACGCTCTTTACATTCCTTTATTAAAACATCAAAGTAATCGTCATTTGTCAAATAAGGAACCTCAAAATAGCCATCAGCTATCTGGCATGCGCCCGACAATATTGGGTTGGCATCGGAAGCATAGACCTTACCGTTCGGGTATAACTTCTTAAGCTCTTTTTGAAAAGCTCTTACAAGTGAAACGCGTCTTCCTGCCGATGAAATTAAAATATTCATTTTTTCAGGTTATATAATGACCTAAATATCTTTATAAATGGATTGATCAATGCCTTGCGGTTAAAGATAAAAACCAAAAACGAATAACTAAAACCATGATAGTCTTCACCAAGAAACCTTTTCAAGGGGTAGGCATCTATTTTTTCAAAGCCGTCAAGCATTTTGGGTATTTCAGCCACCGATATATCCGATTTCATTAATCTTACCAAAAGAAAGAAAACAAATGATTGTTGTCTGGTTTTAAGTCTCTTTAAACAAAGGTCAGCATACTCATGGTCTTTAGGCAAACGCTCCATTAGCGAATGATAGACGTGAGCCGCATTAGCATTATCATATATTACTTTATTATAATGCTCTCTACTTTTATTTCGCATTGCCGACGTCGGCAAAATTCGATATCTGTGTACATCTAAATCGATGTGAGCCATTCTTTTCGCTTCGCAAAAAAGTTCTGCGGTTAAAATGGCATCTTCCATCCATTTTCCTTCTATGAATCTAATTCCGGTCGATTTAATAAAATCTCTTCTTATCAGATACCACCAAATCTCATTTTGATATTTTTTGTTGGCAATATATGTAATACCGTCGGTAACCTTTATTTGTACGTGATTATTGTCTATAGGGTTTTCGGAAACAGGATATTTTTTTTCATAAACCGATTTGGTACGAAAACTTAAGATATCGAGTTGGAGCTGATCCATTTTCGAAAGCAAAACGGGTAAGGTGTCTTGAGCCAGATAGTCATCTGGGTCTAGAAAGTATATATATTCTCCTTGGGCCAGATCATAGCCTGAATTTCGAGCTGCACCGACCCCTGCATTCTTCTTGTCAATAACTTTTACATTCGAATAGTTGCTTTCATATTTCCTCGCTATTTCTAGGGTTCTATCCTTAGATTCATCATTAACGATAATAACTTCGTATTGTGACGAATCGAGATTTTGTGCCAACAAGCTATCTACACATTCCGGTAGATAGAGCTCCATATTGTAACACGGAATTATGATGCTTAATTTCATAATAGTTATTTGGTTCCAGTGAAAACCTCCATGGTTGCGCTAGTGGTCGAATTAATACCATCACTTTTTAGAACCTTCTGGATAGTCAAAAGAATTATTCTCAAATCAAATAAAAAGGAGTAATTATTAACGTAGTATACGTCATATTCAAATTTTTTTTCCCAAGCAATAGCATTTCTTCCATTTACCTGGGCCCATCCGGTAATTCCGGGTCTAACTTCGTGTCTTCTTCTCTGGGTTTCGTTGTACAAGGGCAAATATGAGACAAGAAGTGGTCGGGGGCCTATTAGGCTCATGTCTCCTTTCAATACATTGAAGAGTTGGGGAAGCTCATCTAATGATGTCTTTCTTACAAATTTACCCACATTGGTCAAACGTTCTTTGTCAGACAATAAATTTCCGTCGGAATCCCGATTATCATTCATAGTCTTAAATTTCCAAATCTTGAAAATACGCTCATCTTTTCCGGGTCTTTCCTGAATAAAAAACACCTTGCCCTTGTTGGCAATACTTAATAAAAGTGTTACTAAGACGAGAATTGGAGAAGCAATTAGCAAAGCAAAAAAAGCTATTAGAAAATCGAAAACTCTCTTAAGAAAGTGTCGGTACATACTTTTATTTCTGTTTCATAAGTAGAGGCAAAATAAACATAAATATTTCGAATAGACTCTCTACTTAGATTAAGTTCAAGTATTTTGGACAAAATTAAGTCAAAATATAGATTATGGCTAAAGTGCCTAGAGAGAAGGCATTAAAAGTTTTGAACTTGACAAGGGACATTAATTATGCTTCTTTCAACAATTTATCGACTAAATTTGCGAATTTATCACAGAGTATACTTTTATCGTAAACTGTTTCAGCAAGGGTTCTTGAATTTTTTCCCATCTGCTCTAGAATTATAGGGTTGTTCTTTAAGAATAATAGTTGTTCAGCCAATTCTTCCGGATGCTCTGGCGATACGTAAAAACCGCAATTATGTTCTTCAACCAGAGTTTTGGTCCACCCTGCAGAGTTTACTATAATTGTTTTTCCAGCTGATAAAGAATCAAATAATTTGTTTGGAGAATTAGTTGCCAATATGGGTAGGTTTTGGAAGGTTATTAAGGATACATCGCAGAGATTTACAATTTCAGATAGCTCTTCCATTGGAAAACTCCCCAGAAATTTTGCGTTATTAATTCCGCTTTTTCTACACCTTTCTTCAATCTCGGATTTTGTTGCACCATTACCCAAGAAGATGAATTCAAATTCATCATTGTTTTTAAGTGATTCTATTCCATCAATGATATAATGCATTCCATTAGCGATATTCATGGCTCCAAAATATATCACTTTGAAACTATCAGGTCTTAAACCTAATCTCTTAAATAATTTTGTGTCTTTTTCTCTTGACCAAAATTCAGATATTTTGGACATGTTCGGAATCATTGTGACCTTTTTGGGTGAAATACTTCTCTTAATCACCCCATCATACATTCCCGGAGATAGTGCAACAATATGTTTAGCATTTTTATAGATGGTCTTTTCTAAAAAAAGAGCCATCTGAATCAAAAATTTATTCTTTAATCCTCCCATTTGTATTGGAACTTCTGGCCAAAGGTCTCTAACTTCAAAAAGGAAAGGTTTTCTCTTAAACCAATTTAGAAAAAGAGCGGGTATACCAATAGTTAGGGGTGTTGAAGTCGCTATGACAAGGTCGACATCCTTTTCTCGGGCGGCAACTGGTATTGATTTAAAAACAAAACTTAAAAAAGCTTTTAACCTTTGCGTTATATTCATTGTACCGCTATCATATTGGATATTAAGATATATTACGTCAATACCATCAATTTCAACTCTTTCTACTTTAGAGTCGATTTTTTTGTTCATAGTAAGCATAGTAACTGAATGACCGTGCTTAATCAGTTCTTGAGCAATCCAATATGATCTCGTACTTCCTGGTTGATAAGGCGTGTGAAAATATTGATGTAGGTATAGAATTTTCATATCTAGTAGACGTTATTATAATATTGTGCGAATATAGTGGTCTTTCTGAGTACAATAACTATTGGAAAAAAAGGATTTATTTAAATATTCTTTTTAAGTTTTAATTAAGCTAGCCATTGAACAAAAGCAAAAATTTAAGTCGTTTATAAAGAAGTTTTCTGCAGTTTGTCATACTTCTGTTTTTTTAAAAGAAACTTTGAAGTAGCTTTGGCCTTTTGCTTCTAGGACATATGTCGGTTTTGGTTGAAAGCCAAGTAAAATAACAGGTGAAACTTAATTTGTATTTACTTTATGATAACAGCAAAAGATATTAATTATTGTCAATTTTTTAAACTGTGAGTATTTTTGAAAAGTTAAATAATTACTGCCTTTTTATTCTAGTTTTCTCTGTTACTTTTGAGAATTGGGACCCATTTCAACTAGGTGGATCGATATCAGTGACTTATATGGCTAGCGTTATTTATATTATTTCATGGCTGCCGAGATTGAAAAAGAGTTTTCGTATTATATCTGTAAGACAGTATTTAATTCCTTTAATACTGTTTACAATTATTGGTGTTATTTCAACAGCTTTGAACAGCTCCTATGCTGAGTCAATTGAAGGGGCTTATAATGAGCGAGTTATTACGTTAATTATATTGATGACTTTGATGGTTAGTCATTTTTATGAAGATAGCACACTTGTGGATAAAGCTCTGAATGCTTATGTTGTTAGTATTTCCCTCCTATATTTTCTTTTTCTAATTGGAATAGGAAGTGATTTCAAAGGTGGGCGTCTTCTATTATTTGGTGAAAATCCAAATTCAATTGGTGTAAAAGTTGTAATTGCCTTTTTAATTTGTGTTTCGCGTCTTATAACTGAAAAATTCGATTGGAAAAAATTATTGCTCTATTCTGTTGCAATCATTTCTTGTCTTAACCTTATAATATTGAGTGGCTCGAGAGGGGCACTTGTTTCTGTTTTTATAAGTTTAGCTTTACTTGTTTTGTTCATGAGGATCAATATTCTTAAGAAAATGATCTTCTTTCTAATAGGAATTAGTTTTTCAGTTCTATTTATGACTATGATAATGAAATCTAATCCGGTTTTTAAAGAAAGAATTTTAAGAACAATTGAATCTGGGGATACAGGAAGAAGTGATTTATGGCAGTCATCTCTCTTAATAATTGAGGATAACTTATTTTTCGGTGTAGGCTTGGCAGGAGCTTTGCCCGAAATGCTTCGTTATACAGGAAGGTTGATCGACCCACATAATGTTTTTTTATATGTTCTAATGACTACAGGCGTTTTTGGGCTGTTGTTTTATTTGATTTTTATTTTGCGACTTAGTAAAAATTTGTATCAGAAATTTAGGCAGAATGGAGAAGTTGTTTATATGGTCATGTTGGCAGTAGTAGTATTTAATATGGGTAAGACTGGTGGTGCAATAAGTAAAATCTTTTTTTGGTTTTTCTTTGCAGTTTTGATTGGGTCGACATTTAAAAATTTAGGGTCTAGGCACAGTGATACGACTTGAAGTAAAATAGTCGTCTTAAAAGAAAGGAAGAACTTCTAAGATTGCTCTTCTACTTTGAAATCCATAAATCATATGAAACGTAAAGTATTCCTAAATTAATATATATGAAAGTATTAGTTGTATCTAATAATTATCCTTCTACTGAAAGCCCCACTTACGGAATTTTTGTATATAATTTAATACAGCAATTTGTAAAAATTGGGCATGAGGTCACGGTAATTGCCCCGCGAACAATTTGGAAAAAATCTAAATACACAAAGAATAATGTTGATTATGGTGACGAATTAGCAACGGTCTATAGGCCATATGTAATATCAGCTTCCAACAAGCAAATACTGAATTTCAACACGCACTTGATTGGTGAGATTTTCATGGTTAGGGCGGTTAGAAAGGTTGTGCGTGAAGAAAATATACAATTCGATGTAGTTTATGCTCATTTTCTCGTTAATGGTATTATCGCTGTTAAAGCTTTGAAAAAGATGGGTAAGCCAATCGTTGTGGCAGAAGGAGAACTTAAAAATATTAATAAAAGAAAGAAGTATTATTCAGATAAAGAATATCAAGAGCTAATATCAAAAATTAATGGATTTATAGCAGTATCGCCTCAAATTGAACAAAACTTAATTGAAGTGGGAGTTGATGAATCAAAAATCATGGTGAGTCCAAATGCTGTGAACTTTGATCAATTTGCTAGAAAAGACAAAATTGAAATGAGGAAAAAGTTGGGCTTTCCTTTAAATAAGAAAATTATCATTTTTGTCGGAAGATTTGTTCATGACAAAGGACCCTTACGGGTTTTAGAGGCCTTAAATGATTTGCCAGATGTTCGAGTCATTTTTATTGGTAGTGGAGCACAAGTATTGAATGATAAGAAAATCCTCTTCAAGAATAGAGTTCCTACAGACGACGTTCATGAATTTTTATCTGCATCCGATATTTTTGTTCTACCCACTCTACATGAGGGTTCTTGCAATGCCATAGTTGAAGCTATGGCCTGTGGTTTACCAATTATCTCTTCTGACATTCCTGAGATTAAATTTCAGTGTGACCATAAGTCTTCAATATTAGTAGACCCCATGAATGTTCAGGAAATAAATAAAGCTATAAAAAGTTTAATAAGTGATAACAGAAAGTTGACTGATATGGGTTCAGAGGCTTATGAATATTCCAGAAAATTTGATATTACCACACGGGCAAGAAAAATCATGGCTTATATATCTGATAATATTCTTTAAATTCAAAATTAATCTAAGTCTACCTAGAGGTATAAAGAATTATGAAGAATTATATTTATTATGTAAATCCTATGAGTTATAATAACCTTTCAGTTTATGATTACTCTTTGATTTCAAATATAAAAAATTATCAAGTTGAATACTTTTGTAGCTCGAAATATGATTACGAAGAAAAAAACCTTAACACAAATAAAATATACCATTATTCAAGCAAAAAAGGAATTTTAAAAATTTTGAGTTATCTGAAATCTCAATTTCTTTTATATAGAAAAATTAAATTAAATCAAGATAAAATTAGGGCAATTCACTTTCAATGGCTTAAAATCCCACATCTAGATTTTCTCTTGTTGAAGATGATTTCAAAGAAAAGTGAAATAATTTTAACCGCTCATAATATATTACCTCATGGTTCGGGTAACAAATACAGGAGTATTTATAAAAAAATCTATCATAAAGTCGATAGGTTAATAGTTCATACTAATGAGACTAAAAATGATTTAGTTGACCTTTTTGAAGTTCCTACTAACAAAATTCATGTTGTACCGCATGGTATACTTGATGTGCTTGACCAAACTGAGAATAACAGGGTATTAGAGTCAGCAAAGATGTTCAACGATTTATATGGACTGAATAATAAGACTGTTTTTTCTAGTTTAGGTAGTATCAGCAGTTATAAAGGAATAGATATAATTATAAATACTTGGAAAAAGAAAGAATTAATCAATAGAGATGACGTTGTCTTATTGATAGCTGGTAGCGGTAAAAATGAAAAACTACTAGAATTAAAAGGAGTAAACAACGCAATTGTAATTAACAGATTTTTATCATCTCACGAATTTCTAGCTTGCGTAAGGATGTCAGATTTTATTTTAATGCCTTATACAAAGATATCTCAAAGTGGTATTTTGTTAACCGCAATCGGAGAAAAAAAGAGGGTGATTGTGTCTAATGTAGGAGGTTTGACCGAGCCCTTCGAGATTGGAGAAATAGGTTATGTTTTAGACAAGGTTAACTCTGACAGTTTAGGCAGAGCAATTCTAAGGGCTATAGACGAGAAGGACAATTATCCAGATGAGTCTGTTTGGACAAGGTTGTTCAAATACTATGACTGGTCTAATATAGGTAGAAAGACAGAGTTGGTATACTCTGTTTAATAATATTAATAATAATTTCAAGATTGAATTTATACGCTTAGCGACATCATGTCAATCTTTAGAATTTAACTGTAGCAATGGTGTAATCACCTTAAAAAAAATAATATGGATAATGACAAAAATCTAGTCATCACAAAAGGAAAATTAGAGGGAATTGTAGAGGTGAGCGGAGCTAAAAACAGCTCTTTAAGGTTGTTAGCCGCTTCATTATTGACATCAGAACCTGTTCTCTTAGGTAATTTTCCTAATGGTTTACTTGATATAGAGGTGCATGTTGAAATGCTTAAAGTTCTTGGTAAAGTTTGTAATACTCACCATGATACTATACATATAAGTGAAAATGGAAATAATAGTACTGTTTTAGATTGGGAAGGACGATCTATTCGAAATACTCTGCTGATTTTGGGGTCTTTGACAGCAAGATATGGCGAAGGTAAAGTACCTTTACCCGGAGGTTGTAAACTGGGAGAAAGAAAGTATGACTTGCACGTTATGCTATTAGAGAAATTAGGTGCTAAAGTTTGGGAAGAAGGTGATTATTTATGCGCGGAGGCCAAAGAGGGTCTGAAAGCAGCGGATATACATTTGCCTATTAGGTCTACGGGAGCCACAGAAAATGCAATACTTTGCTCAACTTTGGCTAAAGGTGTAACAACAATTTGGAATCCTCATATAAGACCAGAAATTATGGATCTAATTGATATGCTCAATAAAATGGGGGCTAAAATTACGGTTTTTGGACAGAAATGTATTGTTGTTGATGGAGTCGATATGTTGAGTGGTGTAAGACATAATGTGGTTCCGGATAATATAGAGGCATTGACTTGGGCAATTGGGGCGGTAATAACCAAAGGTGAGGTTGAAATAAGGAATTTTCCTTTTGAACATTTAGAAGTTCCTCTTATTTATTTAAGAGAAAGTGGTATGAAGTTTTTTAGAGGAGAATCAAGTTTAATAGTCAAAGGAGGAGAAGCATTTCCTATTGAAATAAGCACCGGACCATATCCAGGTATAAATTCTGACATGCAGCCTCTTTTTGCTGTTTATGGAGCAATGTCTAACGGAATCTCAAAAATTGTGGATTTACGTTTTCCCGGAAGATATGGTTACGCAGAAGAATTATCAAAAATGGGAATGCAATTTGAGGTTATAGGTGACCTTTTAAAAATCAAAGGAGGAATCCCATTAAGTGGTGCGAAGGTCACTGCTCTAGACTTACGTGCTGGAATATCTTTATTGTTGGCAGGATTAACAGCAGATGGGGAGACCATTATTCAAAACGCATGGCAAATAGGTCGTGGCTACGAAAATTTGGCAGGAAAGCTTAAGGGGCTTGGCGTGATAATTTAAATATAAAATGAGTCTGTTAAGGGATACGGTTTCGAAAATTAAAAATGATTTCAGGGAAGAAAACATCAGCTTTAAAGTATTCATTTTAAATTATTTTTATAGTCCAAGATTTAGGGTTTTACTGAACCATAGGATAGGTAAGTTCTTCTCTCAAAGCAATATTCTTTTTTCGAATCATTTAGCTGCTTATTACAAGAGGCGGCTAATTGTAAAAAGGGGTTGTGATATTTCATATAACGCAGTAATAGGCAAGAAAGTTGCTATGCCACATCCAATAGGTATTGTTATTGGTGATGGAGTAATTGTAGAGGATCATGTTTCTATATTTCAACAAGTTACTTTTGGGAGTCATGGTAAACAAAAATTACAGAATTCTTATCCTGTTATAAGAAAAGGCGCACGAATTTACAGCGGGGCAAAAATTATCGGTGGGATAACCATCGGAGAAAATGCCGTTATAGGAGCTAATTCTGTAGTAAATATTGACGTTCCCCCCAATAGTGTCGCTGTCGGTATTCCATGTAGGATAATAGAAAAAAATAAATGAGATCATTCATATCTGATTTAATTCGAGTAGGAATTTCGAAGGTTTTGATGATATTGTTCGGTTTAGCGACCTCAATTATTACAGCTCGATTTTTAGGACCGGAAAATAACGGAGTGATAGCGACGCTCATGGTCTACCCATCTTTATTCATGAGTATAGGATCTTTAGGTATAAGACAATCAACAGCATACTTTTTGGGTAAGAAATTATTCGAGGAGGAGAGGATTAAGACTGCCATAACGCAAATATGGTTTTTTACTTCAATTTTAAGTGTTTTAATTTGTTTTATTTTAATAAGGTATTTAAGTAAAGCAGGGGATAATTTATTTCTTATTTTACTTGCCTTAATACCTGTTCCTTTTTCTTTATTCGCAACTTACAATAGCGGTATTTTTCTGGGAAAGAATGAGATAGGAACTTTCAACAAAATTAACTGGGTACCTACCTTAATTTTGCTACTGCTTACAACTCTACTAGTTATATTTTTAGAATTGGGAATAGCCGGTTATTTGATTGCAATGATTGGTGGCCCTTTATTTATTTCTTTGTTTTTACTGTTTAAAAATGATTTTTTGAAATCATTTTCTTCAAGATTTGAATGGTCGGTCATCAAGCAAATGCTTGGTTTAGGATTAATTTATGCTTTCTCTCTTCTAATAATAAATTTGAACTATAAAGTAGATATAATTTTATTGGATTCGCTAAGTAACGCTTTTGAGACAGGTATTTATTCTAAGGGCTCAGCAATAACCCAATATCTTTGGCAAATTCCAATGCTGCTTAGTACAATAGTTTTTGCTCGAAGTGCAGTTTCTAAGAACGATGAGAAATTTTCTTTAAAAATAACCCAGCTTCTAAGATTGTCTTTAATTGCTATTGGTTTAGGCTCAATCGTACTTTTTTGTTTTTCAGAACTATTAATAGTTAGTCTCTTTGGAGTGGAGTTTGAGAAAAGTATTTCTGTATTGAATTTATTACTCCCCGGGGTTCTTCTACTTACTTTTTTCAAAGTTATGAATATGGATTTGGCGGGAAAAGGAAAACCTTGGGTGGCTTTAAAAGCTATGGCGCCAGCTCTTGTTTTAAATGTGGTCCTCAACATTTTATTAATTCCTGATTATGGGGCTAATGGAGCTTCTATTGCATCTACTATCAGTTATAGTGTTGCGGCTTTACTTTTTCTGCATTTTTACAGTAAAGAGGTCAATATTAGTATAAAGGTAATTCTGAGTTATAAAAAAAGTGATTTTAGCCCTATACTTAAATTAATTAAACGATAGCGTAATGCTTTAGCTTGACATAAGTTCAATGTATCATGAGAATATTATTTATCATTTCGGTTTTGAAACAAGGTAAAGGAGGTCACTATCACTCTTTGCATCATATATCTAGGGAAATAGGAAAATATGAAGACATAGGTATTGTAACTTTAGGAACTCAGAAGAGTGCCATACTAGAAAAAAATGATTACATGAGGGAACATATTTTTTTCAATGGTACAAATTATTTCAATCTTTATAAATCTATAAAGCTTTTGAAATCAGAGTTTCAGCCAACTGTTTGGCACTTCTTTGATTCGAATGCATATAACGTTTTCAAGCCCTTTGTATCAAGTGTAAAATATAAATTGGTAGTTAATCTTTGTGGGGGGCCTAACCCCTCTGGTTTCCCGAAAGTAGAAAACCTTATTCTGTTTAGTAAAGAAAACCAGCAATGGTTTAATAAAAACCTAAAATTTAAAAAGACCAAAATCACCGTTGTTCCTAATAGAGTTTTACCAATAATTACTAAAAAGGACTCTGAATTAGAAAAGGAAAATGATTCTTTTACATTCATGCGAATTGCTCGAATCAGTAATTTTCATCTAACGAGTATTAAACAGACCTTAAGCCTATTTTTTCAATTAAAGGATAATCACGCAGATAAAATAAAATTAATTATTCTAGGAACAATTCAGGACAGGGAAGCATACTTCGAGGTTAAAAAAATTATTGGAGATGATAAGTCTATTTCTTTAATAACAGAAGATAAATATACTCGGGAAGCTTCTAAGTTTCTGTATCTTGCTGATGCCGTCGTAGCTACCGGTAGAGGAGTTATGGAAGCAGCTTCATTAGGCTTGCCCATTTTAACACCGGCTTCAAATTCTGATTTACCTATTTTAATTGACGCTTCAAATTTTGAACGTTTTTTTGCTACCAATTTTTCAGAGAGAAATATAGCAGAAGAGCGCGATATAGAAAATAATAAGTCTAAACTAAAGGAACTTTTGAATAAAAGTGAGTATTATGAATCTATTTCAAAATTTTCAATTGATATTTTTAAGAAGAATTTTGATGCCCGAGAAGGTGCAAAAAAGTACTTGGAATTTTACAATGATTGTTTGGTGAATAATTTTCAGGTTTCAACAACCGAAGATTTGTATTTAAAGTTTAGGTCTTATTATCATTTCTATTTAAGCTATAAAGATTTAATATCAAAATCAGAGAAAAAAGGTAGTCTTCTCAAAAAACAAGATAGCTGGAAATTTTAATTATTTAACTTTAAATTTTGATTTGTAAATCAATAAAACAAATTGATTAAACCAATGAAAGAAAGTTGAGAGGATTACAAGGTACAAGGTTACGGTTATCTGTTTGGCTATTGTACTTTCAAATGCAGCGAAAATAAGAGTTATTATGTCATGGAAGATTTCAGATAGGGCCTAGAGTATGGATTTGAATCAGATCTATCCTGCTATGAAAGCAGTAATGACCTTATTCCGACTGTAAAGGGATTTGCCTGCCAAAGACAAAATGCTGCATACCGATGCGAAGTTCATATCGAAAAACCTATCGAAATGGTCCAAGGAGGTATAGTTGAAGCTCCGGTTTCCCCAGCATCGTGCCCATTAAAATAAGTATTTGCCTACCACATTTTTTATGGGGTAATGTCTTTGACACTTACTCGTTCAATAATTTTCACTCAAGAGAAATAATGATTTAAGAATATAAGCAGAATTACAATATAAGGTAATTACTGTTTGTCCGTCGGTGATGTGCCACCTAGACACTACAAGAATAGTTTCGGGGAGGAATTTTTCCCCGAAACAGGATTAAATTACACAAGAGCTATTTATATAAATTTGGAGATACCTAAAAAGTGCTAAACTACAGGTGATATTATATGTTCTGATAAGGCATATAATTGGGAAATTTCATTCATTTTGTACAATGACTACCGAAAAATTCTAAGAATCCCAATTATTTCCAGAAACAGCTTAGAGAAATCAAGGATAAACTGCCCTTCCATCAGCCAAAATTTTAGCATTTAGTGCTGCAATACCTATAGCTTGAGGGCCAAAGAAATCCAAATGTGATTTATCATAATGTTTCTTAATTTTATTCTGTAAAGATTGACTGTATCTAGCCAAATTTAGCCATTCATGAATCTTCCCTTGTGAACCATAACCTCCGGTACCATCTACATTTCTTGCTATTTTATCAGTATCGGAATCCAACCATACTATATCAACGGTTTTAAGTAAAGCGTTCATATCACTTTTATTCCAGTACATGCCATTTTCGTATGCCAACAGCCAAAAGCTTACTATAGCACCTCCGTGCGAAGTATCTTGAACATTAGAGCCATATGTACCCCATTTTTTGTCCCAAGCATATGCAGAAGAGTTTTTAGGATTCGGATATATCTGATTTCTAAAATTGGATGGGAGTCCCGGCATTGAACCATGAGACATGTTTTCGAAAACTTGTTTATACTTATTTTTTTTGGTTATTAAGTATAACTCCATTCCAATACGAGCCCAGTGAGAAGACATATGCGTATTCGAACGATAAATTTTTGAAGAATGCTCGACATCATATCTCTCCCAAATGTGCT
This sequence comes from Euzebyella marina, assembly GCF_003687485.1. Taxonomy (GTDB): domain Bacteria; phylum Bacteroidota; class Bacteroidia; order Flavobacteriales; family Flavobacteriaceae; genus Euzebyella; species Euzebyella marina. The sequence goes on along the minus strand of NZ_CP032050.1, from coordinate 3,299,742 downwards.
TTTCCGAAAATGCAAGTAGTTCATTGAATATACTTCTATATTTTGAATCGGATTTAACATTAGATTGGTCCATAATTCTAAGAAGAGTAGCAACAACTCTCCAGTAATGAGTATCCCAGAGACCATACTGATTTCCATCACTTGCCGGCCATCCAAGAAAGCCCCCACCGACTGAAGTTGCTTTGTCAACTGTAATGCCTACGATGTCAAGAGCAGTATCGAGATAAGAATTATCACCCGTTGCTTGCCACATTGACGATAACCCGTCGATGTATAGGCCTAAATAATAGTATTCTTGGTTCTTTCCACGGCTATTTGCCATTGAATAAGCCTTTGATCGTTCTGATGACCATCTAGAATCAAAAAGATTTTGCCAATAACGCACCTCACCAGCTGTTGACGGTGTTTCAGGTTCAGCTTCGGGTTCTACAGTAATTGTAATATTATCAGTATCTGTCAAACCCTGTTCATCGCTAACCATTAGTGTAACTACATAAGTTCCAGATTGTTCAAAGGTCATTTCAGGATTGTCTTCTTGCGAAGTACCATGGGAACCAAAATCCCATTGATAAGAAGTAACTCTCTTATCATCACTTGAACTAGATCCTGAAAATTGAACTGTTAATGGCGCAGTACCATTTTTTGTATTTGCCTTTACTACGGCTACGGGCTTTTGGTTAGAGGGTTCTTCAACCACAATAGTTAATGATGAAGTGTTCGTAAGACCTTTTTTATCCGTTACTGTAAGTTCAACCTCATAATTGCCAGACTCAGAAAATGTATGTCTCAGGTTCTCTGAAGAGGATGTAGAACCATCACCGAAGTCCCATTCATATGAATCTATTTCATCATCATCAGTTGAGTTCGATGAGCTAAAACGAACTTCAAGAGGTGCTTCACCTTTAGTTGTATTGGCAGAAATTTTTGCAACTGGTTTTTCATTTGAGGGTGCGTTAACAACAACGGTTAACGAGGAAGTATTTTTTAGACCACTATTATCGGTAACTGTAAGCTTAACCTCATACTCACCAGGTTCGGTAAATGTATGTCTAGGATTCTCGGAAGAAGAGGTAGAATTATCATCGAAGTCCCATTTGTAAGCTTCTATTTCATTGTCGTCAGAAGAACTGGATGAGTTAAAACGAACTTCAAGTGGAGCATTACCTTTAGTGGTATTTGCAGAGATTTTGGCTGTAGGGGCTTCATTTTTCTTTCCATCAACAGTTATAACTACAGTGTCCGAATCTCTTTGACCTTCTTCATCAATAACGGTTAATAGAACTGTATATTCTCCCTCTTTTTCAAAAGTATGTGAAACACTTTTTTCAGAAGAACCATTACCATCCTTAAAATCCCATTTATAAGTAACAATACTTTTATCATCTGATGAGTTAGAACTATTGAAATCAACTTTCAATGGAGCTTCTCCTTTAGTTTTATTTGCGGAGATTCTAGCATTAGGTTTTTCGTTAGTAGGCGGAATAGAAGAATTATTTTCTGAATTATCCTCTTCTGATGAGCTATCTTTTTCCTCATCCTTTTCTTGAGCAACTTCATTTTCAGTATTTTGTTCTCCCCCTTCACCAGAATTATTATCTTCATCTTCTGTGGAACTCTCTTGATTATTATCTACACCAGCGGAAGAGCCATCTCCTTCTTTTTCATCATCCGGTTCACTGTTATTTTCATTTGTCTCGTCATCCGGATTTTCAGCTGAAGGTACTTGTGAATCTTCATTTCCTTCAGAATCATTATTAATCTCCCCATTTGGGCTATCTAAATTTTGAGGGTTAGGGGTGTGACTTACAATCGAAGATGGATTGTTCACAAAACTTTCGATATTTTCCGATGCGGGACTAGTTTCATAAGTCACTACAAGAGTAGGGGCATTTTGAGTTGGATTCTCTTTTGAAGCTATTGCCAAATCATCTCCATCTGAATGAACTAGAATAAAAGTGGTTTTTTCCGCGGTAATATCTTCAGAAATTAAATTTATAGTTATTGTCTGTCCGACCTTATAGTCATCCTTTATATTTCCTATCTCTTCTAAGGGCTCAGGCGCTATATTATCGTTTAAATTACTTTCATTCCATTGATTAGATGATCCTTTTAAAACCTGTATGAGTCCATTCCCAGAATCCTTATCAACGGTGAATTCGAGATAAGAGTCAATGATTTTACCGTTAATGCTATCAACGGCACTCAAATCATATAATAAGTAACTAGTCCTTTTATTTTCTTGCAAACGAATAATTTCGGAGTTTTTTCCATTGCCATTCTCAATGTAAGCATCTTGAATAGGAGCGAATGCCGTAGTGCGTTTTACTACAATGCTATCGATAACTTCCTCATCCTCACTTGGGGGAATTAGAGATTCTTCAGTATTATCGTCTTCTTCTTGTTCCGGATTTTGCTCAGTTTCATCAACGTCATTGTCCTTTTTAAGATTGTCGACATTGTTAATTAAATCTCCGTTTTTTATGGCTTCATAAAAAACATCTTCATCTTTGTTACAAGAAATACAAACTGATAAGCATAAGAAAACAGAGCATAGGAAGCTCTTGTTGAGAGTAGTGGGGACTAATTTCATTTTTAAAGTAGATCTTCTAGGTTTTCAAATTACAGATTAATCGTTATGGGGGTAATCGACCAAATGCATTATTTACCGACTAAATACGTGGCAAAAGTATAATTTGGTTTTGAAAAGAAGAAACATTAACATTTTTTTAAGGTTTTATTATTATAACCATAGTTTTAACCAATTTTTTCTGTACTAAGGTGAAGAATAATTGTTACTAGAATGTTGGTAAAGAGGTAAAAAAAAAACCTCTGAGCAAAGTATTCATGCTGAGAGGCTCTTAAAATTTATGGGATTAATTTTATCTGAATTGTTCAGGATAAACAGGAGCTCCATCTTCTAAGATTTTTTCATTTAAAGCACCTATACCCAAGACTTGTGATCCAAAGAAATTTAAATGTTTCCCGTTATATGTTTCTCTTAGGCGTTTCTGAAGTTTAGAGTCAAATCTTGCCAAATAAAACCATTCATGTAATCTTCCAGGATTGGTATATCCTCCGCTTCCATCTACATTATTCTTGATTCTGCTTGGGTCTGATTCAATCCAAAATATTCGTATGGTTTTAAGCAGCGCATCGATATCGGCTCTGTTCCAGTACATGCCATTTTCTTCGGCTAATACCCAGAAGTGAATTATCGCGCCAGCATGAGAAATATCTTGCATATCTGACCCTTTTGAAACACCCCAAGTTTTGTCCCAAGCATAAGCTTCCTTATTTTTGGGGTTTGGAAATAATTGGTCACGAAGATTAGAAGGTCTTCCTGCCATCTTTCCATGGGATATGTTATCGAAGACATCCTTATACTTTTGCTTGCCTGTAACTATGAATAATTCCATTCCTAGTCTAGCCCAGTGTGAGGCCATATGCGTTCTAGAGCGATAAATATTTGATTGCCCGTAAGATTCGTATCTGTCCCAGATGTTTTTTTCGGTAAATTCTAACAATTCTTCATATTTAGCTTGGTAACCGGAAGCCCTTAAATTTGGTGATTGATGCATTATTCTAATTAATGTAGCTACATGCCTCCAATAAAAAGTATCCCATAGATTATATTCCGTTCCATCATCTGTTGGCCATCCAAGAAATCCATTACCTACAGGTATTGCATCCTTAATTGTGTTATCGATTAATTTTAAAGTGGTGTCTAGATAGTTATTATCACCAGTAGCCTGCCACATGGCCATTTGTCCATTTATTAGGTGAGCTAAGAAATAATATTCCTGCCTTTTGTTCTTGCTTTTAGACCTAGCATCTGCGTTAGATTCGTCATCTTTTTCCCATTTGGTGTCAAAACGATTTTTCCAATGTAAAACATTTTCACTCAATTCAGTAATTGTTATAGACGCCTTTTGTTTAGTGGTTGAGCCATCTTCATTTTGCGTTTCTGTGGTATATTCAAAGGTATCATCGGAACCTTGATTTTGCTCAGTAGTGGAATCTGCTCCAGAAGAACCTGAAGAGACTGAGGAATCAGAAGAATCCGGAGTATCGGAAGAATTATCATTCTCGGAAACCGGTTGATCATTTTCTTGATTATATTCTTCCGAGTTTGATGTGTTGGGGGAGTACGTAATGGTGTTGTCATTATTAATGGTGACAGTTCCATTTTTTGGTTCCGATGTTTCAACTATCTTGATATTATCGATATCAGAGATGTCATCGTTTGAAAGAACGTCTAAAACCATATCTTTATTTGGTGTTAGAGAATAAAAGTCATCTCTCAATAGAGTTTTATCTATATAAGAGTTTTGTAAATCGTTGACTAGAGCGTCAGCTAACAAATCAGTATCCTTGCTGCAGGCTACACTAAAAATTAAGATAATAAGCGATGTAATCAATTGAATGATTTTTCTTAGACATACTTTCATTTGTAGGTTAAGTTTTGAGTCGAATGAATTTCGACAGCAGTCAACAATAGGATTTGGGATTCTATAGTTAACTATGATTAAAAATAAATGGTTTAAAAGTTAGAATGCATTATTTATTAATTTGATTTGTATTTGTTCCTTCTAAAAGAATCGTTGGTCAACTTATAACTAAAGAGTCTTATTTTTGTTGTTGAAATACCAAAATACTAGATGAAATGCAGTTGTAGACGAAATAGTTCGATGAAATACTGTTTTTTTTAACAAATTATTAGTCTTTTTCTTACATGAAATTTAGTATTTTCTTAAAATTTATTTGACATTTGTTTATTTTTACAATAGAAATGACGCGGATGTTATTCTATGAATAAGTGCAATTTTGGTCCAATTTGGAAAATAAGGTGACTTACTCAGAATCAAACTAGTTCATTCAAAACATCAAAGCCCAGGGAGATTTAGCTCAAAAAATAAAACTATTGAAATTAAAGTTTAAAGCGTAGTAATAAATAGGTCATTCTATTAAGTTGTAGATTTCGACTTACACATAACTGCCCCGCCTTGGATTTCATCAACGAGAATCTATACATAAGCAGTATATAATAAGGGAGAGAAAGCTGCCAAGCTTTGTCAAGAAAGAAATTATGTTTTTTGAGCCGCATTATGCTGGTATGATTTAATTCAAATAAGCTAAAGGCTTGTATTTACTTTCTTCGAATCGGCGCCCTAGTCTAAAAGCTATCTGTTGCGGGTATTAGAAAAATAGGAACTTGACGGAAGTTGAAATCTAAAAATGGTATACCATAACCGAGAGGTACTAGGAATCTTTGGTAAACTATTTCGATAGAGCTGAAATATTTCTGCAACATCTATCATAAGAGCAGAGTATTAAACACCCATAATTTCGATTTAAAATAAAAAATGCAGCAAAGCTAACTTTGCTGCATTTGATTAATACCTAAAACAGTCAACCTTTATAAGGCGAGTGACGGTTATCTTTTTTAGAGTCTTCCCTCCACATTACAGGTCAAGAATCCTTTGACATCATACAAAATACCACCTTCTTTTAAATAAGATCTTATATCTATTTCTTTGAATTCGCGATGAGCAACGGTTAAAACTATCGCTTCATATTTTTTATCGGGTAAATTTGAAGTAGTTTTAAGGCCATATTCTTCCATAACCTCTATTGATGAGGCCCATGGATCGTATATGGTTAAATTTACCCCGTAAGTATTAAGATTGGATACAACGTCAACTGATTTAGTGTTTCTAACATCAGGACAATTTTCTTTAAAAGTTATACCTAAGACTAGCACTTCACTATTTTTTATTTTGACATCTTTTTGAACCATTAGTTTTATAACCTCTGAAGCTACATATTTACCCATTCCATCATTCATTCTCCTGCCTGCAAGAATAATTTCAGGATGATAACCAAAAGTCTGTGCTTTCTGAGCTAAATAATAAGGATCGACACCAATACAGTGGCCTCCGACTAGGCCTGGCTTAAAAGGTAAAAAATTCCATTTGGTACTAGCTGCTTCTAACACCGCATTGGTATCAATTTCCATGAGATTAAATATTTTGGCCAGTTCATTTACAAAAGCAATGTTAATATCCCTTTGAGAGTTTTCTATCACTTTTGCGGCCTCAGCTACCTTTATAGTCGGAGCAAGATGGGTTCCAGCAACGATAACCGATGCATAAAGTTCATCAACTTTTTGTCCAACATCCGGAGTGGACCCAGAAGTTACTTTTAGAATTTTATCAACAGTATGTTCCTTGTCTCCAGGGTTAATTCTTTCCGGGGAATACCCTATAAAAAAATCTTCATTAAATGTAAGGGAGCTCATATTTTCCAATACAGGAACACATTCTTCTTCTGTAACCCCAGGATATACCGTTGATTCATAAATGACAATGTCTCCCTTTTTTAAAACTTGACCAACGGTTTCACTCGCTTTATAAAGTGGGGTAAGTATAGGCCTATTGGTACTATCAACAGGAGTTGGAACGGTTACAATATAATAATTACAATCTTTTATACTGTCAATATCGTCTGTACAAAATAATCCTTTCTCAAAATTGGTGTTATTCTTTAAAACACTTTGAAGGTCTTCGTTATTTACTTCAAGAGTACTATCTATACCGGACTGTAATTCCTTAACTCTTTTTGTGTTAATGTCAAAGCCAACAACGTGATATTTAGTGGCGAATAAACGAGCCAATGGAAGTCCAACATACCCAAGGCCGATAACGGCTATTTTAATTTTCATTTTAATTTTTTTTTAAATTATTCCAATACCAATCCATAGCTAATTTTAAACCTTTCTTTATATCATATTGAGGTTCATAACCGACATGTTTACGAGCCTTATCTATTGAAGCTAACGAATGAGGTACATCTCCTCGTCTAGGTGGGCCATAAATAATTTTCACCTCACTAATCTTAGAATCATAACTGCCTAAGAAATTTTTCAACAATTCAACTAATTCCTTGAGATTCGTGCGCTCTCCATAGGCAACATTAAAAACAGTATTTATGGCCTCAGTATTAGTTGTAAGGATGGCTCTTAAGTTCATTTCTATAACATTATCAATGTAAGTGAAATCCCTTGAGAAACTACCATCTCCATTAATAACAGGAGATTCATGATTCATCAATTGAATGGTGAATTTTGGAATGACAGCAGCGTAAGCGCCTTTCGGGTCTTGTCTCCTTCCAAATACGTTAAAATACCTTAGTCCTATTGTTTCCAATCCATATGTTTTAGAAAAAATATCTGCGTATAATTCGTTTACATATTTTGTAATCGCATATGGTGATAAAGGTTTTCCTATCTTACTCTCAATTTTTGGTAAAGATGTAGAGTCTCCATATGTAGAAGAACTGGCCGCATAGATAAAGCGTTTTACACCAGAGTCTCTGGCCGCGACAAGCATATTTAGAAAACCGGAGACATTAACCTCATTACTAGTTATTGGGTCATCAATAGATCTAGGAACAGAGCCAAGGGCTGCCTGATGTAAAACATAATCAACATTTTGGCAGGCATTCATACATGTTTCTAGGTTTCTAATATCACCCTCAATTAACGTGTAATTAGAATCCAGAATAAATTTTTGTATGTTGTCTTTTTTACCTGTAGCAAAATTATCTAGACACACAACCTTATTTCCGTTAATCAATAATTCTTCGGTAATATTTGAACCTATAAATCCCGCACCCCCAGTTATTAAAATTTTTAAATTAGAAGGGAAATCTATTCTACTTGCAACCATTGAGATTATTTTCTTTTAAAGTTGTTTATTTTCGTTACCAAAATTTTGAATCGAATAAGAGTTATAGAGAACGTTAGGCTTAAGTGTAATAATCTTTATACCATTTGACGAAATTTTGTATTCCCTCTTTTACCTTGGTATCCGGTTTATAATCATAATCTTTCATTAAATCGGATACGTCAGCCCATGTTCTTTCTACATCCCCAGGTTGCATTGGCATCATATTTTTCTCAGCTTTTTTACCCATACTGCTTTCGATGGCCTCAATAAAATCCATCAGCTTAACTGAATTATTGTTTCCAATGTTATAGACCTTATATTTGGGTCTATTGCTAACTGGGCCTGTAAGAATCCTATAGACACCCTCCACAATGTCGTCTACGTAGGTAAAATCTCTTTCCATCTTTCCATGGTTAAAAACATTTATAGGTTTACCTTTTGCAATGGCATCCGTGAAAAGAAAGAGTGCCATATCAGGTCTGCCCCATGGACCATATACAGTAAAAAATCGAAGTCCCGTTGTTGGAATATCAAAAAGATGGCTATAGGTATGCGCCATCAATTCATTACTCTTTTTACTGGCGGCATACAGACTGATAGGGTGGTCAACGGTATCGTCCGTTGAAAACGGAATCTTTTCATTCAGTCCATACACACTGGAACTGGAAGCATATACTAAATGCTCCACTTTATAATGCCGACAACATTCTAATAAGTTCAGGTAACCTACGATATTACTATCAATGTATGTTTCTGGGTTTTCTAAACTATAGCGAACCCCTGCTTGTGCGGCAAGATTACACACTTTACTTATTCTCTCTTTTTCGAATAACTGAGGAAGAACCTTTCTGTCCTCTAAATTCATTCTTACAAAGGAGAATATGCCGGGATATTTTGAACTTGAATTGACTTCATTGAATTTTTCGGCATCAACCTTAGAAATACCCAATTGGTCTAGCCGACCGAATTTAAGATTGACATCATAGTAATCATTAATGTTATCCAGACCAATAACTTCGTGTCCTTCCTTCACCAGTTTTTCACAAAGATGGTAGCCAATGAAGCCCGCTGCCCCGGTCACTAAAATTTTCATGATTGACCAATTTTGTAATATTGAAAACCTAAACTTTCCATATTTTCCTTGTCAAGAATTCTACGGCCGTCAAATACAAAAGCAGGTTTTAGCATCTTAGTGTAAATATCATTCCAGGAATAGGTTTTGAATTCATCCCACTCTGTAAGAATAGCAATGGCATGGGCATTTTCAACTGCATCAAAAGGGTCTGAAACTACCTTTAAAAGTCTTCTATTATCTTCTGGAGCTCTGGTTCCTAGATAATCAAGGTCAGCAAAAATTTGTTTTTCTGATACCTTTGGGTCGTAAACCACAATTTCTGCTTTCTCTTCCAATAAAGCATCTGCGATGTTTATGGCAGCCGATTCCCTAGTGTCATTAGTATCTTTCTTGAAAGCCCATCCGAAGAAAACTATTTTTTTTCCTGATACGGTATTGTAAAGTGTGGAAATTATGTTTTCTGCGAACCTTCTTTTTTGGTAATCGTTCATAATAATTACCTGTTCCCAATAATCTGCTACTTCGGTCAGACCAAAGCTTCTTGAAATATACACTAAATTTAAAATGTCTTTCTGGAAACACGATCCACCAAAACCAACAGATGCATTTAAAAATTTTGGCCCAATTCGGCTATCGGTGCCAATGGCTCTTGAAACTTCAGCCACATTTGCATCGGTTCTTTCACATAGAGCGGAAATCGCATTAATAGACGAAACTCGTTGCGCCAAAAAAGCGTTGGCTACCAATTTAGACAGCTCAGAAGACCAGACGTTTGTCTGAAGAATTCTTTCTTTGGGAAGCCAGTGCTCATAAATAGAACTTAGGGTGTCTTTGGCTTCTTGTCCCGATTTGGTGTCATCCCCACCAATCAAAACACGGTCTGCTTTTAGTAAATCTTCTACCGCTGTTCCTTCAGCTAAGAATTCAGGGTTAGATAAGATCTCAAAATTCACTCCATTCCCCGTGTTTTCTAATATACTTTTAATAGCACTCGCTGTTCTAACTGGAAGAGTTGATTTTTCAACAACAATTTTGTCGGTTTTCGCGACTTTGGCGATATTTCTTGCGCAAAGCTCTACGAATTTTAAATCAGCGGCTTGACCTTTGCCCTTTCCATAAGTCTTGGTAGGGGTGTTAACCGAAATAAATATGATTTCAGCCTCATCAATAGCTTTATCAACTTCAGTCGAAAAAAATAGATTTTTACCTCGGGTCTTCTCGACAATTTCTTTCAAGCCAGGTTCATAAACAGGAAGATTGTCTAGGTCTTCATCGTTCCATTGATCGATTCTTGCTTGGTTAATATCAACAACGGTTACTGTTATTTCAGGACATTGGCTTGCAATTACTGACATGGTAGGACCACCAACATATCCCGCACCAATACAGCATATTTTATTTACTTTAGTCATGGTAAAATTCATTTTGTTCGGTTGCAAAGATTACCAAATAACTCAAAAAAAACCTACTTTTTTTCGGTTAAAGAGTTTTATTTGTGGTTAACTTACAGTGTATGGCATTCATTATCATTCACATTATTTGAATTTAATCGGAAGCAATTGGTCCGATTTACGACTCGTCCAATTTATTGCATGTTTCGTAGTGTTTTTACTCCTCAGGTTCATTTGGTTCGATTATTAGTTTTTATCTTCGTTTTCAACTATCCATGTATCTACTTAAAAGATGGACTAATATTAAAACCTTTAATAACAATCAAAACAACTACCCATAAATGAAGAAAATACTTATTACCGGAGCTGCAGGTTTTTTAGGATCACACTTATGTGACCGTTTTATAAATGAAGGCTATTATGTTATCGGAATGGACAATTTGATAACTGGTGATTTAAAAAACATAGAGCATCTCTTTAAACTAAAGAACTTCGAGTTTTATAATCATGATGTTAGTAAATTTGTTCATGTTTCAGGAAGCCTAGATTACATTCTCCATTTCGCTTCTCCTGCTAGCCCGATAGACTATTTGAAAATACCGATTCAAACATTGAAAGTAGGTGCTATGGGTACCCATAATTTGTTAGGGTTGGCAAAAGCAAAAAACGCAAGAATACTTATAGCTTCCACTTCTGAAATATATGGTGATCCTCTGGTTCATCCTCAAACGGAAGAATATTATGGAAATGTGAACACAATAGGCCCAAGAGGAGTATACGATGAAGCAAAACGATTTATGGAGTCTATTACTATGGCCTATAATCGTTTTCATGGTTTGGAAACTAGGATTGTTAGAATATTCAATACTTACGGACCAAGAATGAGACTAAATGATGGTAGGGTGATACCTGCTTTTATAGGACAAGCTTTACGTGGGGAGGATTTAACTATTTTTGGTGACGGTAGCCAAACTCGTTCTTTCTGTTATGTTGATGATCAGGTAGAAGGTATCTATCGATTGCTTTTAAGTGATTATGACTTACCGGTAAATATCGGCAACCCTTATGAAATAACTATTAAAGATTTTGCTGAGGAGATTGTTAAACTTACAGGTACAGATCAAAAGATAATTTACAAGCCCTTGCCAAAAGACGACCCTATGCAGAGACAACCAAATATTTCAAAGGCGAAAGAGCTTTTAGGTTGGGAACCCAAAATTATGAGGGAGGAGGGAATGCGTAAAACGTATAAATATTTTAAATCCTTGCCTGAAGAGGAACTATATAAGAAAGAGCATAAAGACTTTAAAGAATATAACCGTTCTTGATTTTTTGGCAAAGTTTTAACAACAAGTAACACCTTGATTATAAATTCACAAGAAGTGTCTTAAGGGTTAAGTACTTTATTTCCATCTGAAATTTCAACTAATATTGATTGATGAACGTAAGTATAGCGTGTTTTATGGGAATAATTGGACTTAAGGTGAATTTAAATGCGATTAGCCGATTTTTTAATGGTCTTGAACAATAATGTATTGCAACACATTAACAAAATATTACATTTACGCTGGTTTAATTAAATTGACCATCCCAAATTATAATAATGAATTTATCCATTAAAAAGTGAAAACTATCACACAAGAAAAAATTTGGTTATCATCACCTCACATGGGCAGTACTGAAGAGAGATATGTTCAGGAAGCCTTTGATTCTAATTGGATAGCTCCACTTGGTCCCAACGTAAATGAATTTGAAAACACTATTGCTCGATACGTCGGAGAAAAGACTCACGTAGCAGCATTAAGCTCGGGTACTGCCGCAATTCATCTTGCTCTCGAGTTATTGGGTGTATCTAAAGGTGATGAGGTTCTTTGCCAAAGTTTCACCTTTTCAGCCTCTGCCAACCCAATATTATATCTTGGGGCCACTCCTGTTTTCATAGATAGTGAAAAAGATACTTGGAATCTTTCACCTGAACTTTTAGAAGAAGCTATTGTAGATAGATTGTCTAAGGGAAAGAAACCGAAAGCCATTGTCGCAGTGCATTTATATGGGATGCCATATAAAACAAATGAAATCGCTCGAATATCAAAGGCTTATGATATACCCGTTGTGGAGGATAGCGCTGAAGCGTTAGGTAGCTCATACGAAAGTGCCAAATGTGGTACCTTCGGCGATATCGGAATATTTTCCTTTAACGGAAATAAAATAATTACAACTTCTGGAGGAGGTGCTCTGCTTTCGTCAAATGCAAAATATAAAGAAAAGGCAGTTTTCCTCGCCACGCAGGCCAGGGATGATGCTCCTCACTATCAACATTCGAATGTAGGGTACAATTACCGATTAAGCAATGTTTTGGCAGGAATCGGTAGAGGCCAGATGGAGGTGCTTGATGACAGAGTGAGCGCCAGAAGGGCGAATTTTGATTTCTATTATAAAGAATTGTCAGAATTTGATAAAATCCAATTTTTGCTTGAACCAAGAGGTTATTTCTGTAATCGCTGGCTTACTTGCATTTTAACACCCTCTTTCCAAGCAAGAGAAAAAATACGATTGGCTCTCCTAGAAGAGAATATTGAGTCTAGACCCCTATGGAAACCAATGCACCTTCAGCCGGTTTTTACGGAAAATCTAAATTTTTTAGATGGTACATCTGAAGACTTGTTCAATCGTGGTCTTTGTCTGCCCAGTGGGTCTAATCTTTCGAGTAATGATCTTGAAAGAGTGGTAAGTGTTATTAAAAACGAAATCTAAAATCATGATTAAAGGTTATTTAGTAAATAATGCCCATAAATATGCATCTAAATGGTTAGTTCTGCTAATTGATGTTTGCATGATAGCTGTATCCTTTGTTCTTTCATATATTATAAGGTTCAACTTAACATTGGATTTTGATATTGATAAGCTAATTATACAATTACCTATCATTTCATTGATTTCAATGTCTTCTTTTGTGTTTACGGGGTCCCACAAAGGGGTAGTAAGGCATACTGGGGTTCGAGATGTCTATAATATATTCAACGCGATATGCCTTTCGAGTATTTTATTGATAAGCATGGTACTTTTCAACCGAGAGTTGGGTGTTTTTGAGAATTTCACCGTCCCATTAGGTATTATTATCATACATAGCTTATTAAGTTTTGTGGCATTAACTTCATCTCGTTATGTGTTCAAATCCCTTTACAATAATTTTATGGCGAGGGATTTCAAGGTTAATAAAAATGTTCTTATTTATGGAGCGGGTGAGTCAGGTATTTTGACTCAGAACGCCTTAGTGAACCATACCAAAAGTAGGGTTCGTGTAGTTGGTTACGTTGATGAAGACTTAAAGAAAGTTGGAAAGCAGATAAATGGAGTTAAGGTCTTTCATAAGGAGATTTTAACTAAAGACTTTATTCTAAAAAATAGTATTTCAGAGGTTATTTTTTCTATACAAAATATAGACCCGAAAGATTTAAAGATTCTTGTTGAAGGTTTGGTTGATTTTCCGGTGCAGGTGAAAATCGTTCCTCCAGTAGAACAATGGATAAACGGCGAACTAAAAGTTTCACAAATAAAACAGATTCAAATTGAAGACTTGCTTGACAGGGCACCTATTAGCATAAAGAATTCAAAAATTTCCGAGGAAGTAAAGAATAAAGTAGTTCTTGTAACAGGCGGAGCGGGATCTATTGGTAGTGAGATTGTTAGGCAGGTTTGTACTTATGATTACAAATCCTTAATAATCATCGACCAAGCGGAATCCGCATTATACGACCTACAACAAGAATTGAAGCAAAATGGCTTTCATAATTTTATTCCGATAGTTGGCGACGTTCGAGACAAGAACAGATTGAATAATCTTTTTCAAGAGCATCGACCCAATATTGTATTTCATGCAGCAGCTTATAAGCATGTTCCTTTAATGGAGTATAATTCTTATGAGGCAATCAAAATAAATATTGCCGGCACTAAAGTGGTAGCTGACTTATCGATGGCGAATAACGTAGATAAATTTATTCTTATTTCTACTGATAAGGCCGTTAACCCCACAAATGTCATGGGAGCTACCAAGCGAATAGCTGAAATGTATGTAAGCTGTATGCAACAAGAGGGTAGAACTAAATTTATTACAACAAGATTCGGTAATGTATTAGGGTCAAATGGTTCGGTTATTCCATTATTCAAAAAGCAAATAGAAAAAGGCGGGCCACTTACTGTTACCCATGCAGAAGTTACAAGATTCTTTATGACAATACCCGAGGCATCTCAATTGGTGCTTGAGGCAGGCGCCATGGGAGACGGAGGCGAAATATTTATTTTCGACATGGGTGAGTCAGTCAAGATTTTTGATTTGGCCAAAAACATGATAAAGTTATCTGGCCTGAAATACCCCGAAGAAATCGATATCAAAATTAGTGGATTGCGACCAGGTGAGAAGCTCTATGAGGAACTACTGGCAAATGGAGAAAATACTCTGCCAACCTACCACAAAAAGATAATGATAAGTAAAACTAGAGAGCTGGATTATACCTTGGTGCGTTCTAAAATTGATGAGCTCTGTGTTTCCAATATGTTCTTTAATGGTAGTACTGTCTCTCTAATGAAAGAAATAGTTCCTGAATTTATTTCAAGCAATTCTGAATTGTGCAGTTTAGATAAAATTTCTTCAAAAGATACAAAGTCAATATCTCTCAAGAAAGTGCTATAATATTTTCACTATCATTGCACTTAAAACTAATATTTAAATCATGATTAAAATTAATAATATCTTAACTTCTATCCTGACTTTAACTTTGTTGGCATCTATTATAACCTCCTGTGCTTCTAGAAAAGAAGTTGTGTATTTTCAAAATACTGGTGATTTTGAGACCTTGGTTGATAAGAATAGTTTTACTCCAAAATTTAAGGTTGATGATTTGGTAAGTATTTATGTTTCCACTCTCGATAGTGAGGCCAGCGCCCCTTTTAATTTATTTAGAGGTGCTTCAGAAGGAGGATTAAGGCCAGAACAGGTTGACTATTTAATTGATAAAGATGGAGAAATTGATTTTCCTGTTATAGGAAAAATAAAAATAGCTGGTCTTTCAGCAGAGGAAGTTCGTATTTTATTGAGAGATAGATTGTCGGAATATCTAAAAGACCCAATAATTAATATTCGCTTACGTAATTTTAGCGTAACTGTATTGGGAGAAGTTAACAGGCCTGGTACATATCCGGTAAACGGAGAGCGGATAAATGTGCTTGAAGCTCTAGGCCTTGCTGGTGATTTAACAATTAAAGGAAAGAGGGAAAATGTGATGGTAATACGAGATTTCGATGGAACCAAGGTATATACCAGAATTAATCTTACTAACAAAGATGCTCTAAGCTCTCCCGTTTATTATCTGACACAAAATGACGTTGTTTACGTAGAGCCTAACAATTCAGCGATTAAAACCTCTAGTCTTGACAATAGAGCATCTATTTATGTTTCCATTGCATCTCTTTTAATTACCTCTACTGTACTCTTAATTACAAGAACAAATTAAACATTGATAGAATTTTCTTGATGTTTTAATATGCCAATTATGACTGAAAACATTGCTGGTGCCAATATCAATTTAAATGAGTTAATTGGTAAATATACTATAAAATGGAAATGGTTCTTACTATCGGTTCTAATTACCATTATTCTAGGTTATTTATATATTCGGTACAGTACCCCGCAGTACGCAGTTCAAACACAGATACAAATCTTAGAAGAAAAAACAACAGGTTCTGAATTGGATATCTTTCAGGATATGGGAGTTTTTGGGAATGGAAAAAATAAAGTTGAGGACGAACTAAGGATAGTTAATTCTAGATCTAATTTTATTGAAGTCGTTAAAGAACTGAACCTAAATACTAAAATTATGGTTCAGGGTAATATTAAAGAGTCCGAGGTTTATAAAAACCCGCCGATTAACGTGAGTTTCATTGCCGCAGATTCAATAATGAACAGGGCAAATTTCGATTTTTTCTTATCAATTTCATCATCCACGACATTTGGATATTCTGAAGAGGAGGATATGCCGAATAAGATTTATGCTTTTGGTAAGAATATTTCTACACCTCTCGGTGATATCGTTATTACTCCTAATGTAGAGGTTTTTGAGAAGTATAAGGATAAGAAAATACGTATTTCGGTGAGACCAATAGAAGAAGTTGCTCAGGATTATAGAAAAAAAATTCTGGTCACCAATCCTGGAGAGTTTTCTAATATGGTAAATCTTACTTTGGAAGACCCAATTAAGGCCAAAGCAATTGATATTTTAAACGTTTTAATTAATGTTTATAACCAAAATGCAATAACTGATAAACAAATTATTGCTGATAGGACATCTAATTTTATTAATGAAAGGATTGCAGATATAGCTTCAGATTTAACATCGGTTGATCAATCGGCTCAAGATTTTAAGACAGAAAAGGGGGTAACCGATATTGCGGCGGAAACAAATGTTAATTTGAATGTTGGGGTAGCTAATCAACAAGAATTAGCCAACGCTAGAAATCAGCTGAACATGGCATCATCTATGCAGCAGCTTATTCAGCAGCAAGGCAACTATGAAACTTTACCGACCAACATTCTTTCTGACCCCTCAATAGCTGGATTGACAGATAGGTATAATCAACTTGTATTGGAAAGGGCTAGATTACTTAAAAGTTCAAATGAGAAAAACCCTGTTATAGTAAATTTAGACCAGCAGATTGCTGGTTTGAAAAGTAGCTTGATGTCTAGTGTTAATAGTACAGTAAACAATTTGGGTTTAACGGTTAATTCCCTAAGCGGTCAACAAGCCAGATTTAATTCTAAAATTTATTCTTCACCGGCCAATGAAAGGGCTCTAAGAGATATTACACGACAACAGCAAACCACGGAATCATTGTATCTATATCTTCTTCAAAAAAGAGAGGAAGCTCAAATTACCGCTGCTTCAAGTTCTCCCAAGTCGAAGATTATTGATAAGGCTTATAGCATAAGCCCTAATCCGGTTTCCCCAAAAAAACCTCTAGTTTATTTTGCTTGTGTAGTTCTTGGGTTATTAGTTCCATTCTCACTTATTTATATTAATGATTTGGTTGATAATAAAGTTCATAACATGAATTCACTAGAGAAGTTGGTGAAAGATGTGCCTGTGTTGGGAGAGCTACCAAAACTATCAAAAAAAGAAGAAAAACTGGTTGTAAAGGAAGATAGGTCTGTTTTGGCCGAATCGTTAAGAATTATTAGAACAAATCTTGACTATTTAATAAAAACCAAACAGGTTGGTAATAAAAAAAGTAATATCATTTTTATTACTTCAAGCGTTCCTGGTGAGGGTAAAACATTTTTGTCCACTAACTTATCAATGATTTCTGCTGCATCGAGTAAAAAAGTTTTGTTAATAGGGGCAGATATAAGAAATCCTAAATTATACAGCTTTCTTACGGGAAAGGAAATTAATAAAATGTCCAATTCTGGACGTAATAAGGATGCTGGCTTAACTGAGTTTCTCTATGATAATACTTTAGAGCCAAAAGATATTATTAATCCTCTATTAATACATCATAACACAATCGATGTGATTTATTCAGGAAGAATTCCACCTAATCCTGCAGAACTCTTAATGAGTGATAGATTTAATAATCTGTTAGAACATGTTGCACCCTTATATGATTACGTACTAGTCGATACAGCACCCTTAATGGTAGTCACTGACACACTTCTGATAAGCCAATATGCAGATGTGCTAATTTATGTTACTAGAGCTGGTGTTACTGAAACAAGGGCTATTAATTATCCTATCAAATTAAGGAATGAAGGTAAATTAAAAGGATTGACTTTTGTAGTAAACGATGTTGATAAATCCAATTTAGGATACGGAGGTAAATATGGATATGGTTACGGAAAAACACAAAAAAAGTGGTGGAGATTCTAAACCAAAAACTTGATTCCCCTTTTAATATATCTAATTTATATCTTTCCTCATTTTTTATAGATTCTTAATCCTTCTCGAAGAAGAATGTAATGCAAGTAGTCTTGATTTTAAAACTTAATTAAAAAATTAAGTAAATAAAAGCTAGTTTTTTTACTGAACATTTCTCTTGTATTTTGTCGGGTATAGACCATGTTTTAACGAAAATTATTAGGGTAAAATGAGTTTAGGTTGTTAAAAAAGTATATTCGTTCTTTCGGTTAGTTAATACTCCAAACTTCGTTTGATATTATATTATGAAAACAACAAGAGTAAATTTAGAAGCACATTTACCAATTTATGGTTATGCTCTACGTCCAAAATCTTTTTTATGTCTTCGGAAAGAAACTTTAGGTCAAATTTTGATTGTTTTTTTTGCGTTTTTAAACTTCGCAAAGATAGAAGCTCAGTTACCAGATGAATTTCAACGTGTAGAGTTGGCTTCCAATTTAACCAATACAACTACAATGACATTTGCTCCCGATGGGAGAATTTTTTTATTGGATAGGTATGGGGACATTTTGATTTATAAAACGGAGACTAATAGTATGTTGGTTGCCGGAACTATACCGGTTTATAAGGATTTTGAAGATGGATTGTTAGGAATTGCTTTTGACCCAGATTTCCTCAATAATAATTACATATATGTGCATTACTCCCCTCAATCAGTTTCAACAAATAGGGTTTCAAGATTTCAAATGAATGGAGACTTAATTGATATCTCGTCCGAGATTGTTGTTTTGGAATGGGAGACTCAGCGATTAACTTGCTGCCATAGTGGGGGAGATATGGGGTTTGATTCTCAAGGAAACCTTTATATTGCCACAGGTGATAATTCTCAACATACAGATTATTCTGCACTTTATGAAAATAATATCTATTGGAGTGCTGAAAAATCTTCGTCTAATACCAATGATTTAAGAGGAAAAATATTAAAAATAACACCTCAAGCAAATGGGTCCTATACTGTACCCAGTGGTAATTTATTCCCAGTTGGAACCCCTAATACTAGACCCGAGATATATGTGATGGGGGCTCGAAACCCTTACAGAATTTATGTCGATAAAGATGATACTGATTGGTTATTTTGGGGTGAGGTTGGTCCAGATGCCAATGACCCTGGAGCTAATGGCGAAGGTCCTATTGGTATGGATGAAATGAACCTTACCAAAACTGCTGGTAACTATGGGTGGCCTTATTTCTCAGGTGATAATGAGGCTTATCTAATTAATTATGCTTCTCCCGCTTATTATAATAGTCCAAATTCTCCAAAGAATACATCTAAATGGAATACTGGAATAACAGATTTGCCACCGTCAAGACCTTCTTGGCTAGAGTTTGTAAGAGAAGGTACGATTATCAATTGGTCTATCTTCTCTGGTCCCCGATATTTTTTCGAGACTGAATTGGCAGATCAACAACGTATGCCCGTAGAATTTGACGGACTTTTATTCTATTATGATTTTAATACGAGCCGAATTTGGACAGTTGAAATGGATGATGAGGGCGATGTTATTAATTCAGAACAGTTCGCTCCGTCCGTTTTTCCTTCTGCTGATATTGGAATTATAGATATGGAGTTTGGCCCGGATGGGCACATGTACGTACTTGAGTACGGAGAGGGTTGTTGTCCTGACAATGTCGGTACCGGTAAATTAGTTCGTGTAGACTATACTGGTATCGTTACGAACTCTTCTCCGGTTGTTTCTATAAGTGCAGATGTGATTAGTGGTCCAATTCCATTGAGTGTAAGTTTTTCTTCAGATGGTACATACGATCCTGATGGTGATACACCTTTAACATATGAATGGGATTTCGAATCAGATAATGTCGTAGATTCTAATGAACAGGATATCGAATATACCTATACATCTGAGGGTACTTATCAAGCCCGATTAGTAGTAAGTGATGGTAACGGGGGTAGTGGTGTAAAGATAGTAACGATATATGCTGGAAATGATCCCTCAACATTTTCATTTACATCGCCTCCTGATGGCGGATTGATTGGTTGGGGAGATGATATAGATATAGGCCTCATGGTTAACGATAATCAAGATGGAAGTACTACAGATGGCGGAATAGATTGTGCAGATGTGAATATAGTTCCATCTTTGGGGCATCTCAATCACTTCCACGATTTTTCTGGATTGACCGGTTGCCCTCAATCAACAACGTTGGAGTATGATGGTCATGATATTTACGGAGGTATGAACATCTATTATGTTCTTGGTGTCAATTATAAAGATTCAGGTAATTTGACATCATATGATCAAATTAGGTTGCATCCTAAAAAGAAGGAGGCCGAATTTTTCGATTCACAAAGTGGAACGGAAATAATTTCAAATAATGATGTAAGTGGTGGTACTAGTGTTATCAGGGTTGACAATAATGGATTCATTGTTTTTGAAGGCCGCAATTTGCAGAATATTACGAATGTACGCTATAGAGTTTCTTCTTCTTTTGAAGGGGGCAGTATTGAATTAAGACAAAATGGAATTAATGGTAATTTATTGAGCTCATTAACCGTTCCGGATACAGGAGGCAATGATATGTGGTTAGACATTGAAGCGCCTATTACAGATCCCGGGGGTAAAAATGATTTATATTTTGTTTTTAAAAATAATACTATAAATACAGACATTTTTAATGTTAACTATATTGAATTTATTGGAGATGGGGTTTCTATCGATAACTCTCCTCCAGTTGTAAATGAGGTAACATCTAATACTTCAACGCAAATTGAGGTTGAATTTTCAGAATATTTAACAAGCCAAAGTGCCGAGCTTACTTCAAATTATTTAATTGAAGGAATTGATGTTTTAGCTGCCGAACTACAACCTGATAGAAGAACAGTTTTGTTGACTGTGTCGACTTTATCATCTGGAACCCTATACAATCTTACCATTTTAAATGTTGAAAATATTGCAGGAATAAAAATTGTTGAGAGCAGTTATGAGCTAGGTACAATAAATCCAATACGTATTAATGCAGGAGGACCACAGATAACTGTAGATGCGATGATTTATGAAGAGGATAAATATTTTACAGGAGGGAATGATTATTCGCGGACAGTGGCGATAGCCAATACGGAGAACGATGAATTATACCTGACCGAAAGATTCGGTAATATGAGTTATGAAATACCAGTGCAAGGTTCAGGGAATTTTGATGTTAGATTACATTTTGCAGAGTTATATCATGGTGTCGGTAGTACTCCTGGAGGCAGTGGAGACAGAGTTTTTAATGTAGATATTGAGGGAAGTAGAGTACTGACAAATTTTGATATAGCTGAAGAAGCAGGGGTTGCTACGGCTCTAACAAAAGAAATAAATGATGTCGCAGTTTTAGATAATAACGTTAGTATAGTTTTTACTTCAGTCACTGGAGACGCGAAAATATCTGCAATCGAAATACTGGATTCAAGCAGTTTTGACGCCGTTCCTACTTTAAGTATCACATCTCCGGCTAATGGCTCGAATGTCAGCCCAAATTTTGAGGTTAGTTTTGCTGTCGACAATTGGAAAATAGGTGAAAATCAAACCCATATTCATTATTATGTAGACGATGTAATGGTCGGTCCGTACTATAGTTATGATCCAATTCCTATTGAAGATTTAAGTTTAGGAAACCATACAATCAAAGTAGAACTGTTTAACCCAGACCATTCTGGTACTGGTGTTTTCGATGAAATAAACATTAACGTTGTGGGAGGGGTGGTTTGTAACGACTATCAATTTCCAGATTCCTGGACTGTTCATGAGTTGGAGCAAAACACCTATGTTTCTGTCTATACCTTTGCAAACAATGATTTCGATGGTGATGGGTTAAAAGATATTGTCACAGGTGGTTGGTGGTACAAAAATCCGGGATCGGCCGGAGGAGATTGGCAAAAGTTTACCATTGGTGAAGGTTTTGGAAATGTTGTTCATGTATATGATTTTGATGAGGATGGGGATTTGGATCTTTTAGGAACCGCACTAGGTGATGAACCAGATGTTTATGAAAGCGTTCAACTTGTTTGGGCACAGAATAACGGGGAGGGAGGGTTTACCGTTTTCAATAATATACCTGCTGGGGATTCTAATTATTGGGAGCCTTTCGTTGCTGGCTTAGCTGGAGGAGTTTTTACTGCCAATGGTAATTATCAGATGGCCATCAATTGGAATGGTGCGGAATCGACTGGTTCACCCGTACAACTGCTCACTCCTCCTTCTAAAACGAATATAACAACAGAAACTTGGAGTTTGGTTGATATAAGTGAAGACAGCTCAGGTGAAGATATTCAAGCCGGAGATATTGACGGTGATGGCGACTTAGACCTTTTTCAGGGAGTTAATTGGCTACGTAACAATGGTAATGGAACTTGGGATACTTTTGAAACTGGTATTACTTACCCAACTACAGTCGATAGATCTCAACTTGCCGACTTTGATAGGGACGGTGATCTAGATGCTGTTGTAGGGCAACTCGGATCAGGAAGTAGTCTGGAATTTTCATGGTTTGAATCTCCTTCTGATCCATCCCAACCTTGGGTGCGACATGTACTGAGCAATGATGTAAGAGGAAGTTTAAGTGTTTTTGCATCCGATATAGATTTTGATGGAGATCAGGACATAGTAGTAGGAGAATGGAAAGGAGAAAAAAGATTACTAGCATTCGAAAATGATTTATGTGATTCTGGAAACTTCATAATTCATGTTATAGATGATGGAGAATTGAATTTAGAGCATCATGATGGGGCAAGAGTAGTTGATATTGATAATGATGGAGATTTAGATGTGGTTTCTAATGGTTGGACACAAGATTATGCACCTAGAATTTACGAAAATACCACCGCATTGCCTCATACTTATCGTCCGGTTGCTGATGCAGGTGAAAATCAAGAATTTATACTTCCTCTAGATAATATTACTTTATACGGTTCAGGATTTGATCCAAACGGTAGTATAGAATCATACTTATGGACAAAGAAATCGGGTCCTGATGGGATTTCGCTTACTGGAAATGATACCGATACATTAACACTTACCAATTTAATTTCTGGGACTTATATTTTTAGATTGACTGTGGTTGATGAGGAGGGTTACAACGCGTATGATGAGGTCACTATTACTATAATAGAGAGTTCTAATGAGCTAAACAAACCTATTGCAGCGGCAGGGCAGAACGTTGAAATAACACTTCCCCAGAATAGTACAGTTCTCAATGGTTCAGGTTCTGACCCTGACGGAGGTGAGGTAACTTTCTCTTGGTCGCAAACAAGTGGTCCAACTGCCACTTTAAGCGGAGAGAATACTACTCAATTGGCAGTTAGCGAGATGGTTGCTGGGGTTTATGAATTTAGGTTAACCGTTACTGATGATGAAGGGGAAACAGCTTTTGATGACGTTACCGTGACCGTAATCCCTGAAAATGGTTTATTAGCTGTTGTCGATGCAGCACCTATAGAAGGAGAAGTGCCACTAGAGGTTACTTTTACAGGAAGTAATTCAATTGGTGAGATTACATCTTATTTGTGGGATTTCAAGGATGGAAATACATCTACTGAAGCGGACCCAGTTCATACCTTTAACAATACCGGAACGTATGAGGTTGAGTTAACGGTCACAGATGACGGAGGTAATCAACATTTAAGCACTATTACTGTAATTGTCTTAGAAGTAGGTGAAGGTGATAAAATGGGTATTATTCTACAGCGTAATCCTATTACTAACGGTATTGCTACTTTTAGAATGGTGAATATGCCTGAAGATATCTTGATGACGGGAATTAACCTTCATGATCAACAGGGGCGTTTGATAAGTGATTATAATACTGATGATATAGAAGTGATAGGTGATGGGTCTTATCAGATTTTGGTGGAGACTCTCACTGATGGAATTTATTTTATTAGGGTATCCCTAAATGATGGGGAGGTATTGACCTTGAAATTGCTTATCGATAACTAAAAAATAAAGAATTAAAAAAATAAAGGGCGCTTTTGCGCCCTTTATTTTTTTAATCTACTAGTAAAAATTAGTAATAGTTCTATCGATAATTGGGAGAAGTTTCTCCAGTGTTTTTTCAGGCAATGCAAGTTCTTTCAATGCATTCATCTGCTTAAGATTATGAATGTCTGAGCCCAAAAAATCAATTAACCCTTCATCTAAAAGCTCTAAGGCCATCTTTGACACTTCTTTACCGTAATAATCACCTAAAGACAGTAGGTTCATTTGAAAGAGCATTCCCTGTTCTTTATACTCCTTATATTTTCTCTTTCTGAAATGAAGAAAGCCATAGCGTTCTGGATGTGCCAATATAGGAAAGTAACGTTGCTCTGACGTCTTGGTAATGGCTTCTTCAAAGTTTATGGGAGGCTGCAAATAAGACATCTCGACCAAAATATAGTTACCCTTCATGGGCATTACTGAATTCCGTTCTAAGAGGTTTTCATAATTGTCATCAATCATATGCTCCGCCGAGGCTTCTATGAAGAAATCTGAAATGTTCTCCTTTGTTAAAGAATCTTTTAATTTTTTTAATGCAGCAGAAATAGTTTGGTTATTATTTGGGTAATAATTATTCATTATGTGCGGTGTTGCAATCATTCTTTGAACACCAAAGGAAGAAAACTCGCTGATGAGGGCCAGTGAATCCTCCACTGATTTTGCTCCGTCATCAATACCAGGTAAAATATGATTGTGAATGTCTACAAAACCATTCAGATGGTCTATTAAATGCTTTTTACGACTGAAGAAATTAAACATACACTTAATGAGAATTTGAATGCTAACGGAACTGACCCGTACTTTATGATAAGAAAATTAAAAAATCATGCAAAGATACATTGTATGTTTTTAAACTGAATTCGCCTTAGGCAAATATAAAAAGGCGGTGCAACGCACCGCCTTAACAAAGAAGTTACACAAAATGCTAAAAATTAACGGAAACCTTTCCTCTCAAATAGAAGGGGGTGCCAGGTGTAAAATGAATTTCTTCAAACGATTGTGGCTCGTTGAATAGTCGACTCTCAGTGGCGAATTGCGTTTCGTTCCATTCGGTATCAAAAAGGTTTTCAATAATTAAACCTAATGTCCAGTTTTTAATGCTGTAATTAAGATTTAAGTCGGTAACAAAATAGCCCTCAGCTACTATAGAATTGTCTTCATTGGCAGGTCTGTCACTAACAAACCTATAATTGATACCTCCTGAGAAATTATTGATGTTACTGAAAGATAGTCCGGCAGACGAGGTCAAATCAGGAGCAAGGGGAATATAATTTTCACCATCTGGGTCTTCAGTACTTCTTGCATGGGTATAATTGAT
Organism: Euzebyella marina; assembly: GCF_003687485.1. Taxonomy (GTDB): domain Bacteria; phylum Bacteroidota; class Bacteroidia; order Flavobacteriales; family Flavobacteriaceae; genus Euzebyella; species Euzebyella marina. The sequence goes on along the minus strand of NZ_CP032050.1, from coordinate 3,274,289 downwards.
ATCCCCGTTGGCATATAACCAATCGGTTAATTGGTAACGCAGACCGAAGTCTACACCGAATCTTTCTGTTTTACCACTTGGTTCTACGATCCCGGCATCACCGACGTACACAAACTCTTGTTGAAGAAAAAGATACCAAAAAGCGGCATTTATAACCAGTCGGTCGGTTGGTTTATAAATGCTTCCTAAATCAGAACCGATTGCAAGTGGTAGAATCTCCTCACCGCTCTGAGCAGTAACCACCCTACTGTCATTGGAGTGGAAACCTATTCCAGACTTTGAGAAGAACTGTAAATCAGGGGTAGCGGCATAAATGAGGTTGAGTTTCGGACCAACAAAAAATTTGTCCTCACTTTTGTTGTCGTAGCTTTCAGAAAGCAAATTTTCATAGTCAAACTTAAAATAATCCAGTCGTAGGCCTGGGTTGATAGTCCATTTATTTTTCTTGTATGTGACATCGATGAACCCGTAGGCGTTTAACTCGTCTACATTTCCATAAGCTAATCGCTCCAAAAGCGTTTTTCGGTTCATAGTACGAGAAAGCTGTACATCGTTAACGTCATCGTACCTAAAGCCCAATCCTGATTCATATTTTAATTGTGAATCATGGTCACCTACATGAATCGAGTGTTCATAGCTCGTTTCGGCACCAATAATTGTTCTGTCTTCTTGTTGGCGTATCTGATCGGCATTTACAGGGTCTTCAAGAAAAAACGTGAAATTGGAAAACAGCTCAAAATCGTATTTTGAAATAAAAGCCTTTGATTTAACTCTCGAATGCTCATCAAGTTGTTTGGTGTGGTTAACCAGAAAGTTAGACCTACTGGTATTACCACCTTCTGTATCATCAATGGCCCCGAATCTAGATATTAAACCTTGGTCAACTGCTCGCTGCGGAATTTGCCCAGAAGCATCCCATTTACTTTGAAAATGTGAAAGGGTTATGCTCAGGTCTTGGTCTTTTCTGTTATTGAAATTATACCGCCCCATGATATTGATTCGATTGAAGTTTTGAGGTGATTCAAAGGCACCGTCGGTCAAAACAAGTTCAGAGGCTACATAGGCATTACTATAATCGCTTTCCGTTATTTTGAACATACCCAGAGACCGAAGCGTGTTAAACTGACCTGCCTCTAAAGAAATCTGGTTATCTTCGATTTTCTTCTTAAGTTTTAGGTCAATATAACCGGCCGTGTTGAAATTACCTTTATGGGCATAATAAGGACCTTTACCAAAATCTAGGTTATCAATAGTTTCTGGAATTATAAAGTGCATATCTGAATAACCTTGCCCATGTGCGTGAGAAACCATGTTTACGGGCATGCCATCAACGTTAATAGCCACATCTGTACCGTGGTCAACATCAAACCCCCTTAAGAAAATTTGCTCGGCCTTTCCGCCTCCGGCATGTTGCCCTATAATCAAGCCCGGAACCTTTCTTAAAATTTCTTGAGACGATTTTACCGGGCTTGCCTTTACATCAACATTTACAAAGTTGCTCATGGCATTTACCTTCGAAACAAGCACAACCTGTTCTAACGATACCACCGAATCTTCAAGCGTAATCTGAATGGTACCATCGAGTAAATCTTCGGTAATGGTCAGTTGATGGTTCTTGAAACCTAAGCTATAAAAATAGATGACATCACCTACAGATACATCATCTAGTTCAAAATATCCGGATACATTTGTGTAGGTATAACCCCCGGTTGTTTTATTATAGACCCCCACGCCTTCAAGTGCAGTTTGGTTCTCATTGGTTACGGTTCCGTATAAATCATGAGCATAAGAAGTAACGCCACCCAAGATGATAAGAACCAGAGTAATTAGATTTTTCATATAATAGTTAGTTATGAAATACAGGTACTACAAGGTTTTTGATTTCAAACTTTTTAAGACCTGTGTTTCTTTTTAAGATGTAATAGTCTTCGAGGGACTATTTTTAAATTGTAAGTAGTGAATACCTTTAACTAACTTTTGGAGGCTCAAATATTTTGGGAAGAAAGCCCTTTTTTATTTTATCGGAATTTGATTTGAAAACTGGTGGAGTGATTAGAATTAGTGTAAAGGATAGAAAGTCGATGGAAGCCGTAATATGTTTGTCATACTTCAAAAAAGTCATAATTGAATCGTGATTATGGCCTTGGTCTTCATCTGAACTTTCGAAAATTGAATTTAGAAGACCGATTAGATTATGCTCGTGCGAGTTGTTATGACCTACATGCTCATGAACCCCATGAGAATGACTTTTATCAAAAGAGTGATGATTGATAATGGTTTCAGGAGATTCGAAAAAGTGCGTTGTGTCATGAAAAAACTCTGTAATATGTTCGTGCATTGGGTTTGCTAGATAGCAGACCGCAATAGCAAGCGCAACATATTTCACAAGTTGTTCTTTCATTCTGATTATCAAATAGTTTCTCTTTGAATATTTACGAGAAAATTTCTTTTTGGTTTTAATTTTTGTTCATTAATTCTATTAGTGTTTCCTCTATATATTTAGAATAACTTTCTATGGTAGGATATTCAAATATTTTATTGAGAGGAAAGTTGGTTTCAATTTCTTCATTAATGCGGGCCGTAACCCTTATGGCTGCTAGGGAATGACCTCCTAGTGAAATAAAATCCTCCTTTATACCAATACGGTCAAGTAAGAGAACATCCATCCATATTTTTTGAACTAATTCTTCAATTTCATTGGAAGAAGCTACATAGGGGCAATCCGTTGGTATCGGTTTTATCTTATTTTCAGATAATTTCGCCCTATCTATTTTTCCATTATTGGTCAGCGGCATTTCTGCAACAAAATGAAATAGGGTAGGTACCATGTAGGAAGGTACGCGTTGGTTCATGAACTTTCTCAATTTCTCAATTGACAGGCCTTCAGCTCCTGTGAAATAGGCAACTAATTTTTTATCGTTTTCTTGCTGTGCCGAAGGATTGTACCCAATTTCATTCATTATTTTTTTAACCTCGGTTTCGTCAATTACCTCATTAATTTCTTCAAGGCTCTCATCTCTGGTTTTATGGCCCAAACGAACATCCCAACTGTAAGGAAATGAATAATTACTATAGCCCAAGTCTTTTTTATGCACGTAGATGCCCACTTGGTTGATAAGGCAGTTCGTCGAGCGACCAGTGTCTGTCGGTCTTTTCCAACCCACATGTTTTTTTAAGTACACGAGCATTTCCTCAAGGCTAACATCGCTGAACCTATAGAAGTCGACAAATTGAACCTGATCAAAAACCTCGTCTGAATCGAACATCGAAACATCTAATAGCTCTTTTACGGCATCGTTTTCTTGATGATAGAGTTTTCGTGCCTCCAAAATTGTGTTGTCTATTTTTTCAGAATCAAGTTGCTGATCCCAAAACAGTTCTTCCGTTAGGCGTGTCTCAAAAAATTGCCCGCGTGAAAGACCCGTCACAATAAAAGGTATTTGCTTTTCTACGGCAATCTTGGTACTAAGGGTATAAATCGTTTTGAAACAGCCATTGCAAACATTGTGATGCCGTTGTAGACTGTCGACAAAAATAGCATTCATGTGCGGGGTTTTTCCATAAACATGGTCGACTCCTAGACGTTTTACAATTCGGTCTATATTTTCTTTGGCCTGTTCTGAAATATATCCATTATCCATGGTAAATGCCAGTACTCGAAGGCCCATACCTGCCAAACGGGCGAGCACATACGTACTATCTTTACCCCCGCTGAGCAGTGAAATACAATCATAATTGGGGTTGATGTCTCTTTTGGAAGTGAGCAATCGAACCAATTCTTCATCTCTTTTGAAGTATTGATGCACTTTTTCTTCATAGTTCTCAAAAGCCTTACAGAGGTGACAAACACCATTCTTATCAAAATCGGTGCTTGGGTAATTAGAAGGCAATCCGCAATTCGTACAATTAAAGACTTCCTCTTCGGTTTTTTGGTCTTTATTGTCCACAAGCATGACAGCGCAAGAGTCGATTCCTTCAAACTCAGATAAGTTCGCCTCAATGTCATTTAGTTCAATGCGATATCCCCGTAATTTAATCTGCGAATCAATTCTCCCATGGTATTCCAGCTCTCCTTTTGAATTCAGTCTACCTAGATCACCCGTTCTATATATTTTAGATTGATTTGAAAATGGGTTTTCTAAAAACTTCTCGTTCGTAAGTTCTTGGTCGTTGATATATCCATTCGCCAAACAGGTTCCCGAAAGGTATATTTCACCAACTACTCCTTGAGGTACCAAGTTTTTATGAGTATCGAGTAAGAGTAGTTGTGTATTATCAATGGGCAAACCTATGGGTACAGAAACACCCTTATGTTCCTTAGCATCGTATTTAGAGACGATACAACCAACGGTAGCCTCTGTCGGACCATATTCATTAAAGATTTCAATCTTTTCTGAAAATTGACTTTGAATTTTGCTTACGGAGGTTGTTTTCAAATCTTCCCCTCCTAGAATCATGGTTTCCAGTATTGATGGATTAAAATCGTGCTCTTTGACCAAGTCTAAATGACTGGGGGTCAGTTTTATTTTGTTGACCAGGTTATCTGAAAAGACATTTAATACCGAGGTGTCGGGCCCAGATGGGTTCTCTTGGTAAACAATGATACGTCCACCACATAAAAGCGGAAGAAACACAGAGGTTAAAGTAAGGTCAAAACCAATCGAAGTAAATAAAGGGAAGACCGAGTTTTGGTCAATGGAGTAGGCCGTTCTGGCCCAATTTAAATAATTGTTTAACGATTTATTTGATATACCGACACCTTTTGGCTTTCCTGTACTACCTGATGTAAATATAATATAGCATAGATTCTCTACCTCATGACCAGAAGAACTGAATTCATTCTGGTTTTCTAATTCTGAAAAATGGCTCGTTCTGACTATATTCTCTTTCTCAAAATCAAGACCAACGGAAAGTTTTTCTTCGGTGATTATAAGGGAACAATCTGCTTTTCTCAAAATGTATTGAACCCTTTCCACGGGTTGGTCAGATGCTATCGGAACAAATACGCCACCTAATTTCATAATGGCCAGAATACTGATAAGGTAATCGGGACTTCTGTGAAGAAAAACAGCAACTCTCGATTGATTCTCAAGTCCTCTTTCAGCCAAATACCTCGCCAGTTGATTGGCCTTTTTGTTCAGATTAGCGTAGGTGAGGGTTTGTTCAGATGATTGTACAGCTACTTTATTCGGTGTTTTGGCAGCGAATTCTTCGAATTTTTTAAGAAACGAATCTGTTATAGGTGTATGAGTACCTGATAAGAAAGTTGATTGACTAATGGGGTCCAGCCCTTTTTTGTCAATAGCATTTTCAAGATTTTCTAATAAGGAATCAAGAATTGAATTGAAATGAAGGGCAACTTTATCATAGTCTTTCTGGGGACACACTGACGTGTTGATGTCAAAGGCTACAGTATAATTACTTTCACCCTTAAAATCATAAACATGGCAGCGAATGTCATGAGATGCATCTATATGGCCGTTATGGACCCACCTGACTTGCGTTGGCCAGCCATTGAAATCTTTGAATTCAACATTTATAAAATTCAGAATATTGGACGGTGGTTCACCGTTCAGACACCCGACCATACTGGGGTGAACGTTCTTAAGAAAAGAATTACCTTCTAACTTAATTTTATCCAGTAACGAAATAAAAGTTTCGTCATCATCAATTTCTATAGTTAGGGGTAGAACTTCAATAAATAGCCCCGCCGTTTTTGAAAAATCAAGAGTGCTTCGGTTATGGGCGGGTGATCCTATATTAAACTTGGAGAGTCCGCTAATTCTATGTAGGTAAGTGGCAAAAACCGTAACAAAAAGGTTGTAAAGGGTAGCGCTTTTTGTCCAACTTCGTACAGCGGTTTTTTGACAAAGATTGTTTAGTTTTTCAGTTTGCGTTGGAGTGAGCGCAATCTCTATTCGTTTGGCTTCTGTAGAATTTTTCGACCACTTTTCTCCATATAAAGCAGGCCTTGAGTTAACTTCTGAAGTTTTTTTATCCCAATACTCCCTATTCGAATTTAATTCCTGTTCGGCAACTTGCTCTCTCTCGTATTCTAAATATGAACGGTAGGCATACAATACGTTCTTAGAGTCATTATTATTTAAACGTGCTTGATAGATATCGGATAAACGATGAAAAAGTAATTGGTAGGTGACCGCATCGGTGACCAAATGATGAATTTTCAGAAACCATATGAATTTAGATTCATCGCACTTGAGTAAGCGGCTGTCGAAAACTATTTCCGCCAGGTTGATGGGTGACCGTGTATTGACTCTCACCCATTGGTCAATTTCTTCTTGGCTTTTTTCAGTGAAGTCTAAACACTCAAATTGAAAGGGAACGGTACTATTGATTTCTTGAAATGGTTCTCCCGCTATTTCTGAGAATGTCATTCTTAAAATATCGGTCTCTTCAACCAGCTGTTCGAAAGACCTTTTGAAGATAACAACATCAATATCCCCTTGAATTTCAAAAGTATAGACAACATTATGAAGTGGTACTTCTGAATATATTCGCTGACCGGCCCAAAGCGATAATTGACTTTGGGTCAGTGGTAACCTAGTTTTGTTTGAGTTATTCATATAGGGGGGATGGTATCAAGTCTATTTGATTGATTCTATATAGTTTAGAATCTGTTCTATCGTCATGAAGTTTTCCACCGTCATATCTTTTGAGGGGATGGAGAGGTTATATTCTTTCTCTATGAAGGCAATGAGTTTCATCATTCCTAAAGAATCGACCAATCCGCTACCTAACAAATCTTCATCTTCTGAAATGCCGGAAACCTTCTGTTTTGTAATGTGTTCGATTATATAGTTGGTTATAGTTTCTTTCATGGTCAATTTTGGTCAATAATATCGGCAATTTGGCGCCGGTTGATTTTCCCGGAGCTGGTCCGTGGAAAATCGTCAAATATTTCAATATATGTGGGAACTGCATAAGCGGGAAGATGTTCACTACTAAATTGCCTTAGTTCTGCTTCGCTTACGTCTGAATCATCTTTTAGTTTAATTGCTACGGCTAATTCTTGGGCCTCTTTTTCCAAAGCAATAATTACAACGGCAACTTCGAGCACTTTTTCATGTTTTAAAAAAACAGATTCAACTTCATCTAACTCAATCCGGTAGCCTCTGAGCTTTATTTGCCTATCGTTTCTTCCTAAAAATAGTAATTCGCCATCTTTATTAAGTTTTACCAAATCGCCGGTACGGTAATAAATGTGGTCGTAGCCATTGGCAATCTTTATTCGATGGAAACTTTTTTCTGTCAATTTAACATTGTTCCAATAACCGCGCATAAGTGTTGCCGAACGCACAGCTAGTTCTCCTGTTTCCCCATTCCGAACAGGTTGATTCTGTTCGTTCAATACTAGGTGTTCGGTATTTGCCCAAGTTCTGCCAATAGGTATGCTTTCTTCACCTGTTATTGTTTCTTTGAGTTCATGATAGGTACAAAGAATCAATTCCGCCGGTCCGTACAGATTGCAATATTTAGCATGTGGCCACACCTCCATAAGTGCTTTCAGATGCTTTGGAATGAAAACCTCGCCCGCAAAAAAGACCCATCTCAAAGAACTAAATTCATGCTCATTTAATGTATTACTCTGTAGAAGTTGGATAAGCATTAACGGCACTGAATACCAAACGCTTATTTTTTCTTTCGCGATTAAAGCGCTAAGACTCACAGGCAGTCTAAGATGAGCATCAGGTACAATTATTGTTTTGGCCATGACCAAAGGAGCCACAAAATAGCCAAATGTAGAAGGGTCGAAATGAAGCGGCGCGGGATTGCCAAAAATATCATCTTCATCAAAATCAAAAGTATCAACGACTATTTTAGCCAAGCTCAATGCACTATAATGGGTATGCATAATCCCTTTTGGCTTTCCGGTTGACCCTGAGGTGTACAAAATGAACGCCAGGTCATCTTCTAAAATTTCAATTCTTTTGGCAGTAGTAGCTTTTTGCGCAAAGATATCTTCCCACTTCGTACCGCTTGGCCCAACCATTGGTTCGCATCCCACAACATTTTTAATCCTCGGAACGGATTTTACGAGGGTATTAATTTTTGATTGTTGTTGGGGCGTGCTTATCAAACATGCTATTTGGCAATCGTCAACAATGGTAACCGTTCTCGAAATAGGGGCAAACGGATCAAGGGGTACATAGGCAGCTCCTGATTTAAGAATTCCGTAAACGGCAATAGCGGTTTCAATACAACGGTTCATGAAAATGCCGACTCGATCCCCCTTTTGAATTCCGACGGATATTAAGTGATAAGAAAGTTGGTTTGCTTTCAACTCCAGTTCACTATAGGATAATGTCTTGTTAAGACAACTAAAAGCGATGGCATGCGGAGCTGACTTCGAAGCCTCTTCAATGATATGATGTAATGTATATATCACAATAGGGAACTGAATAAATTTTGATTTTCAGCAAATGAAAACCGGCCCTAAAACAGTATAGGCGAGTTTTCTAATTCATAGCATGGTAAAGTTAGAACTTGAAACTTTAGTTTTCAAATTCTAAAATGAACATAATCCGATTTTAGGTGTCGATAATCGATAATATTGCCTTACAGCACGCCTTCCGTTGATAAATCACTAATATTTAACATAAATTATACAAAGAAATTAATGATTCGGTATGCATGAATGATTTAGGGAGGCTATTCAAATGTAACCTTAACTTGAAATTTTGCTAGAGCTACTCACATACTTTTTTTAACTCATTTAATAGCTACCTGATTTTGTATCAATGACTTGTGTTTATTTTTTTATATCTTTTGAATCGCTATGAAAAAACTGTTACCGTTACTGGCACTGCTTCTGTTGTTGCCATTAGTCTCTTGGGCCCACCAACCGAAACAAAGTCTTATCTACCTAAGAATTTATGAAGAAACAGGAATTGAGGGTAGAGTTGAGGTAAATGCCAATGAACTGCAATCGGTATTTGGGTTAGATGTCAATCTTCACCCGAGTATTGATCAGATAAGGCCCCATCGAAAAGAAATTGAGGCTTATCTTCTAAAGCATTTAGCATTTTCTTCGGAGAAAGGAGGCAAATACAAAATTGTATTTACAGGCGAATTGACCAAGCTTAATACTGATTTTGGTGATTTCATCAACTTTCATTTTCATTTAGAGCCATCTGAGAACTTACCCGATGACCTGATTGTTGAATATGACGCCTTCATGACCGAAGATACTTCGCATAGGGGTTTGATTGCTATGGAATATAATTGGAAAGCCGGTTTGATCAATAATGAATCTATTGTAGCCCTCTACTTAAGCAAAGATGAGCCCAGGGGAGTGATAGACCTGACCGAAACCTCTCTTTGGAAAGGATTCTTGGCAATGGTCAAACAAGGTATTTGGCATATCTGGATTGGTATGGACCATATTTTATTCCTTCTGGCCTTGATATTACCTTCAGTGGTTAGACGTAAAGATGAAGGGGTTCAAGAATCATCGAGATTCAATGTCTTTGGCTGGCAACCGGTACCGAAGTTCAGGCCTGCCTTTATCTACATATTGAAGATAGTTACCTTTTTTACCTTAGCGCATACGATTACCTTAAGCTTGGCTTCACTTAATATTATCAACTTACCGTCTCGTGTGGTTGAGTCGATTATTGCTTTTTCCGTGGGGTTGGCCGCTTTGCATAATATCAAACCTATTTTTAAGGGAAAAGATTGGGTAATAGCCTTTGTATTCGGTCTTTTTCATGGCTTTGGTTTTGCCAGTGTTTTAGGTGATTTAGGTTTTAAAGGAGAATATCTTACCTTATCTCTTGTTGGGTTTAATGTAGGGGTCGAAATTGGTCAAATAGTAATCATCGCACTAATTTTCCCGATTTTGTACCTCATACGTAATCGCAAACTGTATCCGAAATTGTTAGTGGGGGTTTCCGCTCTTCTCATATTGGTTTCAACCTACTGGTTTATCGAAAGGGCCTTCGACATCGACCTGCCGCTTGACGAATTCGTTAATAGAAATTTGTACCCCATTGCCCGATTTATCGGATTGATGTAAAACGCTTAATGTCGTAGTTTTTGGAAAAAAGGGAAAGCAAAGGTTCTTTGTTGAGCCAATGGAAAAATAGGGATAAGAATGCAATAAATGCCGGGCCTATTATCGAGAAGGCTCCGGAAGATGCCATTATACCTTTGTCCAGTAATCAGCAACGAATTTGGTTTCTACAACAGCTGTATCCTGAAAACCCGTTTTATAATTATTCCGAAGCACTAGTTTTCAAGGGAGAATTGAATGTTGAAGTTCTCTTAGAATCCGTTCATAAAATAATTGAAAGACATGTCATTCTAAGGTCTTATTGCGATGTCTCATCGAATGGACCTTCGATTAGAATTTCAACAGCAGAAGTGCCCATAGAACAATATGATTTGACCCATTTGAGTCATGAAAGGGCATGCAAAGAAATGAACCTTCGAATGGAGGGGCAGGCCCGAAAAGGTTTTGATTTGGCCGAGCCCCCTCTCATAAGAATATCTTTTTTCAGGCAAAATAAAGATACATACACCCTGTTTTTTACCATTCACCACATCATCATAGATGAATGGTCGGTTGGGCTTCTAAAGGGTGAATTAGCACATTCTTATCAAAAACTGATACAAGGGGAGCCGACAGAGGATAAAACCTCGGCCGATTTAAATTATTTAGATTATGCCCATTGGCAGAAGAAACTAGACGTAGATGAAGAGCAACTTCTATATTGGAAAAATAAATTAGCTGGAGATTTACCTCCACTCAACCTTCAGCTTGATAGAAGAAGGCCCGTTAGACCCAGCTTTACCGGTAAACAGGCCAAATTACCACTGTCGGCTGATTTGACATTGAAAATTAAAACTTTATGTAAGCAGTTAGGCGTAACACCGTTCAACTTTTTCCTTACAGCTTACTATATTCTTCTATTTCGATATACGGGTCAACAAGATATTCTGATTGGAACACCGGTTTCTAATCGAAATACAAAGGGACTCGAAAATGTATTAGGGTTCTTCGTCGATACAGTTGTTCTAAGAAACCAATTTGAAGGAGAGATATCCTTTAATCATTTAGTTAAAAAAGTAAAGGAGAATACGCTTGAAGCCTTTTCGAATAAGAACGTTCCTTTTGATGTGTTGGTGAAAGAATTAAAAGTGGAACGTTCCCTGTCGGTAAATCCATTTTTTCAGGTAATGTTTCTCTATCACCCTGAAGAGCAACTACCTTCTTTTGGTGAGAATCTTAAGTTGTTGGATGACAGTGAGTTTGATACAGGTGTTGCCAAGTTCGATTTAACTCTTTCCGTAGCAGAAAAGAAAGAGAGTTTGACACTCATGTTCGAATACGATACCGAATTGTTTGTTTCCGAGACCATCAATCGAATGCTGGCCCATTATAAAAACTTGCTAGAATCGATTGTCAAAGATATACAAGCGCCGATTGAGAGTTTAACTATGTTGACCGATGAAGAAATAACTTTCTTTACCAATGGTCAAAGTAATGAAATAGACCTTTTTGCAAGGAATAATTCTATTCATGACGTAATAGAAAAAGTGTGCGAGACAAAACCTAATACTATTGCCGTAAGCTTTAACGACACCTCTATCACATATCTAGAATTGAATAGAAAAGCTGAGGTACTGGCAGCTGGATTAAGGTACAAGTTGAAAGGGCGAAAAGAGATAGTAGGTCTTTGTTTAGACAGGTCTATAGAAATGATAGTTGGTCTTTTGGGGATTTTAAAAGCAGGTTGCGCCTATCTGCCAATTGACCCTAACTATCCTCTAGAGCGCTTGGAATTTGTTTTGAAAGATGCCGATTGCAACTTGGTTGTAACGCATTCTTTACTGAATGAAAAACTTACCGATGGCGCTAGAGAACTCCTTCTTATTGATAAAATAAAGGATGATGTTCCGGGTGGTTCAATATATGAAAATGAAGTAGATAGAAGTGATATAGCATATGTTATTTACACCTCAGGAAGCAGTGGTCAACCCAAAGGTGTACCGGTTACACATGGTAATATTTTAAGTTCTACCGCAGGCCGTTTATCGTTTTACGAAGAAAATCCGGAGGCCTTTTTATTAATGTCCTCTATTTCTTTTGATAGTTCGAAAGCAGGTGTTTTTTGGACGCTTTGTACAGGAGGTCATCTGGTTCTGGCACCCAATAGAATAGAGCAGGATATGGAGGCTATGGCCGGTCTTATAGAAGACCAACAAATCACCCATACTTTGATGCTGCCATCGATTTATAAGCTTTTACTTAGCCATGGTATGATTTCAAAACTTCAAGGTCTACGTACTGTCATGGTGGCGGGAGAATCATGTCCGCAAGATCTGTGCTTATCCCATTTCGATAAATTACCGAAGACCAAGCTTTATAATGAATACGGGCCGACCGAAGCCACGGTATGGTGTACCGCTCATCAAATTCAAAAGTCCGATGCCGTACTTTCAATACCCATAGGTAAGCCAACGGCTAATAGTGAATTATTCCTTTTAGACAAGAACCATAAAATGGTTCCTTGGGGAGCTATCGGCGAAATTTATGTTTCGGGACCTGGTTTGACCCCAGGTTATATCAATAGGCCAGAACTTACTTTACATGCTTTTAAACAGGTGGATATACCCCATAGAGGAAGTGTGAGAATGTATAAAACCGGTGATTTGGGTAGATACAGGCAAGATGGTGCTATTGAATTTTTCGGGAGGTCTGACCAACAGATAAAGCTAAGAGGGTATCGTATCGAACTTGACGAGATAGAGAACGTTTTGCTGAAAATCAAGGGTATTAGTGGAGCCATTGCTCAAGTGGAAGAGGTTGATGAGAATACATATCAACCCAGCTTAAGTTCTTTTGAAGATTCTACTGATTTTTGGAAAGAACTTCAAGAAAATTTATCCGTCGATGAGATAGAAGAACTATTGGGCACTTTGGGAAAGTTAAAATAAATAAGGGTCGAGGTAAAGTTGAAGTGAATATGCCGGTTATAGAATCCATACAAGATAGAGTGAACAGTTTGTCGGTTGACGAAAAGAAATTGTTGTGGTTAAGGGCAGTACAGCTTATCAAAGAGAAAAATCAATCACTGAATCAACCAAAAAATACTTCTAAGCGATTGGTTGCCTATCTTACCACTGATAAACAGGTTGAGATACAGGATGTTCTTAAGGAGCTGAAGGGCCAAGTACCTGATTATATGGTTCCTTCTAAAATGGTGCTTTTAGAGCAATTTCCCATGTTGCCAAACGGAAAAGTAAATAGAAAAGAACTAGCTCTTACGAAAGCCCAATCTCAATCTCTTGATGAAGCCAAAGAAGATTCCATTGAATGGAAAAGTAAAACGGAAGAACTGCTTTCCCAAATTTGGAAAGATGTTTTGGGCCTAGATCGAATAAAGAGAACCGATAACTTTTTTGATATTGGGGGTGATTCTATTCTCAGTATTCAAGTTATCGCCCGAGCAAGAAAACTCGATATCCCCTTAGGCCCTAAAGAATTGTTTGAATACCAAACCATCGCATCTTTGGCCGAGTTTTTAGAAGGGAAGGAGCAAGAAAAGGAATTGGAAAAAACGCCCGGCGAATTCAAACATTTGGTCAAAGTAAGGTCAAGCGGCTCAAAGGCTCCTCTCATATGCCTTCATAGTGGGGGCACTCATTTCTTCTTTTATAATCTCTTTGCAAAGCATTTAAAACCCGACCGCCCTATTTATGTTTTACAGGCATCTCCCCATGAGGGGGATTTAATTCTCCACAAAACGGTAAATGAAATGGCCAAAGATTTTATTTCTGAGTTGAGAAGGGTAAAGCCACACGGACCCTATTACTTTGTATCCTATTGTTTCAATACGGCTATCGGTCTAGAAATTACCCGCTTATTGGAGAACGAATCGGAGACGGCACATTTGATTATTGCTGATACAATGGCCGATTATTTAAGTCTTTTTGCCGCTTCAAAAACAAAGGTTAGGGCAGAGGCCTTTTTTGGCAGACTGGTAAAAAATCCTGTGAGAACCGTCCGACGATTTGTTAAGAGTAAATTTATCGAACCTACGAGAGAACGATTAAAACGAATGAAAGTCTCAGGAAGCGAAAAAATAGTTCAAAAATTACACTTAAATCATATTGAAATTTATAAGGGTTACTCCTGGCAACCTGTGAGCGGGCCCATTCATTTGCTTCTAACCGATAAAAAAGACCCTGAATTCAATGATAAGGTAATTGAATCTTGGAAACAGATGACCAAAACAGAAGTGGTCGTTCAACCAACTGAGGGCCATCATGACCGACTTTTCTTAGACTCGAATATTGAGGAAACCACATCAAAGGTAGATGCAATTCTAGATAAAATAGAGGGCAACTGACTACTTTGGGCTAACTTTGGTGTATGAATCTAAAAGAAGAAATTGTTGATGTATGGATTGTTGATACTGATAGATTCCCTGATGATTTAAGCAAGTTTTCCTCGATTTTAACCGATTCGGAAGTAAAAAGGTCGCAGCGTTTCAAATTTGAGAAAGATAGACGTTTGAACATTTTGGCCAGAAGTGCCCTTCGAACGCTATCGGGCAATTACTTGAAGGTTCCCGCTAACGCTATCAATATTTCCCTTGGTGAATTTGATAAACCATTTTTCCCTGAGCATCCTGATTTTTCGTTCAACGTTTCCCATTCGGGAACATGTATTTTGTTGGCCTTTTTCAGAAAAAGCATAGTAGGTGTTGATGTGGAATTGGTAAAGGAAGATTTCAATCCGATGGAATTGGCCTTAAACTTTTTTTCCGCTCAGGAAATTGACATGCTTCGAAAGCTCAATAAAAAGGATAGACATTTGGCTTTTTATCGAATCTGGACAAGAAAGGAAGCCTTTATTAAGGCTGAGGGATCAGGTCTGTCGTTTCCCTTAAATCAATTTACGGTCTCTTTGGAAGAAAAAGCTCAACTCTTAGCAACTGGTTGGGATGCCAATGAACATGAGCTATGGCATTTGAAATCTTTTGAACCTTTAAAAGGTTATGTTGGCGCTTTAGCGGTTAAAAGCAAAGTTGCCGATGTGAATTTTTACCATTGGAGAGGCTAAGCATCAATCGACAACAAAATTGAATCCACCTGTAGCGATGACTGATTTTAACGGTGTACTGCGGTCGTATTTGTAAACTTTCAGGTCAATACTTTTCAAACCTATTTTTGAGATGCGAAATTTGGTAAAAATATCGGTGTACGACACTCCGAAACCATATTGATGCGCATCATATGTTGAAAGGTCGTAATCAGAGGTGTAGAAAACGCTAGTTGAAATATGAGATTCATAGGGTGCAAAATAATCTGCCTCGTTCTGTGTATAGTACCTGTAAGAAGGGTAAACGGTAAATTTATCGGAGAGTTTAATGGGCAATTCGGCATTTAAGGTGTGCGAATTAATGCCCCAGTCATCTAAATAGTATCGATAATAGCTCCTTAAGGTAAGATAAGAACTTATAAACCAATTTAAACGGCCCCCGAAGGCAAGTTTTAGACGGTTGTCGGGTAGTCTCTCAATATCATCGGCCAATTGAAAATTCTCAATGAAAGAGTCTTGAACATCACTAAAATACACTCTTTGAAACGGTGTAGAAAGTAAACCACTTTGACTAACTATATCGCAACTGAGCAAGCCCTGTAAATTTTGGGTCAAGATTTGCGAAAAGGTAAGACCTAACGAGTATGAGTTTCTGTTGCTTTTGTTTAATTCGGTAAAGTTAGGATTGTAATCAGGGTTGCCTGTAATTTCGCTTGGTCGGAATTCGCCAACTCCGCCTATCGTAAAAGGTCTAAGTTCGATGGGATAAATAACATTCCACTTATCCAAGTAAATATTGGCATTTACACCTATTTCGGTGTTTTTTTCATTCATTAACCGGGTGAATCCTCCCCCGAAACCTAGAGAGAAATAATCATATTCACTACTCACCGATAATTTTCCCGACCAGATAGAGTTTCTATCGTCAGAATTATGGGTATAGCTACCTGTAAAATTAACCCAGGTATCGGAACCGGAGGCTCCAGTGGTGGCATTGTAAGGGTTGCCTGCCCCATTACTATCAAAAGGGTTCACGTTACTTGAAGATGCAGATGTGTAGGCCGATATTCCTGCATCAACGGTTAGAATGTCATCATCGTTCAATGGTATCGATAGTACAACGGTACCCGTTGCATCGGTCAACTCTTCAGTACCGACACCGCCGGTAACGGCAGCATTGTCACCGTCTTGAGTGTAGTAGCTAGTGAGAAACTCTATTTCCGACGATTCTAAAACACGTCTCTTATAATCTTGATCATCTTGAGAAAAAAGGGAGGTAGATAGGCCAAGAAGCAAAATGCCAATGAATTGTTTGATTGAATTAGTCATGCTTTTTTAATTACATCCGCAGCCACCGCCTGTTTTACCCCCATTTGCACCTACCGATCCTTCACGGTAAGAATGCATAATAGTTAGGTTTCTATCAACCTTTTTTTCCGATAGTTGCATATTGGGGTCGTTTATGTTGACCTTTTGGTATTCTTTTACGGCTGTACAACTACTCATGGCTAAAATGAGACAACCTAATAAAATAGTCTGTTTCGTCATAAGCTTTCTATTTCGATATGTGCTGATTTATGAATGCCACCCTGATCATCGATAATAATACAGTCTACATTGGGTATTTGATTGATTCGATCTAGACCGGCCTCAATGCCCATTACAAAAACAGAAGTGGCCAAGGCGTCGGCCAGTTCGGCTTTTGGTGCCAGAACCGTAACGCTTGCTAAACCGTTACAGGGCCAGCCCGTTCTAGGGTCAATAATGTGGGAATAGCGTTTTCCGTCAAGCACAATAAATTTTTCGTAGTTTCCTGATGTAACGACCGACCGATTTTTTAATGGCAACCGTGCGAAGACTTTGTTTTTGTTCAAAGGGTTGGTTATGGCAATTTGCCAGGGCTCGCTATTAGGTTGCGTACCCCACGCATTCATATCACCAGAGGCATTGATAATACCAGCCTGACCGCCCTTGGAGACCAAAAGTTCTTTGGCTTTGTCGGCCGCATAACCTTTGCCAATGGCACCGAAACCTATTTTCATTCCTTTTGTCTTTAGAAAAACAGAAGATTGTGCAGGGTTGAGCACGATTTCCTGATAGTTGATATACTTGACAGATGATTTGATTTCTTCTTTATTGGGCGCTTTTGTTATGCTTCCATCAAACTTCCAGATATGGTCTATAGAAGCGTAAGAAATATCAAAGGCGCCATCAGTGCTTTTCGAGATTTGAATGCACCGCTCAATTAATTGGAAAAGCTCAGGGTCAACAACGACGGGCTCCTTACCCGCCATTCGGTTGATATGCGAAGTCTGTGAAGATGAACTCCATGACGAAATGAGGCTTTCTATTCGCTTGATCTCAGAGATAGCCAAATGAATAAACCCTTGGGCCTCTGCCTCATTATCGGCTACTACTGTTATGTCAAAATCACACCCCATCAGAAAAACGTCTTTTCTGAAAGTGTCTTGAGAATGCGTCCAGATAGGGTAGAGCAGTAAAAGTGAGAAAATGGTTTTTTTTAATGTGAGCATAAGAATAGATCAAAAACCTATCTAAAGTTACATTTAAAAACCTATAGAACTAAAAAATGTGAAGATATTCAGGGTAGTAAGGAAGGAATCATACTGATACTACTAAAAGAAAGCTGCCCGGCTTTTCCCTGTACAAACCGGACAGCTCGACTAACCAATCAAATTATTGGGTAAGAATTTCCCCCGATTCTAACGCCTTTTCATAATTGACTGCTACAACAGGATGGCTTCCGAAGAAGCGATGACCGTTCTTTCTTTTGATCTTGATCATTTTGGAGCCATCTTCATTTTCTTTGATAGAGGTTACCACTACTTTTTCACCTTTTAAGGCCTTGTAATTGGCGATACCACCTCTTTTGATAATGAAATTTGCCCTAGGAAGTTCAATGTGTTGATACATTCTGGTTTCTGATTTTCCGATTTCTAATTCATCACCCACCTGTACGTTTTCCTGCGCATGCAATAAAGCTCCTGAGAATAATAAGGCTACTGCATATTTAATCATGTTCTTAAATTTTAGGTTAACAATTAAATTCTGCCAGCCAATCGATCAAGTATAACTTTTGCCCTTACTTTGAATTCTTACAACCATGTCAGTCTAAAGCTATAAATTGACATTCTTGTATAATTGCCGAATAGGGTATGAAGCTATAATGCATTCATCAATTGTCAGCATTGTCACCTAAAAGGCAAAGGGTATGCCGATTTGAACTATGATTTTAGGTGGTTACTGTATATTATTGATAATCATATAATTAAAATAAATTTCAAATAAAATTTAATTTTAGGTTCCGAGGCGTTTTTACCCATGCGGGGAGTAATTTCCCATTTCTTTCAATTCAATTTACTGCGAAGGGTTTTGCGGTCTATCTGAAGAATTTCTGCCGCTTTTGTTTTATTGCCGTTTGTATGCTCCAACACGCGCTCAATATATTTTTGTTCCATTTTTTTTAAGGGAATGAATTTCTCATCCTCAAAAGAAATCTGAAACTTGAGCCGGTCAGGTAAGTGCTGTATCTCAATGCTACGGTCGGCCATAATGACCGCTCTTTGTATCACATTCTCCAGCTCTCTAATATTGCCCGGCCAATCATACCGATTTAATATTTCATAAGCTTCCGGAGATAGTTTGAAGTGGCGGTCTTTATACTCTAGACCATATCTATTGGCAAAGCTCTCGGCTAATTTCTTTATGTCGCTTCTACGTTCACTCAAAGAAGGAACCTGTATTTCTACAACCGTTAGTCGGTAATAAAGATCTTCCCTAAAATGATTTTTATGAATATCATCAAGTAAGTTGCTGTTCGTGGCCGCAATGATTCGAATATCGACTTTCTCCGTTTTACGCGAGCCCACACGCACAACCTCTTTCTCTTGTAAAGCTCTTAACAGCTTGGCCTGCACCGCCAAAGATGCCGATCCGATTTCATCTAAAAAAAGCGTGCCGCCGTTGGCAGCTTGAAAGAACCCGCTTCTATTTTCAACTGCGCCTGTAAAAGCCCCTTTTAAATATCCGAAAAGTTCAGATTCTTGCAGGTTTTCAGGAATCGCTCCGCAGTTGACCGCGACAAAGGGTGAACGTGCATATTTTCCGGAGTAATGTATAGCTCTGGCCACCAATTCTTTGCCCGTTCCGCTTTCACCGGTAATCAGAACAGTGGCCTTGTTATTTTTGACCCTCTCAATGAGTTCGGTTACCTTTTTGAAACCTTCTGAATCACCGATCATGCCTTCATAAAGCGGCATGGTTGAGGGGGATTTTTTAACCGATTGATTTTGACTTTTGGCATGGGCAAAAGCATTTTCAACGGCCTCTTTGAGTTCTTGCTTGGTAAAAGGCTTTGTCAGGTAATCGATAGCCCCGGTCTTGATACCTTCCAGCGTTCCCGAAACGGAAGGGTAGCCTGTAACTACAAGCTTAGGCATTTCGGGGTAATGCTCATTGGTGAACTTTAGCAACTGTAGCCCATCTACTTCAGGCATCTGAATATCGGTAATCAATAGGTCGATAAAAGTGTCTTTTAAAATACGAACCGCCTCTTTTACCGAAACCGCTTTATAAGTATGATAATTTAGCGATTGTAAATGTCGCTGTAAAAGTTCTAGAATACCAATATCATCGTCAACTAAAAGAATATTCTCTTTTCTGAGCATAACTATAATTTAGGGAAAACGACGGTAAAGATAGTGCCCTTTGGTATATTGGGCTCATGTCTTATAGAACCTTGGTGACTGCTAATGATGCCGTGTACTACACTCAAGCCTAAACCAGAACCCTCACCCAAAGGTTTGGTGGTGAAAAAAGGCTCAAATACCTTGTCTTCATTTTCCCTTTCGATACCATCTCCCTCATCAGAAATTTGAATTTTTATTTTATTGGATTTTTGTTGCACATCAACATCGATACTACCGGCTTCCGGAGAATAATAAATAGCGTTCATGATGAGATTGAACAATACTTGGGTGATTTGCACCGTATCGGCCTTGATATAGATATCAAGATGACTAAAATGTGTATTTAGTTTGATGTTCTTGCTTCGGAAGGATGGCTGTAGTAGGTTGAGAACGTTCTCAACTAAGGGGTTCAAAGCCAATTCTTTCATCTCTTGGGGCATTTCGCAAGCGAAAAACATGAGCTTTTTCACAATTTCCCTACTGAAAATGGCACTTTCCATAATTTTTTCAAGATCTCTTTGAGCCGTGGCATCCTTCGTAGATTCTTTCAACAGTTCGGCAAACCCCAAAATATTGGCCAAAGGCGTATTGAGTTCATGGGCAATTCCTGCGGTAATTTCACCAAGAATATGTAGTCTGTCGGCTCGTTCCATCTGGCGGCTTATGGCAGCTTCCCGGTCTCTGATCTGTTTCCGCTCGAATAGATTTCCAATAGCTAAACTAATATTGTCGAGCAGGTCTTGTTCTTCAATCAAGAAGTCTGAGAGCATATATTTCCCGGAAGGATATCCTACTTCAATAAAACCATCTATTTCGTTAAAAACCTTAATGTCAGATTTTAACGACACTAGTCCTGAAGAGTACTCTTCGGTACTAACTTCAAAAGTACCGTGAACCAATAAAACCTCGGTGTCTTCATCAAATTGCCAAGCTCTTTTCATGCAGAGAACAATCTCTTCTAACGACGTGGTCAAATCATCATAATCGGCATTTACAATGATAGAAGTGACTTCATATAGGCATGTTAACTCTTTAACCCGCTCTTTTAAACGTGCTTCGGTTGAGGTCATTGGTGCTAGTTTACAGTTGAGTGTTTGTTAAAAATACGACTTTAAAGTCAAAATTTGAATCTGCTTGATTCTTGTTCGAGCAATTTCAACGGTCTTTATTTTTTATGGATTGGCTAAAATTCCGTCGATAAAAAGCAGGCCTTTATATAGTCAAATCGACCGAACTTCTATTGTGGTTCGATAAGATGTGCTTAGTTCACAATTTTGCTCTGAGTTTAAAAAATCTCAAGAATGAAATTGATTAGTAGCATAGTAAGTTTGATTTGCTTTGGAGTGCTTAGTTCGCAGGAACCTTCAACTGACAAGCAGATATGGTCTTTGCAGGATTGTATAGACTACGCCCTAGAAAATAATATTACCGTAAAGGATGCCAAACTGGATGGTGCTTTGGCAGAAGTAGATTATGAGAAAATAAGGGCCCAACGATTGCCTAATCTATTTGGTAGCGCCTCTCAGAACTTATCTAACGGTAACTCGATCGACCCCATTACCAGTGATTATGTTTCGAGCCAAATTGCTTCAACAAATTTAGGAATGAGCACCTCCGTTACCCTTTTTCAGGGAAATCAACTGAACAATCAAGTCAAGCAAGGTAAGTTAGTCTTAGATCAAAATTCACTTTACATTCAAGAGGCCCTTAACAATGTAACTCTCAGCGTAGTTGAATCTTACTTACAGGCCCTCTATAATAAAGAGGCTATACTGGTACAGGAAAATATTCTAAAAAACTCCGAGGAAGAAGAGAAACAGGCCAAAGCAAGGCTGGATGCCGGTTCGATTGCCATGCAAGATTATACAGATGCACAATCGCAAACGGCCAATAACCGCTATAATCTGATTACGGCCAAGAACAATTACAATTTAAGAATAGTGGAGTTGAAGCAATTGCTGCAATTGAATCCGAACCAGACTATACAACTTGTTGATATTGATGAAAATATTGAGGTTTTGATTCCGGTTTTGGATAAAATGGAAGTTTATGAGAGGGCATTGCAAAACTTACCTGAAGTAGATGCCGGTAAGCTGAATATTACTATTTCTGAAAAAGATTTAGACATAGCAAAAGGAGGTTATTTGCCGACTTTGTCATTGACGGGAAGCCTCGGTTCAGGATATACCAGTATCGATTATACCAATTTCGTCGACCAACTTGATGTGAATTTCAATCAAAGAATTGGTCTGTCACTTAGTCTGCCCATTTTCAACCGCAAGCAGACCAAAGCACAGGTGAAGAATGCAGAGATCAATATAGATAAAGCCAAACTTCAATTAAAGACCATAGAAAACGAGGTTTATCAAAAAGTAGAAAACGGTTGGCAAAATCTAAATTCTGCCCAAGAACAATTAGCAGCTGCCGAGGTGGCTCAAACCGCGGCCGAAGAATCGTATCGGTTGGCCCAGAAAAGATATGATTTAGGGGCCTTGAGTACGGCCGACCTAATTGTAAGCCAAAACCTTTACACGAATACACAAGAGAATTATCTACAAGCTAAATACTTGAGCATTTTATATTACCAGCTCATGGAATTTTATCAAGGAAATGAAATTAAACTTTAAAAAATGAAACATAAAAAAACAGTTTTGGGCCTCATAGCAGTGGCCATAGTCGCCACGGTTATTTTTGGCTTCTTTAAATCTGATACGTCTTCAAGGGTTTCGGTAAATACGGTGAAAGTTACCAAGAACGATATCGCAAAATTAGTGACCGCGACCGGCACTGTCGAGCCCATCAATCAGGTAGAAGTAGGTACACAGGTATCAGGCGTAGTCGAAAAAATATACGTCGATTTTAATAGTGAGGTAAAAGAAGGTCAATTGATTGCAGAATTAGATAAGACGAATCTGAAGGCTACACTTTCGCAATCTAAGGCTACTTATGAGAATGCGGTTGCCGAAAGAGATTATCTGAAGACCATTTACGAACGACAAAAGACTCTTTTTGATAATAAGGTAATAAGCCAGGCTGATTATGATGAGGCTTTTTACAATTATAGTACCGCTAAAAGCGTGGTCACACAAAGGTTGTCCGATTTACAAAAAGCCCAGTCGAACTTGGGGTATGCAAATATCTATTCGCCTATTTCAGGGGTGGTTTTATCTAGGGATATCGATGAGGGGCAAACCGTTGCAGCCAGTTACAGTACGCCTACACTTTTCACGATTGCCCAAGATTTAGAGCAAATGCAGGTAGAAGCAGATGTTGATGAGGCCGATATTGGTGAGGTAAACGAAGGTCAACGGGTGACTTTTACGGTAGATGCATACCCTGATAAACTATTTGATGGCCAGGTGACGCAAGTACGCTTGAATCCTACTGAAACATCGAATGTTATTACATACACGGTCGTGATTAAGGCCGAAAATCCAGATTTGAAACTAAAACCGGGTCTAACCGCAACAGTGTCCATTTATACTTTGGAACTCCAAGGTGTACTATCGACGGAGGCAAAAGCTGTGAACTTTAAACCGGATATGGCAATGCTGAAAGCCTACGCCGAACAAAATGAATTCTCATCACCTGAAGGAGAACAATCTCGGTCAGCTAACAATGCAGATGGTACGGTGGTATGGGCTCTCGATAATTCGGGAAGAATAGTGCCAAGAAAAGTAGATTTGGGAGAAAGCGACGGCGTGAATGTCCAAGTCTTAAATGGGCTTGATGAAGGGGAAAGTTTGGTTTACAGTTTAAAATCTGAGTCTGAGGTACCTTCGGTTGAAGGCGAGTCGAGTAGTCCATTTATGCCCAAACCGCCCGGTAGTAATAAAAAAAGTAAGTAGCCATGCTCCAAAAAATAATCAAAATAGAAAACTTGAAACGTGAGTTTAAGATGGGTGATGAAGTGGTTCATGCCCTAAAGGGAATCTCGTTTGGTATAGATTCTGGGGAGTTTGTGACCGTCATGGGCTCAAGCGGTTCTGGTAAAAGTACCTTACTGAATATTTTGGGCTGTTTAGATCAACCTACTTCTGGAAGCTATGAAATAGATGGCCTAGCGGTTAAAAACCTATCTAAGAACGAACTGGCCAATATCAGAAACCAAAAAATCGGATTTATTTTTCAGGCATACAACCTGTTGCCTAGAACTTCGGCGATTGAGAATGTTGAGCTTCCCTTGTTATATAACAGCAAGATTACGGCAATAGAACGCCGCGAAAGGGCAATTTTGGCCCTCGAAAAGGTAGGTTTGGGCGAACGTTTGTACCATACACCATCTCAACTCTCTGGGGGGCAGCAGCAAAGGGTGGCAATAGCCCGGTCTTTGGTGAACGATCCGGTAATGATTCTTGCTGACGAGGCGACAGGTAATCTCGATACTCGCACCTCGTATGAAATCATGTCTTTATTTCAAGAATTGAACGCTCAAGGCATCACCATAACGTTCGTGACACATGAACCCGACATAGCAACTTTCAGCAGTAGAACATTGGTTTTGAAAGATGGAAATATCATTAAGGATGAAAAGAACATAAAAATAGGGAAGGCCGCTCTTGAGTTGGCAAAACTTTCTATTGACGATAATTGATTATGAGAATATTAAATTCCATAAAGATTGCTTTCAAGGCAATTGTCTTGAATAAAATAAGAACCCTATTGACCATGCTGGGTATTATTATTGGGGTAGCTTCGGTTATCGCCATGTTGGCAATAGGTGAAGGTTCAAAGCAAAGCATCAGGCAACAGATTTCGAGTATGGGCTCTAATATGATTACCATACGCCCCGGAGCTGATATGAGAGGCGGTGTTCGCTTAGATAGAAGTGAAATGCAATCGTTGACCTTTGCCGATTATGAAGCCATCAAAGAAGGGGCATCGCTACTATCGTACATAACACCGGAAGTAAGCGGTAATGGGCAAGTAATTAATGGTTCGAATAACTGGCCGTCCTCTATTTATGGCGTGAATCCAGACTACTTGAGCATTAAAGCTGTAGGTTTGAAGAGTGGTAGCATGTTTACCGATGCCGAGGTTCGTTCGGCTTCGAAAGTTGCCGTTCTGGGTCAGACCGTGGTCGATAATATTTTTGGTGAAGGCGAAGACCCTTTGGGGAAAACTATACGTTACAACAATATTCCCTTTAAGGTGATAGGGGTGTTGGAAGAAAAAGGGGAGAATACCTTCGGGCAAGACCAAGATGATATTCTTTTAGCACCTTATACAACGGTACAAAAAAGAATTTTGGCCATTGATTATCTTCAATCCGTTCTGGCATCGGCGGTCAGCGAAGAAAAGGCCCCCGATGCCGTTGATGAGGTAACGGAAATAATGAGGGCCCAACACCGTTTATCGGAAAATGAAAGCGATGATTTTTCAGTACGCTCTATGGAAGAACTTATTTCTACCTTTAGTTCAACAAGTGAAATGCTTACAGTGCTTCTAGTGGCCATCGCGGGTATCTCACTTTTGATTGGCGGTATCGGTATTATGAATATTATGTATGTCTCGGTAAAAGAACGCACCAAAGAAGTAGGGCTGCGAATGGCAGTAGGGGGCAAGGGTACCGACATTATGTTACAGTTTTTGATTGAGGCAATACTTATAAGTGTGACCGGCGGGCTTATTGGTGTTTTCTTAGGGTTGGGTGCCACTTTCTTTATAGAAAAACTGCTAAATTGGCCTACCTCGGTAGCACTTTACTCCATAGTGGTATCCTTCGCTGTGTGTGCCTTGACCGGTATATTTTTCGGATGGTACCCGGCGAGAAAGGCCGCCGCTTTAGATCCTATTACCGCACTTAGATATGAATAAATGTGCAAATGATTAAGAGTGATAAAAAAATAATCGTATTATTTCATTTTTTGGCTTGGGCCGTATTATTCAGCCTTCCTTACCTTTTATCATCAGGAGATGATCAGTTGCTTTCGAAGGTGGCGGCACATTCATGGGTTCCTTTGGTCTTCTATGCCATTCTCTTTTATATCAATTACTTGTTTCTGGTAAGTCGGTTTCTGTTTACCGGCAAAACTTTTTGGTTTATTCTCTACAACTTGATAGCGATAGGTTTATTCATAGCGCTGCGCGGAGAGATCAATATGCTTTTCTTTGAGCAAGTTTTTAAACCTATGGAAGAAGGCAAGGGGCCTCCGCCGAAGATGTTTCTATACGTTCAGATGTTCTCGTATATGTTACCCGTTATGTGCGCTATTGCTCTTAAGACCATGGAAAATTGGCAACGAACGGAAACGGAGAGAAAAGAAGCGGCAAATGTTAAATTACAATCAGAGTTACAGCATCTGCGCTACCAATTGCAACCGCACTTCTTCTTTAATTCGCTGAATAATATTTATTCCCTAGTAGATATTTCTCCTTCTCAAGCCAAATCAACAATTCATAGCTTGGGCAAGTTGATGCGATATTTGTTGTACGAGACTAAATCGGAGAAAGTTCCCTTATCAAAAGAAATAGATTTCCTTCAAAAATATATTGATCTCATGCAATTACGCATTTCCGACTCAACGAGCGTGAAAACTAATTTTCCATCGAGCGATAATAACTTGCAGGTAGCGCCTTTGCTTTTCATTTCCTTAATAGAGAACGCATTTAAGCACGGGGTTTCAGCTCAAGACGATAGTGAAATTGATATGCGAATGGATATTAAGTCGAATACCATAGATTTTAGGGTCGTCAATAGAAATTTTCCTAAAAGTACCTCGGATAAAAGTGGGTCGGGTATTGGCCTGCAGAATTTGGAGAAGAGATTACAACTATTATACCCCTCTAAGCACCAATTAAGAAAATGGGTCGATGAAGGAATGTACCACGTAGAATTAAAAGTTGAAACGTAAATGGCAGCCCAAATTTTAAGTTGTATTGTAGTAGATGATGAACCCATGGCCCTCAACTTAGTCGAGAGCTATGTAGAAAAAACTCCCTTTTTAGAACTGAAAAAAAAATGTAGTTCAGCCATCGAGGCATTAGAGTTTTTGCGACATGAACCGGTAGACTTATTGTTTCTTGACATTCAAATGCCTGATTTGACCGGTATGCAGTTGTCGAAAATGCTGCCAAAAGAGTGCAAAGTAATATTTACAACGGCATTTGATCAATACGCGCTAGAGGGCTTTAAGGTATCTGCATTAGATTACCTGCTTAAACCTTTCGATTATTCAGAATTTTTAATGGCCGCCCAAAAGGCGTTGGATTGGTTTTCTTTAAAAAATGTTCCAAAAGTAAATGAAGGTAATTTTCAAAAGGAGTTTCTGTTTGTAAAATCGGAATATCGGCAGCTAAAAATTCAACTCAGTGAAATTCTTTTTATTGAGGGATTAAAGGATTACGTGAAAATTTGGCTCAAAGGAAATCCCAAACCGATTCTAACTTTAATGAGCTTAAAATCTTTGGAAGAAGAACTTCCTGAAACTGATTTTCTAAGGGTTCATCGGTCATACATCGTTTCATTGAATAATGTCGAGGTAATTGAAAGAAGTCAGATTTTGATCAATGATTTAAGAATTACGGTTTCTGACCAGTACAAGCCAAAATTTCTTGAGTTTGTTCAAAGAAACTCGTTGGGAGGCTAGAAAGACTTATTCAATAATATTCAGATTGGTTCTAGTGTATATAGCTGCAATGGTTCCTCTTTTCCACGTAACGATTGAGAACCCATTGATTTAAAACTATAGTTTTTGTACGAACCGAGTTGATCGGCCAAATGCTTCGAAATAAGAAGATCGGTGCCGAACCGATTGCAGAGACTTTGTATTCGAGCCGTGGCATTCAACACATCACCTGTAAAAATGATTTCTTTTTTCAAGGTTCCGATTTCGCCGGTGGTAACAGGCCCTATGTGCAGACCTGCTTTAAAAGTAGGTTGCAGTCCGAACTGTTTCTCATACCAGGCGGCACGTTTACTCAAGCTTTCTTTCATTAAAAAAAAGCAATCGATGCATCTTGAGATATCGGTCTGTTGATTAATTTCCCAAGTGATTACTATTTCGTCACCTACGTACTGATACACTTCCCCTGAAGAATCTATGATGGCATCCGAGAAATCGGAATAATAATTTCTTAACAGCTCGAAATATTTAATGTGCCCCAATTTTTCGGCAATGGTGGTGGACGATTTCATGTCCGAAAAGAGAAAAATTCGCTTTTCCTCAATTGGTTTGTGATACTTACCGGTGAAGAAGTTCATAAGTACCCCGTGACCGACATTTTCGTTGATTTCGGAATAAAAGAGACTCACAAAAAGACTAAACGCCAATGATACGGCAGTACTGGCAAAGTCGATACTAATGAAAAAATTGGATAGTTTTTCAAGCACTTTTGAATGAAGCGGTGACAAACCAAGTTCTAAACTCGCGGCAATGGGGTATACAATGATCATCACGATTAGTAAGAATACGCTGTAGAACAAGACTTTGTAGAAAAGTTTTTGGGAAAATGACTTTTTCTCAAAGAGCCTCCCTAACCAAAGTACTTCAACAGCACCGACGGCCCAGCCAACAATAGCGACCGCTAAGCTGGCAAATACGAATACGCTAGGCGTAAGGGTTATGGCTGCATCAGGGTTAAGGTTTTTGTGTTGTGTGGCCGCTTCCTGTATGAAAAGTATGAGCCAGCCTATCACCAACCAAATAATACCGAATGGCAATATTCTAGCAAGATTTCTTTTTGTTTTGGGTCGGAGCATGGTCGGCTATTTGCCCCTAAAGTAGTCTATTATTGGTATTTACCATCATCATGAAATCTCAGATAATTGGAAGTTTAATTTCAAAGTGATATTGGTAAGAGGATAAATATGATTTGAATATTTTCGATTATTTATTATTTTTTTCTTTTATTTGGTATATGCTTCCAAATCAAAGAAAAATAAAGATTTTAGAAATTCTAAAAGAAGATGGTTCGGCCAAAGTGGTCGAATTGGCCAAAATTTTTAAGGTTACCGAAGTAACCATACGCCAAGATTTAGAAAAGCTGGAGGATGAAGGTCAAATTGTTCGTGAGCACGGTGGTGCCTTTTTAAGAGATGTTTCAAGTCAGGTTCAGAGCCTTTCATTGGTGAACCAAGACCATCTTAATCTAAAAGAGGTGATAGCAAAAAAGGCCGTAGAGTTCATTGAAAGTGGTGATACCATAATTCTTGATTCTGGCAGTACTACGACAGAGATAGCCAAAAAGTTAATGGGTTATAAAAACCTGACGGTCATTACCAATGCTTTGAATATTGCGCTGATGCTGGGTACAGAACCAGGTATTGAGGTAATCATGACCGGAGGGGAATTCAAGCCGCCTACCTTGTCGTTAACAGGGAAAAAGGCTGCTGATTTTTTTGATGGACTCAATGTGCAAAAATTATTCTTGGCAACTGCGGGAATCTCCTTAAAATCAGGTCTTACATACCCTAGTTTAAGCGACTTGGTGGTAAAAAAAGCGATGATAGATGCTGCCGACACTTCTTATTTAGTGGCAGACCATACCAAGTTCGGAAAAAGTGCTTTAGCAAGTTTAGGTGCTTTATCACTGATCGATTACATTATTACAGACTCTGGAATAAAGAGTAAGGATAAAGAGATGTTCAAAGAAAACGAAATAGAGGTAATCATAGCATAACCAGATATGTCAACAGAAAAAATGGGTATTGGGGTCATCATTGGAAATAGGGATTTTTTCCCCGATAGTTTAGTGGAGAAGGCAAGAATTGAAATCCTTGATGTTTTTGAAGACCTCGGGGTAACCCCTATTCTTTTACCAACTACCTCTACAAAGCTTGGGGGTGTTGAAACATTTAAAGAGGCGCAAAAATGTGCAGAACTATTTAAGAAGCATGCAGATGAAATTACGGGTGTGCTGGTTCTTTTACCAAATTTTGGAGATGAGAAGGGGGTAGCCGATACCTTGAAACTTGCTGATTTGAAGGTGCCCGTTTTGGTTCAGGCTTACCCTGATGAGTTATCTAAAATGAATGTTGCAAATCGAAGGGACTCTTGGTGCGGTAAAATATCGGTTTGTAACAATCTTTATCAATATGGTATCAAGTATTCGCTGACTAGTAGTCACGTATCCTTTCCGTCCGAGCCAGGCTTTAAGAAAGACTTATTGAATTTTGTCTCTATATGCAAGGTGGTAAAGGGGCTGCGAAATGTTCGAATAGGTGCGGTAGGTGCCAGGCCCGGAGCTTTTAATACGGTTAGATATTCCGAGAAGATTCTTCAGCGCAATGGTATATCGGTACACACGGTAGACCTTTCCGAAATTTTGGGTCGAGCTGAAAAGCTCACAAAAGATGATATATCGGTCAAACAGCATATCGATTTGATCAACTCTTATGCTCCCAAGGGAAAAACCCCGGATGCGGCCATGGTTCAAATGGCCAAACTCGACGTAGTGCTCAATGAGTTTGTAGAAGAATATGCGCTAGATGCTACAGCCATACAATGTTGGACATCTTTACAGCAAAATTATGGCTGTAACGTATGCACGAGCATGAGCATTATGAGTGAGAATATGTTGCCTTCTGCCTGTGAAGTAGACGTTACCGGAACTTTGAGTATGTATGCCATGCAACTGGCATCGGGTTCACCAAGCGCGCTAGTCGATTGGAACAATAATTATGCTAATGACGTGAATAAGGTAGTGCTTTTTCATTGTGGTAATTGGGCGAAATCTTTTCTTCCGGATATTGAAATAAGCAATGCCCCGATTCTCGGTTCTACCGTGGGGGTTGAAAATACTTATGGTGCCTTAGACGGTAGAACTCCCGCGAATCCCTTAACCTACGGGCGTATCAGTACTGACGACCCTAAGGGAATCATCAAGGCTTATGTGGGTGAGGGCGAATTGACCGACGACCCCCTAAAAACATTTGGTAACCGTGCCGTTGCCAATATTGGAGATTTACAGGGTTTGATGAATTATGTCTGTAGAAACGGATTTGAACATCACGTAGTTATGAATGCCTCGAAGACGGCATCAATTTTAGAAGAAGCGCTGGGCAATTATCTAGGTTGGCAAGTATATCATCATAAAGAAGTATCATGACAGTTAGGGAACTTCGGTTAAAATCTATATTTCTCAGAAAGCAGCTCTTGAAATATATCTACCATGCCAAGGCGGGGCATACAGGGGGTAGTTTGTCGTGCACCGATATATTGAACGTTCTTTATAACAAGGTTTTGAATGTAGACCCAAAGAACTTCAAAGACCCCGACCGAGATCGTTACATTCAAAGCAAGGGCCATAGTGTAGAGGCTTTATATGTGACCCTGGCCGATAAGGGCTTTTTTCCCGAGGATGATTTAGAAACATTATGTGCTTATGGGTCCAATTATATTGGCCATCCCACTAAAAAAGTAAATGGGATGGAACAGAACACTGGTGCACTGGGTCACGGGCTGCCCATTTGTGTAGGCGAAGCCATTGCAGCCAAATTGGATGAGAAGAATCATAGAATTTTCACCTTACTGGGAGATGGTGAACTTCCCGAAGGATCTAACTGGGAGGCTTTTTTAGCGGCTGCCCACTACAACTTAGATAATCTCTATGCCATTTTAGACTATAACAAGCAACAGATTACCGGTAACAACGAAGATGTCATGAGGATTGATTCTGTAAAGGAAAAGTTGCAGGCTTTTGGATGGGAAGTAAGAGAGGTCGACGGGCATAACATAGAAGAACTTATAGAAGCTCTCAACAACGGGCCTTTTAAAGTGGGAAAACCCAATTTCATTATTGCGCACACGATAAAGGGTAAAGGGGTAAGTTATATGGAAGGCAATCTTAAATGGCATCACGGCGTGCCAAGTGATGAGCAGTACGAAATGGCATTAAATGAACTAAACGAGTCACAATCTTTAATTTGAACCCGATGGAACTTGATAAGATTGAAGAAAAAGAGTTGCGCATGGGGGTACCCAATCAAGTGGTATTTTCGAATACCCTTCAAGAGTTGGCTGTAACCGATCGTGACATATTGGTGACCACTAGTGATTCTCGAGGTTCCGGAAAGTTGGTGCCTTTTGCTGAAAAATTCCCTGATCAAGTGGTAGAGGTAGGTATAGCTGAACAAAATTTAGTGGGTGTAGCTGCAGGTTTAGCGTCTGCAGGAAAAAAAGCCTTTGCCGTATCTCCTGCCTGTTTTTTAAGTGCTCGAGCCTTAGAGCAAATAAAGAATGATGTGTGTTATTCCGATAATCCGGTAAAATTGGTCGCGATAAGTGCAGGCGTTAGTTATGGGGCTTTAGGAACCACTCACCACAGTTTACATGATTTTGCAGCGCTTAGGGCGATTAACAATATTACCATCGTGGCCCCTGCGGATAATTACGAAACGGAACAGGCGGTACGTAGTGCAGTGAATTTCAACCAACCACTTTATCTCCGCTTTGGTAAGAAAGCCATGCCTTTTTTAAATGAGCAAAACGAATCATTTGAATTTGGTAAGGGCAGAATTATCAGAAGAGGTGATGATGTGACAATAATTGCAACGGGTGAGGCTGTATATCCCGCTTGGTCAGCGGCCAAGGTTTTAGAAACGGAACGGGGTGTTCAAGCCACGGTCGTCAGTATGCATACCATTAAACCTTTAGATGTGGGCTTGATTGCCGACATGGCATCCAATGGTCGACCGATAGTGACGGTAGAAGAGCATATGGTCAATGGAGGCTTGGGCGAGGCCTGTGCATCCTATCTAATGCAAAATGGTTTTCATAATGCTTTTAAGATTATTGGTATACCTGATGAATATACCGTAACAGGCTCACAGGTCAATATTTTTGACCATTACGGAATTTCAGCAGAGGGGTTGAAAGAAACCGTGCTGAACATTCTTAGTTAAAATTAAAGAAAATGAAAAAAATCATACCTCTTCTCATTTTACTGCTCTGCTTCTCAATGAAGGTTAGCGGACAGCCGCATCGCTTATTGGTGCTTACCGATATAGAAGCAGACCCAGACGACGCCCAATCGCTTACCCGCCTATTGCTTTATGCCAACGAGATTGAAATAGAAGGGTTGGTCGCTACCACTTCGGTACACCAAAAAAGCAAAGTGGTTCCGGAGACTTTACGTGAGATTATAAATGCCTATGCTAAGGTTCAGCCCAACCTATTGAAGCACGAAAAGGGTTTTCCGACACCTCAAGATTTGTTGGCTCTAGTAAAAGAAGGACTTCCGGTGTATGGAATGGAAGGAGTAGGCAAAGGGAAGGACTCCGAAGGATCGGAATGGATTATTAAAGTTTTGGAAGAGAAAGATGAGCGGCCTTTATATATATCAGTTTGGGGAGGGCCAAATACTTTGGCGCAAGCGCTCTGGAAAATTAGGGAAACCAAGAGCAAAAAAGAGGCTGCCCGATTGATAAAAAAGATAAGGGTGTACACTATTTCTGATCAAGATGATAGTGCCGCGTGGATCCGTAAAGAATTTCCTGACCTTTTTTATATTGTAAGCCCTGGAGGTTATTTTGGTGCTACTTGGATTGCAATCAATAGACCTATAGAGGGCGTCGACAATTCTACCGTTAGCAATTCTTGGTTAGCTCAAAATATTCAACAAGGGCATGGCCCTTTGGGTACTATGTATCCAGATGTCGCTTATGGTATGGAAGGTGATACACCCGCTTATCTTTCCTTGATTCCTAATGGTTTGAATAACCCCGAAAAGCCCAATTGGGGTGGCTGGGGCGGTCGCTATGAACTCTATCGGCCAGACTCGCTCGACCAAGGTTTTACCGGTGGAGTGCCAATTGAAAAGGAGACCCGACCTATTTGGACCAACATAAATGACACCTACAGTCCCGTTATTTCAAATGAATTTGGTAGAAATGTCAAAAATGATACTCTCACTTTTACCGATAACCGTGTTACCCTTTGGCGGTGGCGTGATGATTTTCAAAATGATTTTGCCGCAAGAATGGATTGGTGTACGCAAAGCTATGAAAACGCCAACCATCCTCCCGTTCCTGCTTTGGGTCATGATGATGAAATTACCGTGAAATCGGGAGAGATTTTTGGTTTAAACGCCATCGGAACCACAGACCCAGATGGCGATAGTTTAAGTTACCTATGGTTTCAGTATTCTGAAGTCGGTTCTTATAAAGAGAAAATTGAATTTGGCTTATCTGAAAATCTATATTTTGTTCACACCATAAAAGCGCCTGAGGTTACGAAACCGGAAACAGTTCATTTCATACTAAAAGTCACCGATAAAGGCTCTCCGGCTCTTTCTAGATACAAGAGGGTAATCGTGAACATCATTCCCAATTGAACAAATTATGAAAAAGGTTTATCTGATTTCGATTTTTTACCTTTTGTTTTTCTCCACATTATGCGCGGGTGGTCGATTGTATGCTCAATACTTTAATGAAAAACCACGAGTATTTGTTTTGACAGATATAGAGAATGAGCCAGATGATGCACAGTCTTTGGTAAGATTTCTCACCTATAGCAATATGTGGGATGTAGAGGGTATTGTAGCCACGACCTCTTGTTGGCAACGAGATAAGACCGCAGAATGGAGAATTCACGAAATTGTAGATGCCTATGGCAAAGTGAGGCAGAATCTAGAAGTTCATGAAAAGGGTTACCCAACTCACGAATATCTAAATAGTATAGTCAAGATTGGTGTCCCTAAGTTTGGAATGGAAGGCGTTGGCGAGGGTAACGATTCTGAAGGCTCGGAGTGGTTGATTCGAGTACTTGAAAAAGACGATAAGCGACCGATTTATATTCAGGCCTGGGGCGGTACGAATGTTTTGGCACAAGCTCTCTGGAAAATGCAGCGCACCAAAACGGTTTCTGAATTAGACCAGATAATCAGAAAAATGAGGGTATATACCATTTCTGATCAAGATGATTCAGGACCATGGATACGCAACAACTTCCCGAATATTTTTTATGTGGTGAGCCCTGGTTATGAAGAAAATGGGGGAGGGCAGTACCATTATGCCACATGGTCGGGTATTTCTGGTGACAAATTTCATGGTCGGTTTGATGGCCCAGATTTTACTTTGGTAGATAATCCTTGGCTTGACAAAAATATACGTCAAAATCATGGTCCGCTCGGAGCGGAGCATCCCCACACCGAGTATTTAATGGAGGGCGATACCCCTTCATTCTTAGGTTTGATCAATAACGGCTTAAGCAATCCTGAAAACCCAAATTATGGTAGTTGGGGCGGTAGGTACGAGTTGTACGTTCCTCAATATAAAAAATACATGTATGAGCCTGAATTACGGCCTATTTGGACCAATACCCAAGATGAGGTCTATAGCGAACATACCCAAAAGATGCATACAAGCCACCATGCCACTATTTGGCGTTGGCGCGAGGCCTATCAGCATGATTTTGCGGCAAGAATAGATTGGAGCAATACAAAAATATATGAGCAGGCGAACCATCCTCCAACCGTAAAATTGAATCATGAGAATGAGATTTCGGTTTATGAAGGAGAGAAAATCGTATTGAGCGGAGCTAATTCAACCGATCCTGACGGTGATGAGCTAAGTTATCAATGGTTTGCATACAAAGAGGTAGGAACTCTAAATGTAAGTAGAAGAGGAAATATAGAGTTGATAAATGCCGATACCCATACCGCTAGCCTGGTTGCACCTAATACCGATAAAGTTGGTACCATACATTTCATTTTACAGGTTACCGATAATGGTATGCCTTCATTGACCAGATACCAAAGGGTAATAGTGAACGTAACACCCAAGCAACCATGAAACTGTCGTCAACAAAGGTTTTTTTATTGGTTTTAGCCTTGGCATTAGGTTGTAAACAACAAGAAGATAAGAACTCAGGCCCTAAGAAAATGGCGGTTATTATATCTACATTGAACAACCCGTGGTTTGTTTTTTTGGGAGAACGTGCTGCGGCAAAAGCCCAAGAATTGGGTTATGAGGCCAAGATTTTCGATTCTCAGAACAACACCGCTTTAGAGGCTGATCATTTTGATAATGTTATTGTTTCCGGTTTTGATGCCGTTCTTTTCAATCCCACCGATGCTGATGGTAGTGTCGTCAATGTCAAAAAGGCCAAAGAAGCCGGCATACCTGTTTTCTGTATGGATAGGGAAATCAACTCTTTAAATGCAGCTACATCCCAAATACTCTCCGATAGCTATTCGGGTAGTATTGCTGTAGGGGCCTATTTTGCCCAGCAACTTAATAAGAAAGGCAATTATGTTGAATTGCTGGGTTTGGTCGGTGATAATAATACATGGGCTCGTTCCAATGGTTTTCATTCGGTGGTTGATAATTACCCGGAACTGAAAATGGTTGCGCAACAGAATGCAGACTTCGACCGAAATAAGGCACTTGAGGTTATGGAATCGATAATTCAGTCAAACCCGAACATTCAGGGTGTTTTCTGTGGTAATGATGCCATGGCCATGGGAGCGTATCAGGCTCTGGTAGGCGCAGGTATAGCAGATTCGGTAAAGGTTTTCGGCTTTGATGGCGCAGATGACGTGGTATCGGCCATTCAAGAGGGTAAAATTACCGCAACGGGAATGCAGTTTCCTAATGTAATGGCAGAACGAGCAGCCATCTTTGCAGATGAATACATACGCGGAAAGCGTGATTTTGCCCAGAAAATTCCGGTTGCGGTAGAGTTGGTCACTGCCGAGAATGTTGAAAATTATGCGGCGTACGGTGAATAAGGTTTAATGAACTAAATATGAAATTTCTCAAAGATTTCTTGTGGGTATTGGTTGTTTTAATCGTGGGCTATTTCTCGATTGAAATAAGGCCTTTGAACGAGCTAAAAAATGAAGTAGAAACTTTTGACCACGTTACTTATGCCCAGAATTATGTGAACGAGGAATTACCGACCGTTTATACCGATGCGATTCCATTACCAGAATTAGTCCAGCGGTTACAGTCCGATAAACAAGGGGCTTTTGAGGAATGGTCGAATGCGATAGCGGTAGGCAATATTGGCTATTTTTTGATTCAGTTTACGGCCTCGGTAGAAGATAAGAGTGATGATGAATACCTTTTGGCCATTTCAGATGAATTGATTGTTCGATTACAGACCGAGTTTATATACGGAAATGCCATTCGTGATGCCTCGGGATTGATTGATAACAAAGAATTTCAAAACACTTCTGATTTGAATGCTATCGCTGCTGAGGTCAATAAGATGATAAGAAACACCGTGATTCCTCCTTTTAAAGAGAAAGCTAAGGTAGGTGACACGCTACAGGTTATAGGGGCGATGGAGGTAAATAAAAAATTTCCGCCTACCAACCAGTTTAAGGTACTTCCTGTTCAAATCAAATTTCAGTAATGCTCATTGCCAAAAACATAACCAAGCGATTTTCAGGGGTCACCGCTTTACAAGAGGTGCGTCTTGAACTGAATGCCGGGCACGTGACGAGTATAATTGGCGAAAATGGGGCGGGTAAATCTACTCTGATGAAGATTCTAAGTGGGGTCTATACTGATTATGAGGGGGAATTGTTGATGAACGGTGAGGCTGTTTCGTTCAAAAACACAAGGGAAGCTCAAAATGCCGGTATCGCCATTATTCATCAAGAGCTCAATTTACTACCCTATTTAAGCGTGGCTGAAAATATCTTTTTGGGAAGGGAATTAAAAAACGAGTTTGGCATTTTGGATAAAAAAGAAATGTACATCAGATCGGCCCTTCTACTTGATAAAGTAAAATTGAAGATAGACCCAAACACCAGGGTGGAGAAATTAAAGGTGGGCGAGCGACAGTTATTGGAGATAGCCAAGGCCTTAATGCTCGATACAAAGGTTTTGATTATGGATGAACCTACTTCGGCCATTACCGATAGTGAAGCCAAAATTTTGTTCGATATAATTTCTGAGCTAAAAAAAGAGGGTAAGGCCATCGCCTATATTTCACATAAAATGAAAGAGATATTTTCTATATGCGACGATTATGTGGTTTTACGTGATGGTAAATTTATCGGTTCTGGTGCTATATCCGAAGTCGATGAAAATCAGCTTATTAAAATGATGGCCGGTAGAGAAGTAGAATTACACCGTCACAATATTCATGTCAAAAAGAACGATGACCCTAAAATATTAGAAATATACGATTTAAAGCTGCCGACTTTCAATGTTGAAAAGGGAATAACATTTGATCTCAGAAGAGGAGAGGTATTGGGTGTTTTTGGGCTCATGGGTGCTGGCAGAACAGAGTTGTTGGAGACTATTTTTGGAGTTCATACCGGTATTTCTCAAGGGGAAATCAAAATTGATTCCATCTCAAAAAAAATTAATTCCCCCATCACCGCCATCAAAGAAGGGTTGGCACTTGTTACCGAAGACCGAAAAAGAGATGGCATCGTACCGGACCTTTCGGTAAGAAAAAACATGGGTTTAACGGTCTTGAGGCAACTATGTAACGTGGGTGTATTGCAAATTGATAGAGAAAGGGCTTTGGCAGAAATGTACATCGATGAACTTAAAATAAAAACAGACTCTGACCAACAGCTGATTAAAAACCTTAGTGGGGGTAACCAGCAGAAGGTGGTA
Organism: Euzebyella marina; assembly: GCF_003687485.1. Lineage (GTDB taxonomy): Bacteria > Bacteroidota > Bacteroidia > Flavobacteriales > Flavobacteriaceae > Euzebyella > Euzebyella marina. Next base: position 3,235,990 of record NZ_CP032050.1, on the reverse strand, counting down.
TTGGCCAAATGGTTGGCAACCCATCCAAAGGTATTGATGCTTGATGAACCTACAAGAGGAATCGATGTGCACGCGAAAAGTGAAATACACAAACTCATTGACCAACTGGCTTCCGAGGGAATGGGTATAATCATCGTGTCTTCTGAGATTCCTGAAATACTGGCAGTAAGTCATCGGGTTTTGGTGCTTAGTGAAGGACGGATAACCGGCAATTTTGATATAGATGAAGCGAATGAGCAAAATATTCTAAAAGCAGCAATAGCATAATGATAGCAACTGCCACTAAAGACAGACTGATTAAGCTACAGCCACTGATTGCACTTTTCGTAATGTGCTTGGCTATCAGTATTTTATCGGACAAATTTCTGACCGTAAATAACGGATGGAATATTCTAAGACAGATATCGGTTAATATTTGTATTTCGGTGGGTATGACCTTGGTTATTTTAACCCGGGGCATTGATCTTTCCGTTGGTTCCATATTAGCTTTTGCCGGTGCCGTAGGGGCAGGACTCCTCAAGTTCGGAATAGACGTACCATCGGAAAATGTGAATATCGGTTTTACCTTGTTGGGTGCTATTATTGCCGCTATAGTGGTTGGGGGAGCTTTGGGCTGGTTCAATGGTTTCGCCATCACCCGTTTTAAGGCTCCTGCCTTCGTAGTCACTTTGGCGATGTTGACAATGGCTCGAGGCTTCACTATGCTCTATACCGAAGGTTTCCCCATAAATGGATTGGGTGATCATTTTGGTTTTATCGGTACAGGGTGGTTTTTAGGAGTTCCTTTTCCGGTTTGGATAACCGCGGTAGTAGTTTTGTTGGCCGTATTTCTTACCAATAAAACTCCTTTAGGTAGATACATTTACGCTATCGGTGGTAATGAGAATGCCGCACTTCTTTCGGGAATCAATACCAAAAGGGTTAAGATGATTGTTTACACCCTTTCAGGTATAACCGCTGCCATTGGGGGGCTCATGGTAACCTCTCGCTTAGATAGCGCACAACCCAACGCAGGTCTCAGTTATGAGTTAGACGCCATTGCCGCTGTGGTAATTGGCGGTACATCGCTTAGTGGTGGTAAAGGCAGCATTTGGGGCACTGTTTTAGGTGCGGTAATTATTGGAGTTTTGAATAACGGACTGGTCTTATTGAATGTGAGTCCGTTTTGGCAGCAGGTGGTCAAAGGTGCTGTTATATTATTGGCCGTAATAATGGATAAAACCAATAAAGAGTAGTCATGTACATTTTAGCCATTGATCAAGGAACCAGTAGTACCAAGGCCATTTTGTTTGATGGAGAAGGAAAGGTGGCGAAAAAAGCCGTGGCCGATTTACCCACCGATTATTTTTCTGATGGTCGCGTTGAACAAGACCCATACCAGATTCTTTCGAGCGTAGAAGAGGCGTGTCGCGAAGTTCTAAAAGAGATTGACGGTGAACATATCGAATCGATTGGTATTAGCAATCAACGCGAAACATTTATTTTATGGAATTCGGAAGGAGTCCCCGTTTATCCTGCTGTGGTTTGGGCTTGTAAGCGATCAACTGCATTGTGCGAAGCAATGAAGCACCAAGAAGAATGGGTGAAGAAAAAGACAGGCCTGATTATTGACCCCTATTTCTCAGGAAGTAAACTTCTATGGATTTTGGAGAATGAACCTGATGTGGCCAAGCAAATCGCTACTGGTGAGATACATTTCGGAACCATAGATACTTGGCTTTTGTACAACCTAACCAATGGCGAAGAGTTTTTGACCGATCATACCAATGCCTCAAGAACTTTGTTCTTCAATATTCATGATTTGGTTTGGGATGCAGAGCTATTAGAAAAATGGCACTTACAAACTTTGAAGTTCCCAAAGGTAAAGCCTTCTTCCGCTTTTTATGCGACTACCAATATTTTTGACCTTCTGCCAAATCCAATACCAATTAGGGCTATAATCGGTGATTCTCATGCTGCTATGTTCGGCGAAGCTTGTATGAATCAGGGCGATACTAAAATGACATTAGGTACGGGCTGTTCTATGCTTATGCATATTGGTGATAGGCCCCAACCTTCAAAAGAAGGGTTGTTGAATACCATTGGTTGGAGTACCGAAAATCAGGTGGCGTATGCATGGGAGGGCGCAATTGTAGCCTGTGGTTCTATGATGGAATGGTTGAGGTCTTTAAAACTGTTAGATGATGTGACAGAATCGGAAGAAATGGCCTTGAAAGCAACCGACACTTCAGAGGTTCTTCTGGTTCCCGCTTTTAGCGGCTTAGGAGCCCCTTTTTGGCAAATGGATAGAAAGGCGAGTTTTCACGGAATCACTTTTGGCACTACAGATTACGATATGGTGGCCGCAACCTTAGAAACTATATGTTTTCAGATAAAGGCTGTTGTGGAGGCTATGGAATCCGATCTGGGCCAACCAATAAGTCAGATAGCCATGCATGGTGGCTTGTCAAAAAATAAATTTATTCAGCAAACACTAGAAAGGTTGCTGAAGACGAATATTACGATGCAAGAGAACAGTGATATATCTGCCCAGGGTGCCGCCTTTTTGGCCGGATTATCTTCAGGTTTTTTCTCTGACCTTCAGCATATAGCCAGTTTAAAATCCGTTCAAAAATTAGATTGTTCCCAAGAAAGTGTGAAACTCGACCGAAAATATAGCAATTGGCTGAACTTGATAAAAACTACTCAACCTAAATAGAACTACTATGAAAGAAAATAATCTATTAATCAAAATCAAGTTTCTCGGCCCCTCATTGTTCTTTCTCATCGCCTGTAATCTGTTAGAGGCACAACGCACCGAACCGGATTATAAGGCTTTAGAGATACTTGAAGACAATTCGGTGCAATTTCGAATCAAAGCGCCCTTGGCCAAAAGCGTGGTTGTTTGGGGATCATGGGATCCTTCTCAACGTATTGATATGATTAAGAAAGATTCAATTTTTGAAGCAAAGGTAGGTCCACTTCCTTCGAACGTCTATGAATATGAATATGTAATCGATGGGGTATCGGCATTGGACCCTAATAATAAAATGGTTACTCGTGACGGCGCATGGATCATGAATATGCTACAGATACCCGGAGAAGGTGCTTCGGTATATTTGGCCAATAACGTTCCGCATGGCGAAATTCGTTCTGTATGGTACGATTCGCCTACTTTGAATAGTACTAGGCGTATGCACGTTTATTTGCCACCAAATTATAAGTATGGCGATAAAAAATATCCAGTCCTCTACCTATTACATGGGGGCGGAGGTGACGAAGAATGTTGGTTAAGTCGTGGAAGAACCAATTTTATTTTAGATAATTTAATAGCATCCGGTAAGGCAGAACCAATGATAGTGGTGATGCCAAATGGCAACCCTGATACTTCCGCCGCGCCCTTAAGTCGAAATCCGGAAGTTAAGGTCGAAGCAGGCATCGGCTCAATGGCATCACAACGCTTTGAAAAAAGTCTGGTGAACGATATCATTCCGTTTGTAGAGAGTGAATTTCGAATAGATCCATCCCCGGAAAAAAGGGCAGTTGCCGGTTTCTCAATGGGAGGATATCAGACTCAGAACATAACCAATAGTCACCCAGAGATGTTCAAATATATTGGGGTGATGAGTATGGGCTTGTTTTCGTCCTTCAATGCCAGTACTGACGCTGATTATGATAAAGAGGCTCATATTTCGCAGCTCGAAGCTTTGAAAAAGGCTAACCCTAAAATGTATTGGATAGGTATGGGCACCGATGATTTTTTGTACGAAACAGGGGTGAAATTACGTCAGCTTTACGACTCTATTGATTTTGAATATACCTATCGCGAAAACAAGGGTACGCACGATTGGCAATCATGGCGTATGTATTTGGCCGAAATCACACCACAATTGTTTAAGTAAGTCTACAAAAATGAAAAATTACCTTTTAATAGTACTTATTGCATTTGCATTTCTACCGGTAAAGGCACAAGAGCTGCCCAAAAGAACCATTGTAACAACTGATGGTGAAATTGATGATGTAGACACCTTTATTCGTTACCTAATGTACACCAACGAGTTTGATACCGAAGGTTTGGTGTATTCAAGTTCAATGTGGCATTGGAAAGGCGACGGTAAAGGAACCAAGTTTACTTCTGAAATGGAGATGACCCGAAACATTTATGGGAAAGATTTGACCGATTTACGCTGGCCCGGTACAACGTGGATGCAAGAATTATTGACCGAATATGGTAAGGTGCATTCAAATTTGTTGTTACATGATGAAAGTTATCCTTCCGCGGAAGCGCTATTGGATTTGGTGAAAGTAGGAAACATTGATTTTGAAGGTGAAATGGGCCAACGTACTGAAGGTTCAAAATGGATTGCTGAAAAGTTATTGGATGATGACCCTCGGGAAATCTTCTTACAAGCTTGGGGAGGGACTAACACGATAGCTCGCGCCCTAAAATCAATAGAAGAAGATTATTCCAAAAAACGAAATTGGAAGGAAATCAAGGCTAAGGTATCAAAAAAGGCCATTATTTATACCATTATGGACCAAGATGCCACCTATAAAAAATACATTGGCCCAAACTGGCCAGAGATACGTGTATTCTACAATGCCAATCAATTTTGGTGTTTTGCCTACCCTTGGAAAATGGTAGTGCCCAAAAGTCAACAACCTTATTTAGAAGGTAGTTTTATGGGGCCTAACATTATTAACGGTCATGGCTCGTTGTTCGAAAAATACTATTCGTATGGTGACGGACAAAAACAAGCAGGAGACCCCAACCATTTTGAAGGAGATATTTCAAAAATCACCAAGACCGAACGCGGTAGTTTTTCAAAATATGACTTTATTTCGGAAGGAGATTCGCCTGCCTTTTTACATTTGGTAGACGTGGGTTTGGCCAATTATGAGGACCCATCGCGAGGCGGATGGAGTGGTCGTTTTGAGCAATCTGCCGAAAATCAGTATCGCTATGAAGATGGCGAAACAGCTTCTGATTTGAATCCTGAAACTGGGGAAATGGACACCAGTTACCCACAAACTCGTTGGATTAAAGCCATGCAGTTAGATTTTGCCGCCAGAGCCGATTGGGCGTTGCAGTCTTTTGAAGAGGCCAATCATGCCCCCGAAATTAAAGTGGAAGAGGGCACCAATTTAACAGCCACGGCAGGTGAAAAGTTGACTTTGACCCCAGGCTACACCGACCCAGATGGTCATGGGGTTTCGTTCAAGGTTTGGAATTATGCCGAAGCGGGAGACGGAGCAGCGGAAGTAACTTATGATATTGAAAAGGAACAGGCAACGGTGCAACTGCCCGAAACCGCCAAATCAGGTGAAGAATATCATGTGATTGTTGAGGGTAGTGATGCGGGTTTCCCATCTTTGACCAGATATCAGCGAGTAATCATTACTATTAAATAAAGACTAGTGTAAAGCTCCTTCCCCTGGTTAGGGGAAGGTGTTCTGCTTCGTAGGACGGAAGGGGTGAGTTTTGTTATTCATTCATTTTGTCTTGATACAGGACCGTACCGAAAATGCAAAGATTTGCATTTGAGATATGGTGCCAGTTGAAGCGGTGGCCAACAAAATCAAGAAGATTTCAAGGAAATTTTATCCTACGGATAAAACATTCCCGTCTTGCGCTTCATGCTCTTTCCGCCTCTGGCGGACGCACTTCCGCTTGACAGTCATTATTTCTGGGAAATCTTCGCCTTAGCTTAACTAAATCACAGCTAGATGGCCGAGTTTCGAAATAGGTTGTAGGCAGTAAAAATTTCTGTGGTGAACTGTCCTTTTCTTTGGTTCGTTTCTTTTGGACAAGCAAAAGAAATGAATGGAAATAGAGAAGTGTAGAAAGGTTTCGATAGCAAGAATGTAGTTGCAATTTCCTTTCAAACTCATTTATCCCAAATTTTCAAAAAAAGTTGGACTATTGATATTAAGTACCCTCACAGACCCGTTTGGTCCCATTCAAAAGAAGGTGATGGTACTGCAGTTATTGAATACTAACAAGAAGAGGATGTGGCCATGGTAACTTTGCCGAAAGAAGCAAGGAAAGGGGGAGAATATCACGTTATTGTGGGGCGCACCGATGCGGGTTTTCCCGCTTTTACCTGTTACCAAAGAGTAATTGTTACCGTGAAGTAGAATTAAATAAGAGGCTCAAAAAGTCAAAAGGTCGTCAATTCTTACTTGGGATATCCTAAGTATATGCTTCAGCTCATATCTATGTGATAAAACCATTATAAATTTATTGTTTTTCAATAAATAATTATTACTTTACGGTAATTAAATCAAATGATATGGTACTTCAGAATAGATTACATAAGGGTTTGTTGATTAATTTTCTATTAATCATTTTTCAAATAGGCTTTCTTACGATGATACTGGGCCTTGCATTGTATATACTCTTCACCGTCATTTCGATTTTTACTGATTCTCCTTCTTTTCCGACGGGCTTTACCGTAATGTTCTCTCTTGACCAAAACGGACTCTATAATATGTCAGAGCAGATTACAGGTACAACCTTCAATTTAAATCATGCTATGGGAGTGATTGGCCTAGATCAGGTGCCTCTGGGTTTTTTGATTGGCTACAGCAGTATTTCATTGCTTGCTTACTTCTGTGTGCTCTTTGGTTTGAGGTTGACGATTAGAATTTTAGAATCGGCAAAATTGGGCGACTTTTTAATTACGGAAAACGCCATACGCTTGCGGTCAATCGCCTTTTTGGGAATAGGGTGTATTTTCTTCGATAGACTGTCCACTATTATTGCTTCATCATATCTTTATGATAAATTGGAATACCCTGGTCTTAAGTTTGCAAGTACCAACCTTTTTACATTTACCTCCTTTCAGTCGGTATTCTTTTTTCTTTTTCTGTGGCTGATTGCCGAAGCTTTTCGAATTGGCTCTCAATTAAAACTGGAAAATGATTTGACTATTTAACTCCGCTAAAAAGGGTTTTAGGGGGCTTAGAAGCACGGTTGCCTGCGGTGAAATCCAAAACTGACGTTAGGGCATCAAAGTCATGTAATCTTCATTTTCAATATTTAAAGAAAAGGTCAATTAAAGTATTACCAAAAGCACCCACTTGGCACAGCCAATTTATTTTATCTTAGGCATACACATAAAACAAGTATAAATCATATGATTTATACTACTACGTTGTGGTGTATTTAGAAGCAACCCTTTAATCACAATAACATCTTCGAAGAAAACCAATTTCTGTATGAAAAGGATATTGTTTCTAACATTAGTTGTACTGATGTACACGAATTGCTCTAATGATGATAGCAGAGAAATAAGAACGACTATAATCGGAGAATGGAGGTGGGTAAAATCAACAGGAGGATTAGCACAAATTACTTATACTCCTGAATCCACAGGAGAGATTCAAAAACTTATAGTATCATCTGATTCCATAAAATATTTTACGAATGGTAATTTAATTTCCAAAGTTAAATATACCATTGAGTTAATAGATACTAATGGCGAATCTCGTGAACTGATAGTACCAGACCCCTTAGGAATTACACAATTCTATGAATTGGAGGAAAACAGGTTAACTTTAATTGATTATTGTAATGATTGCTTCATTAACGAATATGTAAGTGATTGAATACGAAATAGGAACATGAAGCATGATTAATTGCAGCTAGATTTCTTAAACGGAATTCGTTGTAGTCAATTATCTATAGTCTCAGGTAAACATTTTCCGTTTTGGCGGAGTGCCAACTTACACACAACAAACACAAATGTAATGCAATTACTCATACTCTAACCTTAGTCGCAATCAAATTTGTAGCCCTCCCCTTTTTACATCTGACAATTCATAGCATTATAAAGGAAAGTACAAATAAAGGATTACCAAGAGTGCCCACCAACCGAGTCAGATTTATTTTATCTTAGTTCCTCACATAAAATAAGTATAGATAATATGATCTATACTACTACGTTAGCTGTAATTTCCAAAAACAGAATGATTGAAAAAGCGGACATTGAAGAATTAGTACTTGACCCAAAAAAGAGCAATCTAAAGACTCACTTCAATGATATGTTTTTTATAAAAAATCATAGATATAGTGGAGAAATTAGGGAAAAAGAAATTTTATTATGGTATTCTTCACATTGGTTAAGAGGTGGTTATCCTATATTTCATCTTCAATTTGACTCTGAAAACAAACTTGTTGGAATTAAATCTGAATTAAATCCGTTTGGTAAGCTATTTGACAAAATAGCAATGGTTATGATTGGAATTTTTTCCTTATTACCAATTTTGGGAAATGGATTCATGAAGGGTTGGCTCGGGTCTGTTTTTATCCTATTTGTTGCTTTAGTGCTATTCCTAATCATGAGAAAAGCATCTAAATCGGAGAAAAAAATAATGGTAGAGGAACTGAAAGAGACCATCGAAAATATTGAGAAAGAAAAATTTCCAGAAAAGTTTGTTGGAAAGCCCCAAAAAGAAATTGCAAAAGAAAATGAATGGACCTTTAAAAAAATTTTGACAAGGATTTTTTTCTATCCCATAAGCGTTTTAGTAATCTATTTCTGTATCACCGAAATACTTCCAAATGGAAAAGTTACACATGCATTTTTTGGAATCTCAGTGTGCGGATTATATTTAGTAGCGGACATTCTAAATATTCTTAAAAAATAAAAACTACAGCTAACACGGGCTATAATTCATTGTGGCAGGATTTCCTGAACGGAATCCTTTGCAACCTATCTTTAAAGTCAGCGGACATTTTATTGGAAAAGTCCGCAACTTCTGGTAAACAAACCGTTAAAAACAATTTGATGATTAAAGATGATTAATCGAATTATGTACCTATCTCTTTCATTTCTAACTTTTGTAATTGTTATTGCAGGATTACTTTTTTATCTATTGAATTCTGAAAAGGAAATCAAAAAGGTTACGGTTGTTGATATTGTAGATGACCCATTGGCCGATTATTCAGAAGGGCGTAGATTATTTAATATAAATTGTGCAGCATGTCATAGATCCGGAGGAATTAGCGACCCTGATTTACTGGTAAGATTAGACTCTAAAATGGAAAGAACTTATTTTCATCTTTTTATTACCAAACAAGATTCATTAATTAAGAACGGAGATAAATATCAAACTGAAATTGGTTCTTATGCTGATTTCTCACATTTGGCCATCGCCCATACCTTTAAGAATCTAGATAGTGTAGACACTAGAAATATTTACAATTACATAATTGCAGCAAAAAGTAGGTAGTGACGGCTCATTGGTCATAGATGCTCATTCAACTAGAGTGATATTGAAACCTATTTTAAACCTGAACCATATACAACCATAACCAAATTCGTTGATACTGTTAGTTCCGTACCACTTGTGGACAAGTAAAAAAGCCAAAAAACGGCATAACTAAAACTGTTGAATTAAGAAATAAACCTGAATCAAAGTATATTCTGAATACCAGCAAAGACAAACCCTGTTTAAAGCCTTCCCTTTTTTACCGAAAATGATTAATGAAATGGAAGCTTCCGATAAAGTTCAATAAATGATGGCAATTAACCTACTAGATTACCCCTTTTTAGCCATCTAATCCATCCTAAATAACAAAGAAGAGCAAGTCTATTTGCCGATGCAAAAATTGGCGAAAATATTGCCTAAGAGCTCGTCGTTCGTCACTTGCCCAGTTATTTCGCCCAAGTGGTACAATGCCTCTCGTACATCAATTGCTAGAAGGTCGCTAGAGAGACCTTGGTCCATACCGAGTTGTATCTTTTCGATTTCTTCCAAGGCTTTAATAAGGGAATCGTAATGACGGGAGTTGGTAACAATAGTTTCATTATTTCTCAGGGCACCCGTATTCACAAAGCTCAAAAGAGTGTCTTTCAGTTCTTCAACACCCACTTTGGTCTTGGCCGATAGTATTTGAAAAGTAATTCCATCAATTTGATCTAACATTTGAGTGATGGCATCGTTTTGTTCTTCACTCAACTGATCTTTTTTATTGGCCACCACCACAATAGGTTTTTGCGGGTGGTCCATCTTGATTTTCTTCAAAGAACCGATAAGACTTTCTTGACGTTCAGATGAGGTGAGAATCTGTAGGGAGTCGATTAAAAATAAGGTAACCTGCGATTTTTCGATTTTTTCAAAAGTCCGTTGAATGCCCATACCTTCCACAACGTCTTCAGTCTCACGTATACCTGCCGTATCGATAAAACGAAAACCGATGCCCCCAATGGCTATCTCGTCTTCCACGGTATCTCTGGTAGTTCCTGCAATGTCGGAAACGAGCGCACGCTCTTCATTCAGAAGGGCATTCAACAAAGTTGATTTACCTACATTAGGTTCTCCCACAATGGCAATGGGGATACCATTTTTGATAACATTGCCCATAGCAAAAGACGCTATCAATCTTTTCAAAACTTCCCTTATTCGCGCCAATAGGTTTTTAAATTGCGTTCTATCGGCAAATTCAACATCTTCTTCAGAGAAATCAAGCTCAAGTTCGATGAGCGAAGCAAAATTGAGTAGTTCGGTACGCAGTTCGGCTATTTCATTGCTGAACCCCCCACGCATCTGTTGTATGGCAATTTCGTGTGATGCGGCATTGTCACTGGCTATCAGATCGGCAACGGCCTCGGCCTGGCTTAAATCCATTTTACCGTTTAAAAAGGCCCTAAGTGTAAACTCTCCGGGTTGCGCGGTGCGGCATCCATTACGTAGAAATAATTGTATGATCTGCTGTTGAATGTAATTAGAGCCATGACATGAAATTTCCACTACGTTTTCGCCGGTATAGGAGTGTGGGGCTTTAAAAACGGATACCAAGACTTCGTCCAAGATTTTGCCGTCTTCTACAATATGCCCCAATCGTATGGTATGGCTTGGCTGCTCCATTAAATTTTTGCCGAACGAAGATTGAAAAAGAGGAGCTGTAATTTTTACGGCGTTTTTTCCCGAAACTCTTATAACTGCAATGGCACCGGCACCTGAAGGTGTGGCAAGGGCTATAATCGTATCATCTGTGACCATGTGCTTCTTTTGGGCAAAATTAGCTAAAATAGAATTGATGCGCAGCCCTCGTTTTTGCGTTAAAAAAAGAGTTAAAACCCATCGTCGGCAACTTAGAAAATATATACCTTCGAATCACGAATAACAATAAATATACAATTAAATGAACTTACGTTTATATACTGCTTGCGCCTTTTTTACCCTTTGCATATCGTTCTCATATGCCCAAGAAGAGGTCAAAAACGATTCTTTGTTAAGAATCGAGCAGGCCGAACAGGCAAAGATGCTTCAGGCAGAGATTGAAAAAGCAGAGAAGGAGGCCAAAAAGGCGGAAAAGGAAGCCAAGAAAGCCGAAAAAGCCTTGAAAAAGAAGGAAAAAGCTGCCAAAAAAAGGGAAGACCTGAAGGATAAAATTGTTGACAAGAAGAAAGACATTGCCAAAAGAGAGCGTAAAATCAATGATTTACAGGAAGATATGGAGCTTGATAAAATCAAAGGGAAGCTTTCGCCCAACGATATTGACAAAATCGACCGAAAAATCGAGAAGGAAAGGCTGCGTACCATTAAGGATAAAGAAAAGCTTAGAAAATTGGAACTTCAATTAAAGAGAAGCTAACGGGCTGTTTGTAACATTTTGATTCTTAGAGCGTCTTATAGGTATAACCCTAAAATCAAAAGGATAATGGAAATCATCAATCAAAACAGGGCCCTTGAAAACAACAATCAGTTGTTGGTCTTGACTCATCTATCACAATTATTGACATACGTAACAGGTTTTGGCGGTCTTGTCGTACCCTTGATCATTTGGTTGGTCACGAAAGACTCGGTACACGGTATGGATGAACATGGTAAGTCCATCATCAATTTTCAGTTAAGTATGCTGTTGTTTACATTCTTGAGTATTCCGGCAATTCTACTTTTCGGCTTGGGAATTTTAAGTCTTATCTTTATTGCCATAGTTGCCTTTGTTATACCCATAGTCAACGCCGTAAAAGCTAGTAATGACGAATCACCCATTAATTTTATGACCATTAGATTTATCCCTTAAAAGATTGATTTAATCATCAGATACAAAAAAGCCTTGGTTTGACCAAGGCTTTTTTATTTATCAAGATTTGTATATATCTAGCTGTTGAGCATTACGGGCATTACCAACATAGTCACGCTCTCACCTTCATCCAATCCATCAATTGGGGTCAAGATACCTGCTCTGTTAGGTAAACTCATTTCTAGGGAAACATCATCGGAACCCAAATTGTTCAGCATTTCGGTCAGAAAACGGCTGTTGAAACCTATTTGCATATCATCACCTTGATACGAACAGGTCAAGCGCTCTTCGGCCTTATTGCTGTAATCGATGTCTTCGGCAGAAATATTAAGTTCGGCACCCGCAATCTTTAATCTGATTTGGTGAGTGGTCTTGTTACTGAAGATAGCCACACGCTTTACAGAACTCAAGAACTGCGTTCTCGAAATAGATAGTTGGTTCGGATTCTCTTTAGGAATTACCGCTTCATAATTCGGATACTTACCATCGATAAGACGACAGATCAACTCGGTATTCTCGAAGCTGAATTTGGCATTGCTGTCATTGTATTCAATTACCACATCAGATTCACTGCCTCCCAATATTCCCTTTAAAAGGTTCAAAGGCTTTTTGGGCATAATGAACTCGGCAACCTGCGATGCAGTTACGTCGGTACGCTGATACTTGACCAATTTATGTGCATCGGTAGCAACAAAAGTCAAACTCTCGGTCGAAAACTGAAAGAAAACACCGCTCATCACCGGTCTCAAATCATCGTTGCCGGCAGCGAAAATGGTCTTGTCTATAGCGGTAGCCAAAATATCGCCCATTATTGTTGTAGAACTAGGGTTGGCCAATTCTACCGCTTTTGGAAACTCGGCCCCATCGGCATACGCCAAGGCATATTTACCGTGGTTCGAGCTTATTTCGACCGTATGGTTATCCTCAACAACAAAAGTCAATGGTTGCTCAGGAAAGGTCTTTAGGGTCTCCAAAAGAAGCTTGGCTGGTACGGCAATCGTACCCTCGTTATCAGAATCTACATTAAGTACAGAACTCATCGTAGTTTCAAGATCTGATGCAGATACGGTTAGTTCATTCTGTTTTAGGTCAAAAAGAAAATTGTCCAATATCGGCAAGGTGTTACTATTGTTGATGACACCCCCCAAGACTTGCAACTGTTTTAAGAGATAAGTACTGGATACTATGAACTTCATTGGAAGATTATTATTTCAATTTTGTGGTATATAATGCTCTAAATTGTCTATTTAAGAATAAGAAACACCTTAAAATACAAGACAAACAAAGATATTTGAATTGTGCTTTTTATCGAAACAAACTTATTAACATCTAACTAGCGTATTTACGCTTTCGAAGGTAGTTGAACAAGAGGCCGAACAAAACGATTAAAACCACTGGAAGCCCTATATTCAATACTTGCCACATGGTCTTTTGGTCGGCGACTTTCTTTTGGTCTAAAAATGGAATGGTCACTTTTTTACTTCGAATGTTTATAAGTCCTTTATCGTCTAGCATATAATTGATACTATTCAATAAAAATTCTTTGTTTCCGAAGTAATTATTCGTCCATTTATCATAGCCCAACTCCAAGGGGCGACCGTTGCGCAATTGATTTTTGATAAGGTCTCCGTCTGATATCAACAAGAGTTCACTTTCCTTACCCTCATCTAAAGCCCCTTTTAATTGCAGTGGCTTTATCCTGTTTTTATAAGCTGAATTGAATTTGCCGGAAACCAAAACGGCCATGGGTTTATTGCCATTGTTGTAGTCGTCTTTTTTTGGCGGACGGTTGATGATATCTAAATCGATTTCCTTGGGGGTTCCTTCCAATTTTGATAATGGGGAACTGGAGAGCAGCACCTCTTTTTGGTATTCATTGGCGAGGGTGTCTATCGATCCCGCAAATTGAAACCTCATGGCCTCTAGATTATTGACTATAGGATGGTCCGTTTTAGGAAAGACCATAGGGTTGTAATACCATGGCACAGGGTTGTACTGCGAATTATTACCGTCACCGGTGGCCAGCACTATCTGCGTAAAATAGAGATCGTTTACCAAGTCAGGGTTCAGGCGCACCCCATAACGAAAAAATAAATCGGTCAAATTAAGATTACGTGGCAAAGCGATGGCCTTGCCCTGCTCATTTAAAAGACTATCAAGTTCCATCGTTACTTGATCGATAAGCCAAACCGATTTACCACCGTTGACCATAAATTGATCCATGACATATTTCTCCTTATCGGAAAAGGCTTGGGTGGGTTTGGCTATGAGTGCCAGGTCATAATTTTTCAATTGGTCAAAAGTACCCTGGGGGTTCGTTTCGACCGAATCTAAGGTAATGGCCCCAATATTGTAATATTCACGTAGCGTAGTCAAAAAATCGGCAAGGTAAATATCATCGAGCTCGCCATTGCCCTTGATAACCGCTATTTGCTTTTTCTCTTTAATGGTGATTTTAGAAAAGGCATCGGTAAAGGCATATTCTAATTGTTGTACCGAATTATTGACACGCTCTTCGCTGCTCGAACCGAGTTTGTTTTTTAAAAGGGGTACTTTGACCGTTTTGTTTTCGTAGTTGACCAGCGCCCACGGGAATAGAATTTCTTGTGATACTTTTCCGTTATCTTCAACAGTAATCTGGGCGGGAGTTAGGCCTAACGATTGAAGTTCGGCCATCACATTTTCCGACTGGGAAGCATCCTCAATAGGATTGACAAAATTGAATTTTACATTGCTGTTTTCCGAAGCAAATTCTTCTAAAATCTGTCGGGTCTCGGTTCGAAGTTTTGCAAATTCAGGAGGTAGCTTTCCATCCAATAAAACATCTACGATAACAGGTTTTTCAAAAATGTTGGCCACATTGAGAGAGGCGTCCGATAAGGTGAAACGCCTATCTTCGGTCAAATCAAAACGGGTGTATACATAATTGCCCAACAAATTGATTACAACCAAGGCAAGAATAGCAATAGCGGTATGGATGAATATTTTTTTCATTACCTGCTCATGTTTTTAAGTTGCTGTAGGGTCATGAACAGGAAAAACGCAGCCACCGATATGAAATACAATAAATCCCGCGTATCTAAAACACCTAATGAAATACTATCAAAATGAAATTTCATTCCTAGACTTTGGGTAAGAAGGGCGCTTTGGCCATCTTCCATCATTGTCGAAAGACCTTCGAAGCCGTAGAACATTAAAAAACAGAGCACTACTCCAATAATAAAGGCAACTATTTGATTTTCGGTAAGGGTCGATGCAAATAGGCCGATAGTGGTGTAACATGACATTAGAAATAGAGTGCCAAAATAAGAACCAATAACGGGGCCCATATCTACGTTGCCCTCGGTCATTCCCATTTGTCCAATAGCAAAAATGTGTATGAAGGTGGGAATCAAGGCCATGATACCCAATACCAACGTGCCAAAAAATTTACCAAGAATAGTGCTGGATATGGTTAGGGGTTTGATAAACAGCAATTCTAGAGTGCCTAATTTCCTTTCTTCGGAAAAGCTCTTCATGGTAATGGCCGGAATTAGAAAGAGAAACACCCATGGCACCAAAAGAAAGAACTTGCTCAAATCGGCTACGCCATAATCAAAAATGTTATAATCTCCTTTAAAAACCCAAAGAAAGAGACCGTTCAAAACCAGAAAGAGGCCAATGACCAAATAGGCGATAGGCGAAGTAAAAAATGATTGTATCTCGCGTTTAAATATGGCGAACATTAATTGTGTCTGTTAGGTGGTTTTTTGGGGCAGAGGCATTCGAAAATAACATGCCAACATCCTAAACCTTCAAATTTAAAAACATTTTAGAACCTGAAAACCTCTAAGTTGCATTTAATCAAAACTTATCGTTACCGTATCGCGATAATCGAGGCCCAATAGGGTAGAGGCTCCACCTACCGTGTTCAAGTCACTTTTATAAATAGCCAGTTCAATATAGCTGGCCGAATTAAAAAGGGCCAACAGGTCACCGGCACCCTTGCGTTGACTTTTGTCCAGTTCAAAGTTGATAATGTCGCTGTACTTGTTATGAATGCGGCTTACCTTGGTACTTCGTGCCTGAATTTCAAAACTTCGCCCTTTGCGGTAGGCTTCAAAGAAATTTTTGTGAATATTGGTCACTACGTTGCCATAATTATCAATGTAAATGACACTGCCGATAATTTTGTTTCCGTTATCGGTAACCGTAGGGGTAAACTCTCGAAGTTCGCGTAATTGGTTAAAAGGTCTACCTACCACCTCTAAAGTGCCGCCACGGGCAATATGGCAGGCGACCTGCACGAACACGTCCATTACTGGAAAAGATCCGTGAATCGGGTTGGGTATATTGACCTGCACCACCTTTTCCGGTTGTTTTTCAGAAGTAATCAGGCTTATGACCCCGTTGTTAGCGCTAATAAAATAATGCCCATCGACCAAAACGGCGATATGCTGATTTTCAGGGGTAGGTTCAGAGTCGACACCAACAATGTGAATGGTTCCGTCAGGAAAGCTTTTGTACGAGTTTTCAAGAATATAGGCGCACTCTTGAATATTAAACGGACTTACCTGATGTGAAATATCAACAATAGTAGCATCGGCCAACTCTCTATAAATAGTACCCTTCAATGCACCAACGAAATGGTCTTTAAGTCCAAAATCTGTAGTAAGCGTAATTATTGCCATGCAGCAATGTTGATATGTTTTTAGTTAGGAAAACTGAATTTTCGTTAAGTTTGTTAAACAAAATTAGGACAAAAAAACAGCCAAGCGAAATAATTATAGCAGGGCTTTAATTTTAACACTTTTCTTTTTGAACGAACTCATATTAGAACTCACCGAAATCAGCCCTAGGGAGTTTTTTGGACAAAGAAACCAAAACATCGACCTTTTAAAAAAGTACTTTCCCAAGCTGAAAATTGTGGCACGTGGCAACAAAATTAAAGTGTACGGTGACGAAGAACTTTTAGAGGAATTCGATAGCCGTTTTGATATGCTTACCGCCCATTTTGCCAAGTACAACAAAATTGACGAGAATATTATCGAAAGGGTACTGACCAGCGAGACATCGTCAGATTACGAATCACCTGAGGGTAGCGGTGAAATACTGGTGCACGGGGTGAGCGGGCGTATTATCAAGCCGCAAACGGTCAACCAACGAAAGTTGGTCGATACCGCCAAAAAGAACGATATGGTCTTTGCCATCGGTCCGGCAGGTACGGGTAAAACCTACACAGGCGTAGCACTTGCGGTAAAGGCCCTAAAGGAAAAACAGGTCAAACGAATTATTTTGACACGACCTGCGGTGGAAGCAGGGGAGAACCTTGGTTTCTTACCTGGAGATCTTAAAGAAAAGCTGGATCCCTACATGCAGCCATTGTATGATGGTTTGAGGGATATGATTCCGGCAGAGAAATTGACCCACCTGATTGAAAACGGCACCATTCAGATCGCTCCCTTGGCTTTTATGCGCGGGCGTACATTGGATAATGCCTTTGTTATTCTAGACGAGGCCCAAAATACCACGCATGCACAAATGAAGATGTTCTTGACGCGTATGGGCAAGAATGCCAAATTCTTGATAACAGGCGACCCAGGGCAAATCGACCTTCCACGGCGTGTAATTTCTGGCTTAAAAGAAGCATTGCTTATTCTCAAGAATACCGAGGGCATAGGCATTGTTTATTTAGATGACAAAGATGTGATTCGCCATAAGCTGGTCAAAAAGGTAATCGATGCCTATAAGACCATTGAACACCAAAATTAATTTTAACTATCTCAAATTCTGTAGTTGTTACAGGCGCAAGCAATGAGCAATACTATCACAGATACCAATTATAATTTTCCAGGTCAAAAGAAGGTGTACAAAGGCAAAGTACGCGAAGTGTACACGCTTGAAGACGATACCTTGTTGATGGTGGCTACCGACCGATTATCTGCATTCGATGTGGTTATGCCCAAAGGTATTCCTTACAAAGGGCAAATACTCAATCAGATAGCTACGCAGATGATGAAGGCTACCGAAGACATCGTGCCCAACTGGCTAGTGGCAACCCCCGACCCCAATGTGGCCGTAGGCCACGCATGTGAACCGTTTAAAGTCGAAATGGTTATAAGAGGCTATATGTCTGGCCATGCAGCAAGGGAGTATAAGGCTGGTAAGCGATTACTATGCGGAGTTCCGATGCCCGAGGGAATGAAAGAGAACGACAAGTTTCCCCAACCAATTATTACTCCAGCTACCAAGGCGGAAAAAGGAGACCATGACGAGGATATTTCAAGGGAAGATATCTTGAAACGTGGTATTGTTTCCGAAGAAGATTATGAAATTCTGGAAAAGTATACCCACGCTCTTTTTCAAAGGGGAACGGAGATTGCCGCCGAACGAGGACTAATTTTAGTCGATACCAAATACGAATTTGGGAAAACCAAAAATGGCGAAATCGTTCTTATCGATGAAATACATACTCCTGATTCTTCTAGGTATTTTTATGAGGAAGGGTATGAAGAGAGGCAAGCCAAAGGTGAGCCTCAAAAACAGTTGTCGAAAGAGTTTGTGCGCCAATGGCTTATTCAAAATGGCTTTCAAGGCCTAGAGGGGCAAAAAGTACCGGAAATGACCGATGAGTATATTGAATCGGTATCTGAGAGGTATATTGAACTTTATGAGAATATCACCGGAACCACTTTTATAAAGGCCGATATTTCAAACATACAAGAACGTATTAAAACGAATGTTCTTTCGTATTTAGATTAATAGGGAAGGGTCTGCTACTTCAGGAAACGTTTCGCTGAAAAATTCTTTTGTGACTTTAGCTTTTGAATAATCTTTAAAAAAGCTATGGCCGTAATGTAGGCGTCACCCAATGCGGTATGGCGGTCGCGCGTGGAGATATCGAATTTTTCCGCAAGATGGTCTAACGTGTATTGTTCTTGAGGAATTAATAAGGGTGATTTGATCAGCGTCTTTTTGTAAAGAACCGAGGTGTCTAAAGTTTTATTTTTCAGACCGGGCATTCCGTGACGTTTTAGGGCCTCATTGATCATTTTTACGTCAAAAGCGGCATGATGGGCCACTAAAACCGAGTTACTGATAAATTCCAAAAAAAGCATCAGCGCTTCCAGTTCGGTAATTCTTTCTTGTCTTTCATCCTTAAGTATGCCATGTATCTCTACATTTTTGGCATGGTAAAAATGCTGGTATAAAAAGACTTCAAAACTCTGTTTTACCTCAATCGTACCATTCTGAAGACTAAGGGCGCCAATCGATAGAATGCGGTCATTATCATAATCAAAACCCGTGGTTTCTGTATCCAGCACCACAAACCGAACTTCGTTCAATTCAGAAGGTAATCCTTTTTGGAACTGCTCTACATAGTGCACCCAAAAATCAGGATAGTTGGTTTTCTTTTTTTTGAAAAAGCTGATCATCCTACTAAATTGGCGACTTTAAATCTGATTTTAATAAGCTCCTGAAGTTCTTTAATGGTTTTAAATGTTCGCTTCAGCTTGATTTTTTCTTCCTTACTGAGAGTGTCCAAAGCGATGAACCGACCCGAATCATTATGCAAAAGACCTTGCCTTGTTCTGAATTTCAAGAGCGCCTTTGTGGCGTAGGAACATGCCAAGAACAATTCTTGATTATTGGGTTCGAGTTCGGCCAATTTTTCAAAGCGTTCTGCCGTATTGTTGATCGATTTGATTTGGCTCGATAGTACTAAGACCCTGGCACCATCTACCAATGGCATCAATGCCCTTCTCTTTAAATCGAAAAAGTCTTTGTGAGCACCATCTTCCTCTACCAGAAAGGACCTAAAAAAGCCGCTAGGGGAAGGGTTTTGTAATGCTCCGCTGGCTAGGTGGACAAAGAAAATAGGGTATTTCTGTGTAGTCTCGAAAATATGTTCGGTCAGTTCGTCAACCAAAAAAGATTCTCCATAGGATCGGTTAAAATCAAAAAAGATGGAAGACAATAAGACCTCGTCGCGCCCAGGATTGGTGATCCAGTGGAATGTTCTCTCTTTCCATTCTGAAATGCTCAAGCACCATTCGGGGTTAGAGGCCATCATGTCAGCAGGGCAATATTCATAACCAATGGCGTTGAGACCTTGGGTGACCTGTTTAGAAAGAAGTAGAAAATATTCTTTGGTGACCTGCAAATCTTCAGAAGCAACATCCTCAAAAATCAAAGCATTGTCTTGATCGGTGTGCAAGAGTTGTTCACTTCTACCTTGACTGCCCAAAGCCAGCCACGCAAATTTTACGGGAGGCTGCTCTTCCATCTTTTCAAGAGCTATGGAAATGACTTGTTTGATACAGGCATCATTGAGCTCGGTTATGATTTTAGAAATTAAGGTCAACGGAATGTTCTGCCTAAGATAGCCCTGCAAGAGACTCATAATGCCCCTGCGAACCGTTTTTATCTTTTTGTATTTGCCCGCTCGTTTAATGGCTTTCATAAGAACGGCCGGGTTATTGCCCAATTCTAGCATGATATCATGCTTTGAAATGATTCCGATAGCTTCAGAATTGGGCGTTCCGTCGGTCGTTATACACAAATGACTGATTCCACTTTTCATCATGGCCATTTGAGCCTGGGCCAAGGTCATTTTTTTTGGGTAGGTAATGACTGGCGAACTCATGATATCCTTCGCCTTTGCCGTAATCGGAAACTCTCCTGTGGCAATCTTATTTCGAATGTCTTTGTCGGTAATTATTCCAATTGGCAATTTGTTATTTAAGATGAGCATGGCGCCTACCTTTTTTTTGGTCATTGATAGGGCAACGGTTTTTAATGTGGTGTTGGGGGTGCACGTGACCAATTTTTTAGAGTAATTGACCGACTGTAAGTCAAGAAAGTCACTGCCCTCTTTAGGGGCGTCATTCGCTTCTGGGCCGTCTTGAAAAAGCTTCCCTTTTCGGCCAATCGAATAAGGGTTTCTTGTGTTAGAGGCAAAACTCTCCATCAAAAAATTGGCAACGCCATCATGACTTTTCGTAAAAGGCCTAAAATTGGCAATGGGTATGGCATACAGAATACTCTCTTCATATGCCTTAGCTTCCATTTTATAGTCTTCATTGGCCATAAGAGGTCGAAGGCCAAAGATATCACCCTCATCACAGAGGTCGACCATGCTTTCGTTCGGCTTTTTTAGAAGGGCAACAGCACCCTTGTGTACTACATAAAAATGCTCATGTGCCTTTTCATCCTCAGAGAAAATAATGGCATCTTTAACTTTATAAATGATCTTTATTTCTTGGGAGAGTACCTCCAGGTCTTTCGACCTAAGTTCATTGAAGGGAGGGTAGTTTTTTAGAAAGTCGGCCACCCTGACCGAGATGGTGTTCTTCATGCCCAACGTTTCCTATCAAAAGTAAGATATGAATGGTAAGTGTAAAAGAAAATGGCCACCAAAAAAGGGGAACATTTTTTTTCCGAATAGATTAATTAGCTAATATACCGACGCCTCTATTCTTGAGGGGCAGCACTTTGGGTTAGTTCATTCAAAACATTCTTGAATACGTCGACTGGTTGTGCACCTCGAACTGCACTCTTTTGGTCAAAAATGATAGTTGGTACTGAATTAACCCCTAAATTCTGCCAATAGGCTTCTTCGCTTTTAATTTGATACCGTTTCTCGTCATCATCAAGGGTTTTTAGTGCTTCTTCAGCATCGAGGCCCACATCATTTAATGCTTTGGCCAGTACTTGCCTATTGGACACGTCTTGCCTTTCGCCAAAAAAAGCTGCCGTCAATCTCATTTTTAAATCGGTCTGCTTTCCAAATCTCTTGGCATAATCCAATAGTATGTGGGCATCACGGGTATTCACGATCTTCATTTCATCAAAATAGTCGAATTTAAACCCTAATTCGGCTCCCGCTTCGGTCATAACACGTTGCGACTCTTTTTGCTGCTCCATGGAAGCGCCATACTTTTCAGTAATATGCTCGTGAATATTTTGTCCTTCTTTGGGCATATACGGGTTCAACTCAAAAGGATGCCACTCCAACTCAACCGAGTTCTGAAGGTTGAGGTCGTTAATGGCCTTTTCTAAACGTTTATAGCCAATGGTACACCATGGGCATACCACATCTGAAACAATATCGATTTTTAATTTATTCATTTTTGACTGTGCTAAAATAGTTCTGGGTAGGTTAGTCGAGATATTTGATTGAACATACAAAAACATATTTTTTGTGAAGAGATTCAGCCATCAATCGAGCACATTTTAGCTTTTTTGAGCAATTTTTTTGCGCATAGGGTCAATAAAAAATACTCATGAGTGTTATTTTGCCGGTTATATCAATACCAAATTTGAATCTGAAAAGGCAGATTTATTTGTCTTTTTTTGATTGTTAAGAAGCATAATATCAGTAGCCAAAAAATCATTTGATGTATCTATCAAGTAGTTCAACTTTGCCCTTTTTAAATGGTGGTGGTGAGATGGGCAAGCTCACTCGAGAGAAAGATTGGGAAAAAACAAAAATGGGGTCTCCCGAGTCATGGCCTCCGAGTATAAGACCCATATTGAGCCTTTTGCTGAACTCAAAAGTGCCCATGTTCTTATTTTGGGGAGAAGACAGAATTTGTTTTTATAACGATGCCTACAGACCCAGTCTTGGGGATGACGGAAAGCACCCGGATATTTTAGGTATGGATGCTCCCTCGGCCTGGCCCGAGATATGGGAAACCATACAACCGCTCTTAAAAAAGGTTTTTGATAATGGTGAAAGTCTTTGGTTAGAAGACCAATTGATACCCATATACCGAAACGGCCAAATGGAAGAGGTTTACTGGACTTTCGGTTACAGCCCGGTGTTAGGCGATTATGGTAAAATTGAAGGTGTTTTTGTAACCTGTACCGAAACGACGAAGACGGTTACGGCGATGAAGGATCTTGAGGAAAAAAGTAATGAACTTCAAATGGCCATTGATGCGGCAGGTCTTGGCACTTGGGACTTTACACCGCAAACCGCAAAAGTAAAAATCAATACCAAAACGATGGTTTGGTCAGGTTTAAAAGGAGATTTTTACCACGCTCCAAGAGAGTTGATGGCGGTGGTCGACGAAGCGGATAGAAGTCGCGTACGCAGGGCAGTGAAGAGGGTAACGAGTACGGAAGGAAAGGATTTGTTGGATATTTCCTTTGCTGTCAACAGTCAGAAAACAGGCAAGAAGAGAGAACTTCGAGCTGTGGGTAGGGCCCATTTTGACCATACCGGAACATTGGAAAGATTCAATGGAACCCTTCAAGATATTACCAAGCAACAGTCTACTTTACGAAACCTTCGTAAAAAGGAAGAGCGGTTCAGGCAATTGGTACATAACGCGCCTATCGGAATCGCGATAGTCGATATCGAAAATTTTGTGGTCAAGGTCGTGAACGAAAAAGCCCTTCAAATTTGGCAAAAGTCAATTGGTGAATGTCAAGACCAGCCTATTTTTAATATTCTGCCCGAAACCCGCTCAGGTCTAGAGCCTATCTTGAACGAAATTATCGAGACCAAAAAACCGCAAGTCGGCACGGAGTATCCTTTTGTTTTGGATAGAAATGGAATCATCGAAAGAGGTTTTTTCAATTTCATTTTTAAACCTGTGCTCGATAACGGTAAGGTAGTTGAGATTATTCTGGTAGCTTTTGAAGTGACCGATAGCGTTCATGCCAAATTCGGTATTGAAGAAACAGAGGTGCAGTTCAAGAATGTTTTTGACCAGTTCCCGATTGCCATGTCCATCATTAAAGGTCCGGATATGGTCGTAGAGACGGTCAATGATAATATGCTCAATGATTTTTGGAATATCGACAGAAAGGCGGCCGACGGACAACAATTGAACAAAATCCTGTCAAAGAAACTATTCGGTCAACTTTCCGATTGTATCAATGAGGCATTTGAGACCGGTAAGACGGTACGCTTGCATGATGTGTTATGGGAATCGGATAAAATTCAAGAAGATAAATACGTTGACTTTTCTTGTCATCCGCTTCGTGAGCTTGACGATTCAGTTAAAAAGGTGATCATAGTTACGGACGATATCACCAAAAGGGTGTTGACCAGGTTTAAATTGGAAAATTTCTCAAAAAGGTTAGAGAAGCAAGTTGAAGAAAGAACCGAACAGCTGAAGGCTTCCAACGAGCAATTGCAAGATACGGTAAAGCGAATGGAGAATACCAATGCAGAGCTGGAGTCGTTTGCCTATATCGCCAGCCATGATTTGAAAGAGCCTTTGAGAAAAATTCAAATGTTCATGGAGAGGGTGATAGCCTTTGAAAACGAAAACCTCTCAGAACGAAGCCTTCAATACATGGGGCGCATCGATAATGCTATTGTTCGAATGCGAACGTTGATCGATGAATTGTTGGCCTATTCTAGAACGGGTAGTGAAGATTATCAGTTTGAGACCACCGATTTGAGATCGGTTCTAGAGAACGTGCTTGAGAATCTATCTGCCACTTTTGAAGAATCGGAAGCTATCATTGATTATGATGAGATGGGTACGGTACGAATTATTCCCTTTCAAATAAAACAGGTATTTCAAAACCTGTTGGAGAATTCATTAAAATTCACCAAAGAAAATGAGCCGCCCAAGGTGGAGGTGACCACTATAGAGGTTGATGGAGAAGAAATACCAATTGAAGGTATTTACCCCAACGGAAAATATCTAAAAATCTCCTTTAGGGATTATGGTATCGGATTTGATCCGCAGAACGGTGAGAAAATATTCGAAATTTTTCAGAGACTACATGGCAAACTAGAATACCAGGGTACTGGAATCGGCTTGGCCATTGTAAAAAAGATTATGGATAATCATAAAGGATATATTCAAGCAGTGGGTAGGCCTGACGATGGGGCTACTTTTAACCTTTATTTTCCTCTAAACGAAGAGTAGTGTTAAAGTCTCTTAAGCAATTCGAAACGATTAAATTATTTCGTTTTAGGAGTAATCTTACAAGCATGCTGAAACTAATTTCATGATTGTATAACTTAAATTACAATGTTATGGAAACTAAAAGCATAAGTTTAGTCGACAGACTCAAAGGAGTTCTTGAAAAGAATATAGACGCTCAAAAAGGCTATGCCAAGGCAGCCGAAAACGCTGACAGCCGATTCTTGCAAAGTTTTTTCCAGAGAAAATCAATGGAAAGGCAGAGCTTTAACACTGAATTGCAAACAGAGCTACATTCGGCCTATGGTACCGAAAAAATTGACGGTAGTGCTACCGGTACTTTGCACAGGGCATGGATGGACGTTAAAAACCTCTTCTCAGCTGATAGTGATGAATCGATGTTGGAAGAATGCATTAGGGGAGACAAGGCGGCCATCGAAGAGTATACAGAAATTTTGAACAATACCGCTCTACCAATTTCGGTTTCTACTATTCTTCGAAACCAAGTTCTAAAGCTAAGAACTGATTTAAACCAAGTTCAATCCCTAGAAGATTTGCGCGAATAATTTGGTTTTCAACCAAATAGCAAAATTTCTAAATTAAAATTGGAATGCTATGAACTTGATTAGAAAAATAAGCGCCCTTTACCCCGAAGAGAGTGCTAAAACCCTTAAGACTGAAAATGGCAAGTCGGGTCAGTCTTATTCAAAAATTGGTCGAATTTGGTCTTTTAAAAAAGGAGGCAGAAAAGTTTGATATATTTTATTAAGGTGAATTTAAATGGGGTGTCTAATGACACCCCATAATTTTAAATGGTACCGACTTATTTTATTTTGGTGATTTGTGTAATCATTTCATTTTCAGAAACTAAATCTTCTGTGAAAATTTAAATTTTAGCAACTGAAAATTGATATTTATTCAAATTCATCATTTTTTTATGCATTATTTCGCTTCGTGATGATATGGCCGTCTTACATTTGTTTACAAGATAGGGTACTCATCTTTTAGTTTAATTGTTTAAAAGGCAGCTATCTACAAGCGACGGACCCGTCATAACGCATAGAAGCGAGCATGAAAAAAATAGTTTCCCAACTTCAGTTCTTCAGAGAAATTGTTCTGAGCCGTAAAAGAGGTATCAACATTGTGTGGTATTTGTCGGCAGTTTTATTTCTTTTGGGTTTTTTGGCAATCATGTGGTTAAATAGAGAGACCATCTAACATTAGTCGGTCATTCTATCAATAATCAGGTGTCGCATACGCTGCCAAAACCTTAAATCTCTTATGGCAATTTTCGCATCGCCCTGTACCAGCGATTTCATTCCAATATTCAGTTCATGCGAATAATTATGGTCTTCAAAACCTCTTCTGTCCGATATTAAGATAAGGCCCCAATCATCAAAAACCCTTTCTTTTCGTACCCCTTTCCAAAGTAGTTCTATATTGGTATGCCTATTGTCATCGTTAATTTTTTCATACAGTTTTAAGACATTTGATTTCGGCCCCTCAATAAGCTGAAAGAACTCATCTCCGAAATGTATCAAGCAACCCGTAATGCCCAATTTCTTATTGGCTGAATCAGAATTGGCTACCAGTTCTGCAACT
Organism: Euzebyella marina; assembly: GCF_003687485.1. Lineage (GTDB taxonomy): Bacteria > Bacteroidota > Bacteroidia > Flavobacteriales > Flavobacteriaceae > Euzebyella > Euzebyella marina. The sequence continues at coordinate 3,209,500 of NZ_CP032050.1, read as the reverse complement.
TCGGTATCGGAAAGATAAAGTTGTGCCTTTGATTTATAGGTCAGTTCAAAAGTATTTTCAGATTTATTGAAAGAAAACCTGTAATCTTTTGGAAGGCTACCATATTTCTCTTTAAAGATTTTTGAATAATAACTTTTACTGTTGATGCCGATTTGATCACAAATAGAACTAATAGATATATCAGTCGTTTCTAAAAGCACTTTTGACTTTTCGAGTTTCATGTTCTTGATACAGGTGGCGACACTTTCATTGAACAAATACTGAAAGGCATCCTGTAGCTTTTTAGGGTACAGTCCACTTTTATGGGCCAATTCCCGAATGGTATGGGGCCGCTCAAGATTCTGTGATATGTATGAACAGAGTTTAACGACTCGATCCAGTTCCGAATCACTAACATCTAGTTCATTAGCCTTGTTCTCGTTATCATGATCATCTAACTGGGCCGCAAGGGTAGCATAGGTTGCTGCTTCCGTAATTAACTTACCTGCCAGGTCGGTTCTACGGTTCTCTACCAGTATTTTGGCATGACGTTCTATATTGTTCTTCAATCCGCCGATGAATTGATAAGATTCTCCTTCATCCATTTTCATCACGATATCCCTTATCACGGAAACCAAATTTCCCCTGCTTTCATGATTAAGATTTTTTCTTAACAAAACGATTACCGATAGTTTAATCGGTCTGTTCGCAGGTAATGTCATGAGGTGTTCTTCATTCTTGGAGGAGAGACTGATCAGGTTTCTACCTTGGGAAACCGTCTTTTCCTGTTTTTCAGAAGCATACCGGTGCCTGTAGCTACCCTCGATGCAAAATATTAAGTAAAGAGGGGAGTAGCCGTGCTCGGTAAGCGACAGCGAAAGCTCTTCTTTTAGAATTAAATTATAGGTACGAACATTCATACCAGGAAAAGGTTCGTATAAATTCATGTACCCTTCACCATATCGATTATCTTTCAATTGAAGTGAAGAGGCGCCGAAACCTTCCTCAAAATCAGCATCCATCTGAAGGGCCAATTTTCTTAAATGCTCGGTAGGGCGATTTTCATTTATCTTAATAGTTTTCACTTAATACAATTTTAAGATGGTCTAAACCCACAAATAAATAACAAGTTTGCATAAAAAAATAACAAATATGATTAAAAAAATAACTTGATTAATCCCTGATTTTCATTCATATAGGTTCTAATTGCAATGATTTTTTTATCATTTAATTAATTAAGTTTCCGTAATTCCAGACAAGTATTTTGCTAATTTCATAGAGCTATAGATACGAATATTGTTTAACATGAATTGATTATAATTGTTTGAAAATCAATTGTATATTTAGCTGAATGGTGCTCTTGCAAACAATAAAAATGCATTTAGATTCAAAAGAAAGAGATTACAACTTTAATCGACACGGATGCTACTTACCATTTTTGAGACCAGCCTGCCTCTAACCAATCCGGTACTGAAATTTTTATTGATATTAATTATCATTCTTTTTGCCCCTATTCTTCTCAACAAGCTGAAAGTACCCCCGTTGTTAGGCCTTATCATTGCAGGAGCGGTCGTCGGCCCGCATGGTATCAATCTTATGGAACGCGATAGTGGTATTATCTTATCAGGTACCGCAGGGTTACTTTATATTATGTTCTTGGCTGGGCTTGAAATAGATTTGGCAGATTTTAAGCGCAATAGTAAAAAGAGTGTCGTTTTTGGACTCTACACGTTTTGCTTGCCGATGGTTCTTGGGGTACTCGCAGGTCTTTTCCTATTGAAGTTCTCTATGCCTACTTCTATTCTCTTGGCAAGTATGTTCGCATCGCATACGTTAATTGCCTATCCTTTAATAAGTAAAATGGGGGTGGCCAAAAACCGGGCCGTCAATATTACGGTAGGGGGTACCATGATTACAGATACACTCGCCTTATTGGTATTGGCAGTTATTGTCGGTATGACCACGGGAGAGGTCAATGCGCAGTTTTGGTTGAGGTTGGGCATTTCTATTTTGATATTTGGCTGTATCGTTATGCTTTTGTTTCCAATCGTGGGGCGGTGGTTCTTTAAAAGATTCGATGACCCTATATCCCAATATATTTTCGTTTTAATGATTGTATTTCTGGGAGCTGGTCTTGCCGAATTAGCGGGTATCGAATCAATTATCGGGGCTTTCTTGGCGGGCTTGGCCTTAAATAGGTTGATTCCGAGAACGTCTCCCTTAATGAACCGTGTTGAATTCGTGGGCAATGCCATTTTTATTCCCTTTTTTCTAATTGGGGTAGGAATGCTCATTGATTATAGGGTCTTTTTTAAAGATTTGGAAACCTTGAAAGTAGCGGCCATTATGATAGTCACGGCTACCTTGGCGAAATATCTGGCTGCTATGGCCACACAGAAAGCGTTTGGTTTTTCAGCCGATGAAAGAAGACTTATTTTCGGTTTAAGTAACGCCCAGGCAGCTGCTACATTGGCTGCGGTTTTGGTGGGCTATAACATTGTTATAGGTAAGTCCGATACGGGGGAGTCCATTAGGTTGTTAGACGAGAATGTGCTGAACGGTACCATACTTATGATTCTCTTCACTTGTACTGTAGCTTCATTCGTAGCGCAAAGGGGAGCCAAAAATGTATCTAAATCGGAAAACACGGGTATATCAGAAGACGAGGTAGAGAATCAAGAACGAATTCTTATACCTATAAGCAATATCAACACAACCGACGAATTGGTGAATTTGGGCGTGACCATCAAGTCACCTAAAAATAGAGAAGGCCTTTTTGCGCTTAGTATTGTTGATAATTCTTCGGTTGAGATTTCATCGGATAGTAATGCCAAAAAAATACTTCATAAAGCGTCGGTGACCGCGGCTTCGACCGATCACCAAATGCAAGAATTATTGCGTTATGACCTGAATATCGTTAACGGTATTACCAGCGTAGTAAGAGAGAATCGAATTACCGACCTTATTCTGGGTCTACACGTCAAAAAAGGACTATCAAAAAGTTTTTTGGGAAATCTTACCGAGGGTATTTTGACCAAATGTAATACCACCACTTTTATTTATAAAGCGGTTCAGCCTCTAAACACTGTTAAACGACATTTGGTCATTGTACCCGAAAAGGCAGAAAGTGAAATAGGTTTTCCGTTTTGGTTAATCAAGATTTGGAACCTTGCCCGAAATTCCGGAGCAAAACTGATTTTCTATGGGCATTCCGATACCTTAAAATTTATTAAGGAGGTTCATTCCGAACACCCGGTGGAATGTACGCTTAGAGAATTTAATAATTGGGAAGATTTCCCTAAGCTATCGAGCGACGTGCTAAGAGATGACAATTTGATTATTGTTACCAGTAGAAAAGAGAAGGTTTCATACCAGCCGAGTATGAATAAGATCCCGCAATACTTAAACAACAACTTTAAACAGACCAGCTTTATACTCATTTATCCAAAACAAGAAGGTGTGATGGATAATAGACCTTTAGATTTCAAGAACCCCACATTTATAGAGCCGTTAGAACGTATAGAGGAGATAAGAAAAACGGTAGCGAAAATTTTCAAATCGAAATGAAATAGTAGGCCGGAAGAGTGCTATTTTGCTAGCATAATAAAGAAAAAGGGAAGCCCCACGCTTCCCTTTTCATTAATTTAAATTGTTCCCCACAAACAATTTACCTACTTATGATGTTTCAAAGATGCCCCATATTTTAACGATTGATGTGCCCTATATCATGACTTTTTAACACAATAGAAAGGCTTGTAATTCTCTTGATGGTATTTTCTACTATATATGTCACTAGGTGAAGGCTTTAAGAATCTTTAAATGTCCATTCTATGAAAGCAACAAAGACCCTATTTGATATAAGCTTCTTTCAAGTGTTTTAGATAAATTAGTGGTATGTATGCGAATTTAGAAACCGAACGCCTATACATCAGGCCTATCGAATTAAAAGACTCCTCTTTTTTAAAGACCTTGGTCAACTCAAAAGGGTGGTTACAGTTTATAGGAGATAGACAGGTCTCTAATGAGAAAGATGCCGAACAATACATTCGTAACATACGTGAAAAAGCCAACTGTTACTACCATGTTTTTGCTCTGAAGGACGACAACATATCTATTGGCGTAGTTACATTTTTAAAACGGGAGAACCATGAGTTTCCAGATATTGGGTTTGCCATTCTTCCGGAATTTAAGGGTAAGGGTTATGCTCTTGAGGCCAGTCGCTCTTATTTGCTCAAAATGAAGGAAGCATTTATAGGGGAAAACATCATAGCCATAACTCTCTCCCACAACATCAAATCGATCAATTTGTTGAAGAAGCTTGGCTTGAAGCACCAATACGATTACAAAGAAAAGGAAGAGAAGCTGTCGCTATTCAGTTTAAAGGATATGGACAGGAGGGATGGGTAAGATTTTTATAAGCAACAGCCAATATATTTGATTTATGAATGGGAAATTCATTCCATTGAACATAAAACTCGAATGAAACTATGGAATTATATAGAAATGATTTTTTGATTTCTACGGATAGGGAAAAGCTCAATATACCTTTTATACACGAATTTTTAAGTAAGGAAGCAGACTGGAGTAGGGGCATTCCCTTGGATAGAGTTCAAAAATCAATAGAGAACTCTTTGAATTTCGGGTTGTACCATCAAGAACAACAAATAGGATTTGCCCGAATTATATCTGATTTTTCTACGATAGCTTATCTGGGTGATGTTTTTATTTTAAAGGAGTATAGAGGTTCGGGTCTTAGTAAGTGGCTAATGGAAAGCATCATGGCCCATGAAGAGTTACAAGGTCTCAGAAGATGGATTCTTTTGACCGATACCGCCGAATGGCTCTATAAAAAATATGGCTTTCAAAAAGTACCTAAGCCAGAATTGTATATGGAAAAGCACAATCCGCAAGTTTATAGTAAAACCTAGTTAGTTCATCAAGATGTGTGAAGGAAATGTCCATTAGTATTGCTTGGATGGGCGGCTGGTATTGACGCTTAACAAGGCTCTTTTCTTTCATCAAAATATTTTCATTTTAGCATACGGACATATTCGAATTTAAAATACATTTGTTTATCCTATAAAATCTATAGGATAAATAGATTAAATTATTTAATATATGTTCGTAAATACAATTCTCAGGGTTTTTCTAGTGTCACTAAGTAGTTTAAGTGTGTTGGCCCAATCATCGGTTACCGGTCATGTTTTAGATGCCGAAACCAAAGAGCCTTTAATGGGCGTTAGCGTCATGATCAAAAATACCGACCAAGGCACCACTACTGACTTTGATGGTGATTTTATATTTAGTGATGTTGAGAGCTATCCGCTTACTTTGATTATTAGCTATATCGGTTTTGCATCTCAAGAAGTTAATGTTTTAAAGAACGGTTCACCCATAATTCATTTGGTTCCGACGGCCGTTTCACTTAATGAAATTACCGTTACGGCCCGCCGCAGAAGTGAAGAGGTGCAAGACATTCCTATTTCCGTGGCTGTAATAGGGGCAAAAGAGCTGGATAATTCAGCTTCTTTCAATGTCAATCACGTTAAAGAGTTGGTACCTTCTGTACAGCTCTATTCTTCGAATCCAAGAAATACCACTCTGAACATAAGGGGCATCGGCACCACTTTTGGCCTTACCAATGATGGTATTGATCCTGGAGTTGGGTTTTATGTCGATGGTGTTTATTATGCTAGACCGGCGGCCACTACCCTCGATTTTATTGATGTACAACAAATAGAGGTAATAAGGGGTATGCAAGGCACTCTGTTCGGGAAGAATACTACTGCCGGCACCTTTAATATCACTAGCCGTAAACCGAGCTTTCAAAATACTGCCATTCTAGAGCAATCTTTTGGTAACTATGGTTTTATTCAGACCAAAGGCTCTTTTTCTGGTCCGTTGATAAAAGATGTTCTTGCCGCAAGATTGTCATTTACTTCAACGGATCGAGATGGTACCCTTTACAACGTAGTATCGGCAGAAGATGTGAACACACTTGACAACAAAGGCTTTAGGGGGCAATTACTTTACTTACCAACGGACAATATCTCGTTGACATTGGCAGCTGATTATTCTTGGCAGAGACCTAATGGTTATGCACAGGTTTACGTGGGTTCGGTACGAACACAGCGCGATGATTTTAGGCAATTTGAGAACATTGCAGGCGATTTGAACTATAGCTTGCCCAGCACAAAGCCCTTTGACCGCCTTATAGATACGAATACCCCTTGGGTTTCAAATCAAGATATGGGTGGAATTTCCCTAAAGGGGGAAATGAAAGTAGGGGAGGGCACGCTGACGTCTACCTCGGCATGGCGCTCTTGGAAGTGGGATCCTTCAAGCGACCGTGACTTTACAGGGCTAGACGATATCAATAAGTCGCAGGCCCCATCCATTCACCACCAATGGAGCCAAGAAGTACGATATTCAGGCAAAATCAGCAAAAAGTTAAATGGAACCATCGGTATTTTTACCTTTTATCAAAAACTGGATCCCGATAAGGCGCACATTCAAGTAGCGGGAAAAGATACTTGGCGGTTCGTTCAAAATACCCAAGACACTCTTTGGCGGACACCCAACTTATTAGAAGGGCTTACACAAGATGACCGCCCTCGTTTTAACAATTTCAGCGGCGCGCTTTTTGGGCAAATCGATTATCACATTACTGATAAGTTCATCGTCACACCCGGTATCCGATTAAACTATGACCAGAAAGAAGTACATTTCGTGCGTACCGTGTACGGTGGTCTCGATACCGACAACCCTGACCTGCTTGCCCTAAAGAACCGGGTATTCTCACCACTTACTTTTCAGGCGAATGTTGACGACTGGAATTTATCGGGTCAACTTGATTTGCGTTATGTATTTCATGAAAATCTAATGGCCTATACCAAATATTCATACGGGTTTAAACCTGTTGGTCTTAATTTAGGTGGTATCCCCACAGAAAACGGTGAGCCTGTTTTGAGTTTGGCAGTGGTCGAACCTGAAAGGGTCAGCCATTTTGAGGCGGGACTCAAAACGCGCCCCGTACCGAATGGAACGCTTAACTTTACTGCTTTCAATACCGATATTTTTGATTATCAAACTACAGTACGCTCGGCTGAAATAGGTGTTATACGCGGTTATTTGGCCAATGCCGAACAGGTGAGAACCAGAGGGCTCGAACTGGAAACCAACTACGCATTGCCCTATCTTACTTTTTTTACATCCGTTAGTTATACCGAAGGAAATTATATAAAGTTCGACAACGCACCGGTTCCGTTGGAAGAAACCGGTATCGGCGGAAACGAATTGAAGGATATCTCGGGAGAGGTCTTACCAGGCATCTCAAAATGGTCATTTTCTTCGGGCGTGGAAGGGTCGGCCCAAGCAAAAATATGGCGAAAGCAGGGGGAGTTCTTTTTAGGTACAGATGTTTTTTATCGTTCCGGTTTTTCTTCGAATCCGACGCCATCCAAATATCTGAATATCGATGGTTACTCACTCGTAAATGGTCGCTTGGGGTTTAGAACTACAAAAGGAGTTACGGTTTATGTTTGGAGCAGAAATCTATTGAATACCAATTACTTTGAACAATTATTGGTTGCCGGTGGTAATACAGGTCAGTACGGTGGGGTTCTCGGCGACCCTAGAACTTTTGGGCTAACGATTAGATACAATTATTTCTAGGTAAAAAATGAATTTATAATGGGGATACTTTCATGAGATGGATATAGGACAAAAAAATCCCCATTGTAAATGGGATTGGGGGAACTCTAAATTCAAATTAATTGAAAGGCATCATAACCTTATGATTGAAATCTTATTAGGCCACCTTTTGGTCGTATGCGTAGATAACGGTTTTTTGTGGTTGAACTTGTGGCTGACGCTTATATTTCAAAGCAATTTTTTTGTAACCAAAATAAATTCTGACCAATTGAAATATTATGGTGGCCGAATCTTTCAATGAAAGTTTAGAACCGTCTACATGAATCCATCTGTTAATCGGTGATTCACAAATAAGTTCGGCTGCTTTTCGTCTGCCAAAATGAAGCGAAACCCTTCTGAATATTTCCACATCAAAAAGCCATTTGGTCAAAAAGGTTCTTTTGAAAACGACCTTGGCCAGTTCAACATCCATAATTTTAGCTCCGCACTGGGTATCGTTAAACGGCATTTTTAAAATAAACCGGATCAATAGATTAATCAGCTTGCTGATCAGGGCACGAGTAGAATTCTTTGAAATATCGGCACCCATGCGTAACATGCGTGAACCTCCAACAATCCTGTGTTTTGAATGTTTCAGAACTTGCAGCAAATTTTTAAAGTCACTTAAATCGGTAGATAGGTCTGCATCTAAATAACCGATATATTCCATATCTGAATTTTCTGAAAGAAACAGAGCTCCTTTACGAACGGCTTCTGCCTTTCCTACGTTCTTTTGACAATGGTAAACGCTTACGCTATAGGGAAACTCTTTTTTAAGCGACAAGAGCACTTCGTTCGTTTGATCGGTGCTTCCATCATTCACAAAGCAAAAGTGAAAGCCCAAGTTTTCATGTAGAAACTTTCTAAAAGATGCCACAGGCAATCTTTTTTCTTCATTATAACAGGGTATGACCACGCCTACCACATGTTCTTGAATGTACTGATCCGCGGGTAGCACGTCATGTGATTGTATAGTTTTTGGGTTTTTAAGAAGCGCTTTGACCCGCGCCGATAATTCCTTTAGGCTTACCGGTTTTTTAATAAAGTCATTCGCACCTCGGTTAAACGCATCTAACACGGTTTCTTGATCGTCTTGACCAGATAGAATGGCAATTGGCACATTGGATTTTAAGTCTTGACGAATGTACTCGACGACCAATAGACCCGATACACTAGGTACATTAATGTCGACCATAACAAGGTCTGGTTGAAATTCTTTGATCATACTTATGCCCATATGTCCACATGTAGCGGTCTGCACTTCATACCCCAGTTGCGTGAGGCACTTCTTCAAGTACAAGAGAACAATTTTCTGATCGTCAATGGCTAGAACTTTCATAGGTTAAGTTTTTTGAGTTTGGGACTCTTTACATTGGTTTGATAACACAATATTAACTTATTAATCTTACTATTATTTCCGATAATTCTTACAATTAGATGAAATAATGTGATATTTCAAAGGGATAAACCAAGGTTAGTTGGTCGATAGTTTTGATACGTATATCGGGTATTTTAGGAAGGTCTGTAAAGTACTATAACGTTTGAAGATTAAGCGTCCGATAACTCATTTACATCGCCGAAAGGGTATTGAAGCATGTCTTAATAATGGGTGAATTCGCCCATTATAGACGGTAATGCATTTCATCGAAAAGTTTTCAAACTAGTAAGAAAAGGATTACTTTTGTAGTCCCAAAACCCAAACCGATGAGAAACCTACCCTTCAAGTATAGCGTTTCAATACTTTGTATTGCCTATACCTTTTATTCCTGTTCTACAGATTTAGATGAATTTTCACCTGTTGTCGAAGAAGACAATATAAAAGAGTCTGTATCCGATTCCGTGCTTTTGAACATTTTGGAAGAGGAAGCCGAGCTTATCAAACAAGTCAGCACCGGTAAAATTGTTGACGTATCCGGTATGGAGGTCGTCAAAGAAAACCCGAAGAAAGTGTTCGCCCACTATATGCCATGGTTTCAAAGTTTAGACTATGATGGCTGGTGGGGCAACCATTGGACGATGGCCAATCAAGATCCTAATAATATCGATGCTGATGGAAGACGCGATATAGCCTCTTTTTTCTATCCTGAAATTGGCCCGTATTCATCAATAGATCCCGATTTACAGGAATACCATTTTTTAATGATGAAACTGTCCGGTATCGATGGCGTCATCTTTGATTGGTACGGAAGCCGAGATATCTATGATTATGGGGTCATGAAAGAGGCCACCGAAACCTTTATGTGGCGTTTAGAAGATCTAGGACTTGATTTTTCGATCATGTACGAAGACAGAACGGCATCACAGGCGGTCGATTTTGGCTTGGCACCCGATATCATCACCGCTGCCAAAGAAGACTTTGCCTATGTTCGTGATACGTATATGACGAGCCCAAGATATATGAGGTGGGATGGAAAACCTTTAATGTTCGTATTCGGGCCGCATTATATTCAGAACACTTCACAGTGGGATGATATCTTTACCGTCTTTCCGCAAGAAGACAAACCAAATTATATTTCTTTATGGGCTACTTCCGATAGATGGGTGGGCGATAGTGCTACGGGCGAATTTGCCTGGATCGACCAGACACACCTAGAGGCACATGGCCATTACTACTGGCACATGAACCAAACCAATAAATTGACCGTGGGAAGCGTGTACCCCGGTTTTGATAGTTTTAATGAATTAGGAGGTTGGGGGCAAAGCCACGATTGGTCGATAGATTGGAATGGGGGCGACACCTTTGTTGAAACCTTGAATTATACACATCATCAAACTTCTGATTTTATTCAGCTCACCACTTGGAACGATTTTGGGGAAGGAACCATGATCGAACCTACGGAAGAGTTCGGTTTTATGTATCTGCAATTGTTACAAGAATATACAGGAGTTACCTATACCCCCCAAGATTTACAAGTAGCTCAAGACCTCTATTTTTTAAGAAAGGAATTTTCTACTGGAAATGGTACGGCAAAATCAGTTACAGCTAAAGACAAGAAAAAAAGCTTGCCCCAACTTTATCTTGATCGGGCGTATCAGCACATTAAACGGGGTAATATGAAGCGGGCCCGTTACATTCTTTGGGCGGTCGATCGCTTCTTTTAATCTCGTTATGAAATAAATATTCAAACAAAACCCAAGAGATGCGTTTCTTGGGTTTTTTGCTTTTGTACAGTTTTAGTCCATTGGTTTTCCGCCAATCTCCCCTTGAAATATTTTAACTAACTTAATTCGCTGGTATAAGGTTGTATATCAAGAATATTAACCATCTGATATCCCATCAATCAAAGAATTATGAAGTTAAAAGTGCTATTTGTTTTTTTATTCGCCTTTACCCTGTGCGTAAAGGCACAAACCTCCTCTTCTGCGAGGGACAGTATCGCAGCCATTACCCAAAAAGATTTTCTCAATATGAAGCAGCAATTGGGCATTACAATTGACAACAGGCCTGGGCCTTCAGGAGACCCGACAGCCTCGAATGCTGCCAATAGCGATGAGGATAAAGTCGTACCGTATACGCTTCCAGACCCGCTCATTGCGAATAATGGTAAAGCCATCACCGGTCAAGGTGATTGGCAAAATGTTCGGCGGCCTCAACTGGTAAAACTATTTGAAGATGAAATGTACGGGCATTTGCCAAAAGACCTTCCCAATGTTGAATGGGCAGTCAAGCACGAGAAAGATACCACTGCGGGGCCCTATCCCGTAACGGAAATTCTTTTAAAAGGTACTGTTGACAATTCACGTTATCCACAAATACAAGTAGAGATAGAACTATTGATTGGCTTGCCAAAAGGAACATCTGAGGCTATACCATTGGTAACTCGTTTTGGTTCTATTACGTGGCCTTTCGGCCCACCTCCAGAGGAACCCAAAAGCTATTTCATTTCAGCTTATGAACCCCTTTGGAAACAACAATTGATTTCTAAAAAATGGGGTTATGCCATTTTGGTACCCTCAAGCATTCAAGATGACAACGGTGCAGGCCTTACCTCGGGAATCATTGGTTTGGTCAATAAGGGGCAATATAGAAAACCGGGGCAATGGGGAGCTCTTCGGGCATGGGCATGGGGTGCGGGCCAAGCGATGGACTATTTTAGCACCAACCCTTTAATCGATGAATCTCGTATCGGTATAGAAGGTACTTCCAGATACGGCAAGGCGGCCTTGGTAACCATGGCTTTTGACGAACGCTTTTCTTTGGGCTTTATCGGCTCTTCGGGTGCAGGAGGTGCTTCTTTGCTCAGAAGAAATTTTGGCGAAATGGTCGAAAACTTGGCGTCGTCAGGTGAATACCATTGGTTCTGTGGTAATTTTATCAAGTATGCCAGTGTGCTCACGGTAGAAGAGTTACCGGTCGACGCCCATGAACTGGTGGCCCTTTGTGCCCCCAGACCCGTATTTATCAGTGTTGGTTCGCCTTTGATTGAAGGAAATTGGGTAGACGGCAAAGGAATGTTCTTGGCAGGAGTTCATGCCTCACCCGTTTACAAATTGTTGGGTAAAAAGGGATTGAATACGAACGATTTTCCTCCTATGGGGGAAGCTCTGACCTCGGGTGAGATCGCTTTTCGACAACATGCAGGCGGGCATAGCACGGGGCCTAATTGGAGTACGTGGCTAGCTTGGGCAGATAGGTATTGGTCGCGGTAATTTTAGATTGAGTGTTCCTATTTTTGAAACCAACTCAATAACAAAAAGGAGCGCTGAGCTTAGGTTAGACAAATGGAGAAGGTACAATGGTGCTAATTGTACAACTTTCGGTTCTTTTTTCGTCTTTTTTTCTGCCAAACGATAAACCCTGTAACTGATAAAAGAGGCCCCGACAAACCTATCAAACAATAGAGTATTTTAATAGGTAGGCCACCAAACTGACCAAAGTGCAGTGGCGAAATCATACTGTCCAACTGAGTGAGTAATCCTGCCTCAGATACCTTCGTTACCGTGGTAACTTTTCCCGTTTCATTATCTACAAGAATCTTATTGAAATATTCACTCAGGTAAAACGGGTCATTTTTAAAAATTCCGTTCACGGTAATAGGAGCGGATTCATTTTTCGGTAATCGAATGTAGGTAGGATTAAAATCAGGATGGTCAATTTTTAATTGCGCCAAAGTTTGGTCTAGGGAAATATTAATTTTTGGTGGGGAAGGAGCCTTCGGTTCCTGTAATCCCGCTTTTGCCACTTTATAGGCCAAAAAAATGCCGGTAACGACTAGAATTAGGTTAAATAATAGGGCCCATACGCCTACATATCGGTGAATGCCCGAATTAAACTGCGCCCTTTTCTTTCTATTGAGTTTCACCTTAAATAGAAGTGTCTTTACGATAACTTTCCGGTAGAGCAGAATACCTGTGATGATAGAAAGAAGGTACATAATACCCATAATAAGTACCAGTATACGGCCAAAGGTACCGGCATGAAAAGAATAATGTAATTGCAGCAACCATTTCGTAAGGGTGGTATTCGCATCAATATTGGCTATTATCTGACCTGTGGAAGGATGAACGAATACGAATCGACGGGCATCGGGCAGTCTCAGATTAAAAAGGATGCTCTCCCCAGTCGTAAAATGGATGATTCGAGCTTCCCATCCAGGAAAGTGACTTTGAACGGTTTTGATGGCTTCATCCATAGTCAGATTACCCTCGGTAGAAACGACCTGATATTTCTCAAATATGGCTTCATCGATATCTTCGCTAAAAGCCAGAATAGCTCCTGTCAAACCTATGATCAGAAGAAATAAACCTGACACTAACCCTAGATAGGAATGATATTTTAGAAGTATCCTATTGTTCAAACTTGGTCGTTATGGGTGTCAATTCTTTTATTAGGAAGGCATCCAAAAAAAATAGTGTTAGGATGCCTTCTCAAAGATATGTCTATAATTGAACAGTCATTGAAAGATTAAAGCGTGCACCGTTCGCTTTTATATAATCATTGTCTCTAGCTGCCCATTGCGACAATAAATTGTAGTAGTCATTGTTCAAAAGATTTTCAATACCTAGTCCTATTTTTGTGGATGGAGAAATTTGGTAACTAGAGGTGAGGTTCACCAAACCAAAGGCACTTACAGGTCCTTGGCCGTATGAATAATCTCCCGAGTCGTTGGCTTCAAAGTGGTCTCTCTTACCCGAATAGATGTAAGATACTCTGGCATTCAATTTTTTGTTGTAATTGTAGGATAGATAGGTAACCGTTTTTAATGGTGGAATGCGGTCACTGTTCATATAGGTATCAAAGTTACCATTGTCTTCTTCATCTAATTTACCTTCGGTATACGATACAGAACCCCCAAAAGTAAGGTCATCGGTCAACGGGGTGTCCAAAGCAAGCTCGAACCCGTATACGCGTTCGGGTTGACGCGCAATTTCGAATACGCCGCTTTCTAACTCTCGATAGGTCGCGCCGAATTTAGAGGTGCTTATAAAGTATGCTCCGCTGAAATGTGTTTTGCCCAAACGGCTGTTGAAACCGGCTTCATAATTGTTGGCGATAACGGCGTCGGAATTAATTTGCGCTACGGTATTCTCGGTGGCCGAACGAAGGGTTCTGCCTAAATCGGCAATAGAGAAACTTTGTGAAAAGCTGACAAATGGTTTAAAAACAGGCCATTTGTTGTATCGTAGGCCGACATTGAAGGTAGTGGCGTTATATTCAAGATTGCCTCCTTCAACGGCTACACCACCGCTACTAGGCTCGGTTTCGCCCGTATTGTACCTCGTAAGGGTAGTGTAATTGGGTATATCGATCCCTATGTTCTCGAAACGAATACCCGCCTTCAAAACAAAATTTCGATACAGCGATTTTAATTGCAGGTACGGGGCCAAATTGGTCATATCGGTTTCCGGAACCCAGGGCCTACCATCCATCAATTCTTGGGCCGTTACGTCGTTAAGAATATCGACACCATATAATACGTTACCTGAGAGGTCGCCCATTTGATATGGGGTGTTGAAATTAAAACGAGCTCCCATTTTAGTAGAGATTATCGATGATTGTCCGCCTTCAAAGCCCAAATCCGGATCATAAAAACTTACGGTGTAACCATAGACCGTTCTAAAATCTTGGGCGTATAAATTCAATTTGAAGTCAGTTTCTCCAAAAATATTCAAGAAATTATAGGTCAATTGTGCATTGTGGTTGTAGCGGTTGCCTTGATCGACACTGAGGTCTTCACCTATAACACCAATAGAAGGAATTTCACCATACGTGCCTACTTCGGCTATATAGTCTGAATTCTGTTTACTACTGAAGTAATTGTACATTAATTCTATTTGATGGTCGTCTGCGATATCATAATTCAACTTGCCAAAAAGGCTGTATTGGCTCGTTTCACCTATACCGTAATACGGTGATACCACCTCACCATTTGCATCACGGAAAACACCGGTCTGGCGAAAGGTACCGCTAACTACATAGCCTAAATCATCGATGTTGCCCGAAAATGTCTGGCCTACATTGGCCCCGACCGTTTTATCGATATTCTTTAATGCTCCGGTGCTTCCCAAGAAGGTGGTGCTTTCAAAAGATTTGGCCGCTTTGGTTTTTTTGGTGATATAGTTAACAATACCTCCGTCGGCACCATTTCCATAAATGGCGGTGGCTCCTTTAATGACCTCTATACGCTCTATAGCACTAGGATCAATGGTGTTGATATCTCTATTTCCATTTCTTAACGGGGTCGATTGCGGTATACCATCGATCAAGACCAACATTTTACGACCCCTTAAGGTCTGTCCGGTGTTACTGGTTTGATTGGTACTTAGTGAAATACCGGGTACTTCTAGAAGTACATCGGCGACATTGGTACTGGTCTGCCCTAAATTTTCTATTTGTTGGGGGGAGATGACGGAAACAGATGAAGGTACTTCATCTAGCGTTTCACGAACCCTGTTCGATGTGATTACCACTTCATCCAACGATTGCGTCGAAGAGTTCATGGTTATATTCAGTTCTAGCCGTTCATTCGCAGTAATTGAAATCTGTTGGGTAACCGTTTCATAGCCAACACCTGAAAATTGAATAGTGTAAGAGCCTGCTTTTAGGCCTGAAAGATTGTAATTTCCGTTTTCATCGGCTACGGCTCCCTTAGAAGTTCCTTTTAAAGCAATGGTTGCATATACGACTGGTAGTTGGTTTTCATCGGTTATATTTCCATTAATGGAGGCTTCTTGCGCATAAACCGATAGCATCCCCATAATGAATAGTAGGGAGAATAAATGTTTCATCCTGTATTTATTTAGACTTAATATAAACAGGTGCAAAAGTACTCTAAAATGCAGCTTTCGCAAGACATTCTTCTTGTAAAAGCAAAACGATTTTAGAACCGTTTGGTTCTCAGTAATTCACGGATGAAAAAAAATAGAAAGAAGTTGACTATTATGTCAATCTTGGAAGAATTGATGGGTTTTTATTCAAAAAATCAGTGAGACTTTCGTGGAAAAAAATCGGCACATGGCTGACTTATGTTATCCCTTTTTTAACAGGATGTGGGTCGCTTTTTCACCTTCAATCTTTTCTATATTATTGAAACCCAGTCGGGCCATATCAATACCGGCGAATAAATGTTCCCCATCACCAAGAAAAACAGGGGATACCGATAAATGCAATTCATCAATAAAACCGGCTTCTAAACATTGTCTTATCATCGAGATACCGCCGCCTATGCGTATGTCTTTTCCGTTGGCCGCTTTTCGGGCTTTTTCGATGGCGGAAGATAGACCGTCGGTTATGAAATAAAAGGTAGTACCGCCCTTCATCTTTATAGGCTCTCTTTCGTAGTGGGAAAGTACAAAAACGGGCACGTGGTACGAAGGTTCATCACCCCACCAACCTTTCCATTTTTCATCGGGCCAATCACCGCGAATGGGGCCGAACATATTACGCCCCATGACCCAGGCCCCGATATTTTCCATTGATTTTTCGGCGAAATCATTATCAATTCCTTCAGTTCCTCCCGGCTTGCCCATCATTTTATGGAACATTTTGGTAGGGTGCATCCAGGTGTGCAGCTCATGGCCCCTAATGCCCAAAGGGTTTTCTTGACTTTGTTTCGGCCCTGCACCAAAACCGTCCAATGAAATGGAAAATGCCAATACCTTGATTTTGCCCATAAGAGAGATTTATTTTAATCTATCTAAAGATACAATGTAGCTACCATTAAAAATTAGCTTTTTGACAGTAACTGCCCATATCAAAGGTGTTCATATGGCATGTGTGGTTTTTGATTTCAGCTAATTACTAACGATATCCTCGTAATAATCGTTAAAGTCAATCTGTAGTAGCCTTTCAATGTTATCGTTATCCTCATCTAGGGTAAAGGTGCCAAAAGCAAGTTGTTTTTGATAATCAAAAATACTTTTGTTGAGAATTTTGGTAAACCTGCTTTCTAGCTTTTTTAGGTTAGGGCGTTGAAGGTCTTTGTTTATTTGTGTGCCATTGTAAGCGATAAAAAATACAAAATTGGTCGTAGGATGTTGCTGCCAGATTTTCTTCCAATCAGGACTCTTCTCCTCGATAAAATGTTGGTACGGATTCACCTGAAGACCGTGGTATATCATGTTGCCTAGACCCATTCCGCCAAAACGCATGGCATTGATTTCTATAGGAACCAAATCATCTGAAAAACGAAACTCTGAATGCAAGGTCACGTTTTTTAATTGAAGTTCTTCGTTCAGTCTATTAAAGAAAGTAATGGCTTTTTCAAATATTGTTTCAAACACCGATTTACTGGTATAGTAAATCATATGTAGGTATTCAGTATGCTTGGGTATGGGGTGAAAATAGATATTTACGATATGGGGCCTGCCCTTGGAGTCGTAGAACATATCTACCGCATATTCGTCACCTTCAATATAATCTTCTACCATAAATTCACTTTGGGAAAGTACACTGTTGGAAAGTACGGCCGAATTTTTCTCGATTTCTGACTTTATCTCTTTCGATACCTTGCCGAGGTCGCTATGTTCGTCGATGGTTTTAACGGCCGTTCCGAAACACCCTTTGATAGGCTTAATAATCTTCTTTGAGGGTATTTTTAAGGTTTCGATATCATCAAAGGAAACTGGATAGTATTCAAAAGCAGGGTACATTTCTTTTAGCAAACTGCGAAACAGTTGCTTTTCTTTCATCGCCATGATTCCTTCTTTTTTAATCGGATCTTTTAGGGTTTTCAAGACCGTTTCTAAAGATGCTTCAGAGGTAATGCATACTTTTTCGGAACCATTAAAGTATTTCTGCAGTTTTAGGAATTCGTCTTCGTCTATGAGATTCATTCCCTCGGTGTTGGGAAGCGTTTCAATAGTGCCCGATTCTGCACTTTTCGGATAGACCAAATAAAGCTTTTTGTTCATTCTTCAAAATGGATTTTGGTTGGTTTTGACTATAACCATTATAGTTTGAAGGTGTATAAATGAATTAGAGATTAGGCAAAGAAGAGTTGTCAGGCACTAATTTAAAAATTTCATTGCTTTTAATCGTACTACCAAAGGGCAATCATCGGCACATTGATTGTCAGTACAACTACACAGCGAAATCGTACCCCTATTATCGGTTTTAAATCGGCGGTGGAATCCTTTCTATGAGCCTACCGTTGGCATTGAACTTTAATAATAGAAATTCCGTAGGCGGTTTATAGGGCCATGCCACTCAGATTTACCATATTTGAAACCCGTAGGAAAAAATGAAAATGAAGTTGAAGAAGATGAGCGGGCACGGGAGCGTTTGCATTTTTGCGAACGTTCTGCTCGCGTTAACGAAGGTACATTTATACCAACGGTCTCGGCAATGAACAGTTGCGTGGGTTAGCACGGACTTTTGCAAGTACACAGCGAGCTGAAAATTCCGCAGGAATTATTGTAAGTAAGCCTTTTCTAGCAATGAATTATACACATTGTTGTAGCACGTTTTTTGTCCGAATTCAGTTCGTAAATAGCTGACATTCTTTCAGTTGTTATTTTTTAACGGATAAAAACACTAATAACCATGTAAATTTACTGACAAAAAGGAATTGGTATTATTTTTGATATAAGGAAAGACATTATTGGGCTGGGAACACAGCTGATGGTCACGTTTTATTATCAATGCACTTCGGTGTATCACGCGCAGGAATTGGCTGACGTGTGAAGACGCATTCCAGAAAACCAAATGCAGGCGCAATCTGTAACAAGAAAGCGTAAGCCCTGTACAAGGTCAAGGGATGACTTGAGTTCTATTTGAGATGTTTGTAACATAGTTATAAGTATTAAAGATACGAATTTAATTCTAACGATGAGTGGCGCTACCTAGGTTTAAACGCTGTAAAGTAGCATAAGGATTGTACCATCATAAAGCAGGCCACGACCAGCCCTTTTTTTATTTTATGATTCCAGATTGGCTAAAATTTAAAAAGTATCCACACATAGGTAAACCACTAACCAAAAAAAAGGATAAAGGTTGGGTAATAGAATATGTCACAAATCCTGATAAAATCGCCAATCATAAATTCACACCTTTACTTCATAAGAAAATTTATCAGCGTAAGTATAGACCAAACAAGGAAGCTCCAAAAAATAAGTTCAAGAAAAGACAAAGGTCAGTACAAAAACCAAAAGAACGTCCAATATTTTACGCCTCACATCTTGATTCTATTGTTTATAGTTATTACAGTCATAATTTAACTGAAGCTTATGAGAATTATCTTGAAAATGAAGACTATGGCGTTAGCGCAGTAGCTTATCGAAAAATTCCTATTGTTGAAGGCAAGAAAGGTAATAAAAGTAACATCGAGTTCGCTTTTGAAACATTTAAGTTTATTGAAGAAAACAAGCATCGTAAGTTGTCGATGATAGTAGCTGATGTTACATCATTTTTTGACAATCTTGACCATAGAATTTTGCATAAACAATGGAAACGTGTTTTAAAATCTAATAGCTTGCCTGAAGACCATTATAATGTATATAAAAGCTTAATTTCAAAGAGGTATGTTAATGAATTAGATTTATTTAGTAAGTTCCAAAATAGACTTATAGTCGAACGTGGAATCGAAAATGATGATAAGAAAACGAAATTACGTTACAAAAGGGTCAAGCATATTTGGAATTTAAAAAGAGAAAGAGTTGTTACATATTGCTCAAAAGAAGATTTTTTCAGAGAAGCAACGAATTTGATAAGAGTTGAAAAAAGTTGTAGTCATCAACATAAAAGATGTCGAGAAAATTGTGATTTGAAAGGAATTCCTCAAGGAACTCCAATGAGTGCAACTCTTGCAAATATTTATATGCTTGATTTTGATGAGTTGGTATTTAACGAGACCCAACAAAAAAATGCTTACTACCAAAGATATAGCGATGATTTAATTATAGTTTGTGACCAAAAAAATGAAGATTATTTTAACAATTTAATTCGCAAATCCATTGAGGATTTAGCAAAGCTTGACATACAACCTGAAAAAACAAATATTTATCGATATGAAAATATTAAAGGCGAATTTGTCGGTGGAATTGTAAACGAAAAGAATGTAGTTGTTCCAAATAAACAACTTGAATATTTAGGTTTTCAATATGATGGCAAAAAAGTTAGAGTAAAAACTGTTGGCTTTTCAAAATTCTACAGAAGTATGAAAAGAGCTTTTCGAAGAGGTGTTCATTTCGCTACAAAACCAGAGAATAAAAGTCATAATCTTTTTGAGGAAAGACTTTATAAAAGGTTTAGTTATAAAGGTGCAAAAAGAAGATTGATATATAAACCAGACCCAAAATCAGAAACTGGATATTCAAAATCTAAAGAACAATATTGGGGTAACTACATAAGCTATTTAGAAAAAGCTAATCGTGTTATGAAACCTATCAATGGTGATGATACAATCAAAAATCAATATTCAAAATTTTGGCCAATGTTTGAAAAGGAAATGAAAAAGGCATATAAACAAATTGGCGAAAAAGTATCCAAAATGTAAATCTCAATCTTTATTGTTCGTAGTTTCTTGAAATGTGCTACAACGCCCATGATTAAAGCGAGCGGCGCTAAAACACGGTTTTATTTCGCCGCGGGAGCATTGAGTCGTTTGTTTTGACCTTTGTTGGCAGAAGTTCCGCGAGCGTGCCCCGTTTGTGCTCGTATGGGCTATGGACCTAAGATAGTGAAAAAGAGCAAGGGAGAAACGCAAAAGGCGTATGCATGGGCGTTGGCAGGGATGAGCGGGCACGGGAGCGTTTGCATTCTTACGAACGTGCTGCTCGCTTAATCGAGGGTATGTTGATACCAATGGTTTGACTATGATTCCTTTGCGATGAAAATCAATAGGATTTTCGGAGTAGGAATTGAGCCAAATTAAATATACTGTTTCTTGGTTTAGCCTTTAGCGAGCAATGGATTTGAGCCGTTGTTAGCTTTAGTACTTTTTTCTTTCATCTTCTCTTTCCCAAATCCAATATTCAACTGTGTAATTCCAATGAGTATCATTTTTAAATATTCTATTATCGATTTGGGTCAGAGTATTTTTTAATTTTATTAAATCCTCGTCTGAAAATTCGGTTGGATAGTAAGACTCTGGTTTTATTTTTTTCAGATTATCTTGAAATTCAATTATTTCAATTGCGCAACGAGCGAACTTCTCAATATCGGCGTTTATGTATATTTCCTTAAATCCGTCGTCGTGATTTAGATACACAATTTCTCCATTCTCAGTGTTAATCACAACTGGGTCGCCAGAACCATTAAATCCGATATTTACGAACTTGTCAAATTCTGCATCTCCAATTTCCCAAGTTTCGTTTACAGTTTCCAAATCCTCCGTCAGATAATCGAAACTTAATTCTAGGACACCATTGGGCAATCCAATATCAAATAAAAATTCGGTTGATTTTGAGTCTAATTTAAATTTGTCTCTAGAACTAGAAAGAGCTGTAAGTAATTCTAGCTTATTCCATTTATTTAAAAAACTCACATCTGGCATTATATTAAAGCTATCTGTTTAACCATAAGCAGTTGGGTCCCGCAGGGCACTATTGCTTATAGGTTTTGTTGTGTGTTATTTTTTTATTTTATATTCAAATTCAAGAACTTTCAAATTCCACAAGGTTAAAGTTTGTAAGGCTGTAATTCTATCATTTTCACTACTTACGACCAATTTGTCTTTGAAGGATTTGATAAATTTACTCCATAATTGTCCTTTAGAATCCTTAAGCAAAAAGTAAAATCCACTATCTCCGATTCTTTGTCCAGAAGAATCTAAAATGAGTTCTCCATTTTTGCCTACACTAGGAGTTAAAATTACCGTAGCATTTCCATTTGGTAAAGGAAATATAGCTTTGATGCAAATCTGTGTATTCGGTAAAGAGCATGTCTCATAAACTCCTGAGTATACAATTTGACCTGTCGATTTAAATGTTCTTAACCAAATTGTCCTTTTAATTTCGTCTGATTCTGAATCGACTAATTTTATTATTTCATTGGTTAGTCCTGAGCCATCTTCTAAGTTTCTAATAGGGACATTAAGTTGCTCAATTCTCCTACTGAAAACACATTTTACTAGAGTTCCGAAAATTTTGAAAAATGGGTTCCATTTTGCCTTTAGGAGCAGATTATAGTTTGATGTGTTTTCATAGAAGTCAATTACGTTTGGAGACAGTTTTTTGAGTTCAGTTTCTGGCAGTCCGAGATTTAGAATTGAATCAAGTAGTCCTTGATTTTTTCTTTGTCTATCAATTACTAAACTCTCATCTTTAGCTAACTGCTCAACGAATTTTATCCCGATTCCTTTTGTTCCTCCAAATGGGCCTAAAAGCCATTGGTGTTTTTTATGGTCAATTCTTTGTCCAAACAGTATAACCCATTGTTGAGTAATCCAATCCTGAATGCTTTGATTTTTCCTAGCTATTCCCATCTCCACAAACAAGGTTTATTTTTTTGGAATAAAATTCGATTGACCTTTCCATTGTCCAAACTCCGCTAAAGGCTTAAATCGAAGTGTGGTAAACTCAAAATGAAAGTCTTTTCTTTCCCTTTCCTGCATTGCGCTAGAATGCCTTTTCGGTTTTTCCACTTTACTATGACCATGCACCATATCGGTCATTTCTTTTTCAGATTTCCAAATTGAAAAGGTCGAGACTGTGTTAGGGAACTTAACTGAGGCTAACGAGAGGGTTGTTCCTGGGTGGTCTCTAACAAGCTTCTCAACGGGTCTGCCCCAATGTATAAATCTAGGAACTGCCGAAGGTTTCATTCTTGCAATGGTAACGGCAACAACAGGAGAATTTGGACTTTCTAATTGGTCTTTATCAATTGGTATTTTAAATCCGCTAAACTTTCCCCATTCTCTGATAAAAGATAAACGCACATGCCAACCTCTTGCTAAAGTTTTTCCAAAACTGTCCTGTTCCAAATAGTTTTCAAGCGCATTTTCATTTTCCCATTGCATAAAAACAACTACTTGTCCTACCAAAACTCGTGAAGTCGAGAATATTGGAGACCCTAAGGTCATTGCGGTCATATACTCGGAATGGACAAGTCCTTTAGTGTCTTTGGAAATTGGACTTGAGAATATTCTCCTTACTGCTTCAAAAAATGGAAGTCTGATTAAATGATAAGAGAATATGCTCACTTTGTCTTTGATTGAAATGCTAGTTCTTTAAGTTTATTCAAATTACACACAACGCCCATGGTTAAAGCGAGCGGCGCTAAAACACGGTTTTATGACGCCGCGGGAGCTTTGAGCCGTTCGTTTTGACCTTTGTTGGCAGGAGTTCCGCGAGCGTGCCCTGTCTGCGCTCGTATGGGCTGTGGACCTAAGATAGTGAAAAAGTGCAAGGGAGAAACGCAAAAGGCGTATGCATGGGCGTTGGCAGGTATGAGAGGGCACGGGAGCGTTTGCATTCTTGCGAACGTGCTGCACGCGTTATCGAAGGTACATTTCTGCCAACGGTAAGGTTATGATTTCGTTGCGAGTAAAATCCGCAGGATTTTCCGAGTAGGAATCATAGGTTGTTAAAAGTTG
This sequence comes from Euzebyella marina, assembly GCF_003687485.1. Taxonomy (GTDB): domain Bacteria; phylum Bacteroidota; class Bacteroidia; order Flavobacteriales; family Flavobacteriaceae; genus Euzebyella; species Euzebyella marina. The sequence goes on along the minus strand of NZ_CP032050.1, from coordinate 3,185,855 downwards.
GAAATTTTCAATTAACTAAAAACAAGCAATGGATTATAGCCAGTGTTGTAATGGGCTATTTTATTCCGTTAATATATTTTTTTAATTGTTCAAATAGTTTCTTTTCCTGCATTCTAAAAATAAACCAAAACCATAAAAGCGATACAGGAAGTAATAAATAAATCCAAATTGGAAAATTTTCGCCAGCCATATAGCCACAAAAGAAGATAAACACGAAAACGAATAGAGCAAAATATAATTCAATCCGCATTTTTGTTTTCAGTTCAATTCGAGTATTACCATTTACAGTTTCAATCAATTTTCCATAGCCCTTAATTCCATCAGTTGCTCCAGGAAATCCGTCAACTATTAAAGTTCCAAGTGAAAATTTTGACAGAAATTTAAAATTATTTTCGCCAATCCATTCCAACTCAAAATTACGCTCTCTTTTCAACCTTATCTTTTCTTTCAGTTCAGATATAGTTCCGTTGAATTCAATCGAGTCCTTTAATAGGATTTGGTTTATCAATTCCAGGTTGGTTTTAATGCATTACAACGCCCATGGTTAAAGCGCGCGGCGCTAAAACAAAGTTTTATGTCGCCGCGGGAACTTTGAGCCGTTCGTTTTGACCTTTGTTGGCAGGGAGTTCCGCGAGCGTGCCCTGTTTGTGCTCGTATGGGTTATGGACCTAAGATAGTGAAAAAGTGCAAGGGAGAAACGCAAAAGGCGTATGTATGGGCGTTGGCAGGGATGAGCGGGCACGGGAGCATTTGCAGTCTTGCGAACGTGCTGCACGCGTTACCGAAGGTACATTTCTGCCAACGTTCTAGTGTATGATTTCGTTAGGATAAAAGGGTCATGAATTTTCAGGTTTGTAAACAGTTTGTGGCTGCCGATATAGCCCAACGACCAATTCTCTGCAATGAGTTATGTCCATTGTTACCCATTGGCTTTTTTATTTAAAATTCTTGTCATTCCAAAAATTAGTATTACTCCAGTTATGATAAACGAAACTATTATCGAATATTTATTTATACCATCAAAGTTTTTTATAAATACAGGTGTTAGGAAATACGTTGTCAGATTATAACTTAAATGAGCTGAGATACTCAAGTAAATGTTATTTGTCTTGAGATAGATGTATGCGAATATTCCACCTGCAATAGAGGCGTTTAAAATTCCAGTATCTGAATAAATATGTACCAATCCAAAAATCAATGCGGAAATCCAAATCGCCTTTTTAAATCCTAACGAATTATTAATCTTCTGGGCTAAAATCCTACGAAAGAGAATTTCTTCAAAGATTGAAATTGAAATTACGATGATTAAAATTCGATTAAATTCAGCAGATTTTGTAAATCTTGACATTTCAATTCCAGCTAATTTAGTTGCAAGGACTGGAATAAAATTACCTAAACATAGAAGTCCTAAAGTTCCGGTTATTACTCCAAAAATGTGGTCTACCATGAATGATGAAGATTGTTTTTTAGGGAGCTTTCCTTTATTCGGTGCAACTAAGAGTAGTCCGGATACGAGCATTATTCCTAAATGACCTAAGTGAGCCAACAAAAAGTCTTTTATTTCAGATGTGAAATAGAAACCTAACAATAGGACTGAAGTAAAAAGAAATAAAATCAGGTAAAAGTTTTTTGTCATTCTTTTTATTGGAGGTCGATTTTTCAGCTTGCCACTAACGCCCATGGTTAAAGTGAGCGGCGCTAAAACATGGTTTTATGTCGCCGCGGGAGCTTTGAGCCATTCGTTTTGACCTTTGTTGATAGGAGTTCCGCGAGCGTGTCCTGTCTCTGCTCGTATGGGTTATGGACCTAAGATAGTGAAAAAGTGCAAGGGAGAAACGCAAAAGGCGTATGCATGGGCGTTGGCAGGGATGAGCGGGCACGGGAGCGTTTGCATTCTTGCGAACGTGCTGCTCGCGTTACCGAAGGTACATTTCTGCCAACGGTCTCGTATAACCGTCAGTTACGGGTTAAAGTACGCAAATTTTTCGGTTTAGCACAGACGTTAGCAATTCCGAGTGGATTCGGACGTAGTCGAATCCGCCGACCAAGCGCAGCGACCGATGAACTCCTTAAAAAATAAAAATTCGTGAATAAATTGCGGTTATACATTGTTATGTGCAGATTTTCTATCTCTATTGTAATAGTGGAACATTTTTATAAACTGATTCAGTCTTAGAACACTTTCAAAAATATTCAAACTTTTCAATAAAAATTCACTATAGCTAATTTGATATTCTTCATTAGGTCTTTTTGTAATTGGATAATAAGAAATGATTTGTGACTTGCTATCAAGTTTTGCTTTAAAGTGATTAATTCCATTTCTTAATTTTGAATCAAATCTATTCTCAAATATTTCTAATACTTCTCCAGTGGAATATTGGTTAAATATTTCCATTTTACTACCATTACTAAGATTTTCAAAATCATCTGGATTGTTTACATTTCTTGGTATTCCTGAGGGCATATTTGTTATATCTCCTCTCTCTACATAGTTCATAAATTTTATTGGAATTACGCTATATCTTCCTAAAAACTCAAAGCAATCTGTGTAAAATGATTTCAATTTGGTGAAATTAATTATAGAAATATTTTTTTCTTTAAAATCAATGTCTTGGAAAGTATATACGAAATTAAACCTCAAATCAATAAACTCATTAATTAGTGACGAGCATTCGTGATTGAAGTTTTGTAAAAAAGAATCATTAGTGTAATAATCTGCGACCTCATTTAATTGTAGATTTTTAAAGGCACTTTCTTTAAATAGTGTGTCAAATAAATATTGTATAAAATCTGAATGTTTATCGTAATCAATCCAAGGGAATAAAAAATGGTTTAAAATAAAGAAATATGCATTCACAAAACCCAAGTCAGTTTGGAAATCAAACTCCTTTCCTTGAAGTAAAACGCATTCTTTCTTTAATCGATTACTTATTGTTTCAATGTTTTTCTTATTAAAGATTTGGTATGCAGTAACTAAGTCTTTAAGTTCATTCCATTTATCATTATCATATAAAGTTCGAATATTATCTCTTTGCCCTGATTCAATAACATTTTTAGGGTCACGTACTGTAGCCATAAATTTATTATGAGGTTCTGTACCTGCTTTTTTAACAGGTAACTTGTCGGAATATTCTAAAAAGAAATCTCCTGATTCGAAATCTCCCTCAGCTTGTTCTCCACGTAAAACTTTGAAATCCAAAGATTCTAAAAAATTCTGATGAAATCCTTGAAAACTTGCATTAGGAACGTCCATTGTATAGCTCTGAAATTTCTCATAATCAATGTCCAATCTAGCTTCAAGAGCTGTTTGACAATCAGAATTAGGACAATTAAATTTTATATCTTGTTTTTCTCTTGATAGTAGATGTAATCTAAGATTAGTTACTTTTTTACAATTATGACATTTTAAATGATATCTAATCCACATAGTTTTTTTTCAATTTGCACATAACGCCCATGGTTAAAGCGAGCGGCGCTAAAACAAAGTTTTATGTCGCCGCGGGAGCTTTGAGCCGTTCGTTTTGACCTTTGTTGGCAGGAGTTCCGCGAGCGTGCCCTGTTCGCGCTCGTATGGGCTATGGACCTAAGATAGTGAAAAAGTGCAAGGGAGAAACGCAAAAGGCGTATGCATGGGCGTTGGCAGGGATGAGCGGGCACGGGAGCGTTTGCATTCTTGCGAACGTGCTGCACGCGTTACCGAAGGTACATTTCTGCCAACGGTTCGTGTATAATTAGTTGCATACATTTCCACCGGAAACTGTCCGCCTGAAGTAAATATAATTGATTGCAGGAATTTCCAGTTGGAAATTCCGCCCACAATTAATTATACACAATGTTAGCAAACGTATTTATTTTCCAATTTCTTCTCTATTCCTTATTATGTTGAAGCTGTCACAATTCTTCATTTTTTCTTTTAAGTCTTTTTTGTCGTGATACATTTTGAATTTATCGGGAACTAATTCATTAATCATTTCAAAAACAGGACTTAATTCCGGATGATAGTAGTTATTCAATTGAACGAATTTTATAACAGAATCCTTTTTAAGTCCGACCATTTTTACATCCCCATCCGAAACACAGTTGTTCATGTAAATATCATTTAGGCTGTCCAATTTTATAGATGAAATCCTTCTTATTTTTGATTTTGGCAAGTCAGAGGTCGAGAATAGAAGACTATCACTTTCCCCCTCCAATTCCCCTCTGAATGTAATTGTTAATTCCCTTTCTGTCAATTTGTAAGCCATTGAATAAGCACTTGCATAATTATAGTCGTTTACTGAAAATTCAAATGGCCTAATCGGTTCGCTTTTACAGGAAAATAAAAGGGATATTGAGAGCGAAATTAATATTCCGATTGATTTTGGCATATGTTTGCTAACGCCCATGGTTAAAGCGAGCGGCGCTAAAACAAAGTTTTATGTCGCCGCGGGAGCTTTGAGCCGTTCGTTTTGACCTTTGTTGGCAGGAGTTCCGCGAGCGTGCCCTGTTCGCGCTCGTATGGGCTGTGGACCTAAGATAGTGAAAAAGTGCAAGGGAGAAACGCAAAAGGCGTATGCATGGGCGTTGGCAGGGATGAGCGGGCACGGGAGCGTTTGCATTCTTGCGAACGTGCTGCACGCGTTACCGAAGGTACATTTCTGCCAACGTCTCGGTTATGAGTAGTTGCGTGGTTTAGCGATTAACTTTGCAAGTACGCACAAAACTGAAAATCCGCGAGGATTTTCGGAAGTAGCGAGAACAAGCAATTACTTATAGCCATTGTTGGCAACTGGCTTTTTTTATTAATAATCTTGTACTAAGACTTCAGTTGGAATGTGAAGAGTTGAATTTAATTTTCTTATCATTCCTAAAGTTAGTTTACGTTTTTTACTTAAAATTTCGCTTACTCTACTTTTAAATCCAACAACTTCGGCTAAATCCTTTTGTTTCATTCCCATTTGTTCCATTCGGAATTTGATTGCCTCAATTGGGTCAGGCATTCCAATTGGAGAGTTCTCATTTTCATATCTGTCAATTAAGATTGAAAGAATTTCTAATTCATCTCCCTCGTCAGTTCCTTTTTTTGCGTCAAAAATGTCCTCAAGTCTGTCGAGTGCCTTTTGATAGTCTTTTTCGTTTCTAATTGGTGTTATTTTCATAATCAGATATTATTTGCGTCTATTTTATCATATTCTGCGTGAGTTCCGATGAATCTTATCCAGCATATTTGAAATTCAAAGTTGAATTTTACAATTAATCGGTAGTTGTTGCCTTTAATATTGTAAACAATTCGATTGTCTTTTAAAATACTTGCACTCGGATAATCGTTTTTTAATTCATTTATATTTTTCCATTCGGATTTTTCAGTTTCTCTAAACCAAGACTTTAATTGTTCTTCACAGTCAGCGTGTTTCTCCCAAAAGTCTCGTAAAGTTCGTTTCGCTATTACTCTCACATTATACTTGTTTGTCGCAAATATAATAAAAAAGTTACCAAATTGGTAATAATGTTTGTTTTTTCAGCTTGTTGCCAACGTGCTGCACGCGTTACCGAAGGTACATTTCTGCCAACGTCTCGGCTATGAGTAGCTGCGTGGGTTAACACTTAACTTTGCAAGTACACACCAAACTGAAAATCCGCGAGGATTTTCAGGAGTAGGCGAGAACAAGCAATTACTTATAGCCATTGTTGTGTGTAGCCTTTTATTTAACTTTTTTAAATTCCACTTCAACATCTCCTTTACCCAATGCTTTCATAAGTCCATTTGGGTTTTGAATTTTTCCAATTTTCGAGTAGCGATAAGAAGTTTTAAAATCTTTGTAAAAGAGAACAATAGTATTTGATTGCCATAACATTAAATCTCCCGATTCAATCGAATTTACGTCTATGGTTTCTGTCGATAGGTTCTTTGAAATATTGAAATACTTTTCATTACTGTTCAGGTCTTTCATTTTTAAGGTTAACGGTAACATTTCTAAAAATTCTCTAGCAGGCTCATTGTTTGCTAAAGTTGTTTTATAGTTTGTGTCGCCAACTATTATTGAAATCTCTGTAGATTGGTTTGTGTTCATTTTTTCATCTTCAATAGTTGTTTTTTCCATATTTCCACTTTTTGAAGAAATATTAGTGCAACTTAAAATTGCTAGTATAATTATTAAAAGTCTCACGTCTAATCTATTTGCTTGATTACTTTCGCTGGTATGCCACCAACAATTGTGTTATTAGGCACGTCTTGATGAACAACCGCACCTGCAGCTACAACTGAATTTTCTCCAATTGTAACGCCTGGAAAAATTGTCGCATTTACTCCAATCCAAGCATTTTGTTTTATGTGAATATGTCCAACAGTTAATGTCTTTCTGTTAATTACTGAAATTGGATGACTCTCAGAAGTCAAATTTACTCTAGGGGCAATCATTACATTGTCATCTATGGTTATGCCACCCAAATCTAAAAAAGAACAAGCGTGGTTTATGAATATGTTTTTGCCAAGTTTTATATTCTTTCCGTAATTGGTGAAAAATGGTGTAAATACTGTCGTGCTTTCATCAATTCTTTGGTCAATAATTTGGCTCAATAATTTTCGGATTTCTTTATCATCCACCTCATTATTGAGCTTAACAAGCAGTTTTTTTGTTTCGTTAACAGCAGTTCCGATTTGAGAATAGTCTGGGTCATTGAATGGAACAGATTCACCACTTATTAATCTCTCGAATATATTTTTTTCTGAATTATTCATTCATTTACTCGGTTTGTTTTTCAAGGTTACACATAACGCCCATGGTTAAAGCGAGCGGCGCTAAAACAAAGTTTTATGTCGCCGCGGGAGCTTTGAGCCGTTCGTTTTGACCTTTGTTGGCAGGAGTTCCGCGAGCGTGCCCTGTCTGTGCTCCTATGGACTGTGGACCTAAGATAATGAAAAAGTGCAAGGGAGAAACGCAAAAGGCGTATGCATGGGCGTTGGCAGGGATGAGCGGGCACGGGAGCGTTTGCATTCTTGCGAACGTGCTGCACGCGTTACCGAAGGTACATTTCTGCCAACGGTCTCGGCTCGTATGTTTAGGGGCAAATAATCAATTATTGATAAATATAGTAGTTTCCCAATTATTAATAAGAGCTAGAATAGAAGGGACAGAGAGGTCTCGGCTAGATACATCCAATGATATCGTTTCATAGAAATCCCGCCCTTCTATAATCTTCTTGGAATCCGGACAGTACCTAGGCCCTGTTCATGGAGGCCGAATCAAATGCGAGCAAGGATGGCAAAGAGGATTGTAGCCTAAAAAATGATGTTATGGCAAAACGGTTGAAACAAAGTCTGGGCATCGATGTTTCCAAATTGAGTTTATCCTTATCCCTCGGGTTCCTAACGGATAAGCTGGAGAAGGAATTCATGTCACATCCTGATGTGCCCAATGACCTATCGGGTTACAGGGAACTTTTAAAATGGTTGAAGAGATCGGTTGATGGCCCTGTTGAGCTAGTTGTCGTCATGGAGGCCACGGGAGTATACCACCAGGGTATCGCCCATTATCTGTACTCACATGGCTATACGGTCTGTGTAATGCAGTCCGGTCGGGTAAAGCGCTATGCCCAGAGTCTGGACCAGCGTTCGAAAACGGACGCCCTGGACAGCAAAATGCTCAGTATGCTGGGTATTGAAAGAAGTATTCGTCCTTGGCGGCCGCCCAGTGAAGAATTACAGGAGCTAAAGGCATTGAGCAGGGAGCGCAGTTCCTTGTTAAAGGACAGGGTTACGGAGACCAACCGTCAAGGGGCCATCGATTCGGGTGTCCATGGTAGTACCAAGGCCGTAAAACGGCACAGGGACCGACTCAAGCTTCTCAACGGCCAAATAGAAATGATAGAGGCGGAGATGAAAGAGATCGTATCAAAGAACGAAGCACTGGAAAGAAAGATCGGTTTTATAATGAGCATACCTGGGATCTCTTTTATATCGGCAGCAACAGTGGTAGGAGAGACATTGGGCTTTGAGTCGATGACCAATGCAAAACAATTGACAAGTTATGCAGGCTACGATGTCGTATTGCGTGAATCCGGCAATTTCAAGGGAAAGACAGTCATCAGTAAAAAGGGGAACAGCCATATCAGGGCGGTCCTGCACATGCCATCGATGACCTGTGTACGCTGCAACCCGACGTTGAAACGATTCTATAACAGGCTGAAGCCCAACAAAGCAAAACCTTTGGTTGCCTTGATAGCCGTTCAGAGAAAGTTATTGATATTGATGTACACCTTATGGAAAAATGAAGAAGTCTATGATGCGGCCTATGAAACAAAAAAGCAGCAAAAGCATGAAGCCATTGCTGCACAGGATAACAATTTGATAAATCAACTCGTTTCCTAAAATTTTAAGGAAAAAACTTGTTTTTAGACACAGTACCTATGAGTAGTTGCGTGGGTTAGCACTTAACTTTGCAAGTACGCACCAAACTGAAAATCCGAAAGGATTTTCAGAAGTAGGCGAGAACAAGCAATTACTTATAGCCATTGTTGGGCATAGTTTTTATTAAAATGAGTTAATTACAGTTACACCACTGCTTTTAAACTTATTCATTTCAGGTAATATCTCTATACTTTCTTCAAGTGAAATAGTTTTCTCTAAAAGTTTATCAGGAGTTAGTTTTCCTGTTTTTATCATTTCTAAAATTTCGTGGTATTTGTATGCTTGCATACCGTGACTTCCTAATATTTCAAGTTCATCAGCAATTACTTTATCCATTGGTATTTGTGGATGTTTATGAGAACCAGCCATTAAGCCAACTTGTATATGTTTTCCTCTTTTTCGAAGATTAGAAATTGAGTTAAAGCAAGTTTCTTGATGACCTAAAGCATCTAGAGAAACGTGAGCACCTCCTTTAGTTAATTCCTTTATTTCTCCAATTATATCTTTTGAATTTTTACTATTAATTGTTTCTATGGCACCAAGTTCCTTTGCTAGATTTAAGGTTTTATCATTTATATCTACTGCAATTACTTGTGCACCTAAAGCATTTGCTATCATAATAGCAGATAAGCCAACACCACCACAACCGTGTACTGCAACAAATTCACCACCTTTTAACCCTCCTTGTTCAACAACAGCTCTAAATGAAGTTATAAATCTGCATCCAAGTATACAGGCAGTTTCATATGTTATTTCATCGGGTAACTTCACAAGGTTTAAATCTGCGTGATTTAAGGCCATATATTCTGCAAATGAACCCCAATGTGTAAATCCAGGCTGTGATTGATTGTCACAAACTTGGTGGTTTCCAGAATGACATTGATAGCAACTACCACATCCACCTACAAAAGGAACTGTAACACGGTCACCTATTTTAAAATTTTTAATATCCTTTCCAATTTCCACAATTTCTCCTGCTAATTCGTGTCCCGGAACGTGAGGTAATATTATATCACTATCGTGTCCTTGCCAAGCGTGCCAATCGCTTAAACACATACCTGTTGCTTTAATTTTTATTACTACTCCGTGACTTTTTGGTGTTGGATAGGAGACATTATTTATTTGAATTTTTCCTTTAAATTCCTCAAATACGGCTGCTTTCATTTTTTTTATATTTCTTCAAATTATGCCCAACGCCCCTGGTTAAAGCGAGTGGCCCTAAATCATGGTTTTATGGCGCCTCGGGAGTGTTTTGACTTTTGCTGGCCGAAGTTCCGCGAGCGCGCCCTGTCTGTGCTCGTATGGGTTATGGACCTAAGATAGTGAAAAAGTGCAAGGGAGAAACGCAAAAGGCGTATGCATGGGCGTTGGCAGGTATGAGCGGGCACGGGAGCGTTTGCAGTCTTGCGAACGCGCTGCTCGCGTTACCAAAGGTACATTTCTGCCAACGGTTGGGCTATGATTTCGTTGCGGCGATTTCCGTAGAAAATTGTCGGTTAGAAATCGGGCCCTGTTAATGGTTAATAGTTTTAAAGTTGGTCAGAATCTAGCAATGAATTATAGCCGGTGTTGGGCATAGTTTTTATTTAGTCATTTCATGAATAAAATCCATGTCAAACTGTTTGCCTTCTGAAAATGACTTACAGATATATTCAAGAACCTGTCCAATTTCAACCAGTTTTTCTCCATCCATATTCACAATTTTAAAGATATCGTTCTGATTGTAATTATATCCAAGACTAGATTGAATTCGATAGGCCAATTCCCACAGTTTGGAACTTGTCCGCAATCGCTCAGTTTCGGTCAAGTCCCGAGAATTAAGTCCGTCAATATGTAGTATTAATTCTGCAAACAGTCTTTGGTCAAAATCTCCGTCCTGATTTAGCTTTTCACAAAAAGAACCCTCTGATTGCTGGAGGTTTTCAAGGATCAAGTCCATTTGATTTAAATTATGCCCAACGGTCTTGTGTATGGGTCGTTGCGGGAAATCAGCTATGATTTTCCGCCGTTACCGAAAGATAGCAAATTGCAATGAATTCCGATTAGGAATTCAGCCGCAATGAGCTATACACGTCTTAAGTTTGATTCTAGTTATTTTAATGCAATAAACCAGAAAGAAAAAAGCGTAGAATAAGGTTAATATACACCGAGAAACCTAGATTTCGTCAACATTGATAATCCCTACGCTTTACTACTTTGAATTCGTTCAGTTCTATGAGACCTAGATCTCGCTTTCAAGTTGTGGAATACCCAGTAGCTTTTTCTTTCCAATTCATTTATCTATGGTTAAAAATAAAGATTTTGTAGGTGTCGATGTTAGTAAGGATACCTTGGATGTTTATGACGGAAACACTTTTTATCAAATCAAGAACAGTTACTCAGGTTTTAAAAAGCTGATGAAACTTAGTGGAGTACATTCGCAATTTGTAATGGAAGCCACGGGCTATTATCATTACAAGCTTGCATATTTCCTTCTGGAAAATGGCAGGGCGGTTTCAGTGGAGAATCCCTTGAAGGTAAAACGCTTTATACAGATGCGACTCAGTAAGGTGAAGACCGATAAGAGTGATGCCAAACAACTTTTTGAATATGGATCGAGCCAGAATCCCGATTTATGGAAGGGAGAAAGCAAATCACAGCAAGAATGTCTGCAAATAGTCCGTTTACTGGCCACTTACACAAAACAGACCACCCAATTAAAGAACAAGCTACATGGAGAAGCGGTTTTGGGAAACCCATCAAAATCGGTCGTCAATTCTTTAAGAAGACAATTACGCCATACCGAAAAGGAGATTGCAAAACTTGAAGGTGAATTGGAAGAAAAGGTAAGGCAGGTCAATGCAAAAGAACTTACCTTACTTAAATCAATTCCTGGAATAGGTAATAAATCGGCATTATTGCTTTTAGTTTTTACTGACGGTTTTAGACGTTTTGATACCTCAAGTGAACTATGCAGTTATGCCGGTCTTACTCCAACAATCAGAGAATCCGGTTCAAGTATCAAGGGAAGGCCAAGAATAAGCAAAATGGGTAATCCAAAACTCCGTAAATTACTGTTCATGTGTAGCTTTAATGCCTGTAAATATAATAGGGCCTGTAAGGCACTTTATGAACGATTGGTAGCCAAAGGCAAAAGCAAGAACTGGCTTTGATCGCCGTATGCAACAAACTACTCAAACAAGCTTTTGGCGTAGTAAAAAACGGACTTCCATATCATGAGAACTTTGTGTCAACATTGAGCTAAAAAAGCTTGTTTTTCACCTCAGTTCTTTGTTAGCCCACGTATTATTCAGTTCATCAATTGTATCAACAATAATTTTAATATATTCCTCTTTTGTTCCCTTTTTAGCTAAAACCTCTTCGCTATTTGCAATTCTTTTCATTATTTCATTTTTATATTCTGGATACATTTGTTTTCCCTTTCCTCCTAAGCGTTGGTGAATCATATCTAATTTCCAACTTAGGTTTTCAATTCTTTTTCTTGCTCCAAGTTGTGCGATATTTTCTGAAATAATTTGATAATCTTCGTGAGCTATACCATAAATTTTTTCTTCTGAAAATGGTGTATTAAAATCAGCCTGATTTTTAAATTTTTCAGAACCATAAAATTCTTTTACCATTCCTTTTAAATAGCTTTTCTTGAAATAAAAGAAAATTAGATACTCATCGATTATTAGAGAATATGGCCTTTCATAATATGGCGACCAATGTAGCCAAGTACTATATTTATCTGAAAAATTTGGTGAACGAACTACTTTGTAGCCGATATCAGATAAGTCCGAATCATACTTGTCAATTGTTAATTCGTTAATTTCTAAAACTAAATATTTGTCGAGTATTCTCCGTAATTTATTTTCTTCCTTGAGCTTAAGTTTAAATCCGCTATCGTCTTGAATAGACAACCTCCAAATAATTGATGCCCAAAATAAAAAGCTTAGAAATGGTCTTTTTTCACTAATGTAATTTTCACTTATTGAAGTGTTTTTATTTAAACTTTTCGAATATTCACTTTCGAAAGTCCCAAACCGTTTTTCACATCTTTTACAGAAATAATTATCCACAATTCCATCAATCTTATTGTTTTCAATTACTTCATCTGTGACTTCGCCATATACTTCTTCAAGTTTTTCGGGTAGAACAGCACTCCCAAAATAAGATTCGGTTGTGTCTTGAGTTATTCTGAAACCTAATTCTTTATCTCTAGCTCGAGTTCCAACTTCATTATCAATTCGTTTCATTAGAAAATGAGGTACAATGTGAGAACCTGTCTCGTCAGCTGGATTTTTGTCGCAAAGTAAGCAGTTTCTCATATGTAGGCTAACGGTCTGAATATGCGGAGTGCGGGATTTCAAAGCTCCAAGTTATCAAACCTATACAATGTTTTATAATTGTTATAAGCTTCAAATTATTAGCATCACCCCGCATTACGTATATTTTTTGTTGGCTGCTATGTTTTATTCCTCATTTTCAATTATCGTTGGGTATCGAGAACAGATTTCCATATATGTTGAAAATATTATTTCAAATATCAAATCCTTATATTCTTTCATAATTTCGGAATCAAGCTTAAAAGTTAATCCAACATTATATTTTCCACTATCCAAATATTTAATTAGGTCAGTATTAATCTTTGAGTTGTTGTGGACAATGATATTCCTTATGCAAGTGAACTTTTCTAATGCTTCTAATTCGCTTTTCTTTAGTTTTAAAATAATCTTAAACGGTTCTTTTTTCCATTTTTGTATAATTGATGATATCTTTTCATATCCAGACTTCTCCAGCTTTTCATCAATTATTTTTGATATTAATTTGTCATAGGATTCTGCTTGCAATATTTTATTTAGCGCAATTACTTTATCATCATTAGCAAGAAGACTTCTGTCATTTTCAAACAATATCCTCTGAACATCCTGAAAGTAACCTTCAAGATAGGAAAACAACGATATAAATTCTTGCTGATATAATACTTGTTGAAAATCAACGGAAGTAATATCTTTTTCCACAGTTTGCAAAAAGCTAATATTTTCAATTAATCGATAGGATTCTTTAGATAACCCTAATTTCTCATAGTGTTTCTCCGTCAGTAGATTAAATTGTTCTTTATCCAGCTGTTTTACAACCTTATTTAAAATAGTGCTGTCTTTTTTTAGCTTTTCCTTAGAATCCTTAGGCAAACTTCTTGGAAAGTCAGCAAATATTTCATTGCTATACATGCTAAGTTAATCTACTTTAGCCATATTAGCTTTCATATTCTGAAAAACCTTATCTAATCTATCTTTGAGTGCTTCTTGCATTATATATGTCTAGAATGATTGATTTGCAGTCCTCTTCAACATTACAGCCAACGCCCATGGTTAAAGCGAGCGGCGCTAAAACATGGTTTTATGGCGCCGTGGGAGCTTTGAGCCGTTCGTTTTGACCTTTGTTGGCAGGAGTTCCGCGAGCGTGCCCTGTTTGTGCTCCTATTGGCTGTGGACCTAAGATAGTGAAAAAGTGCAAGGGAGAAACGCAAAGTGTTAATGCTGTGACATTGAGAAATCCCTTTAATACACAACATAAAAGGCCAAGATCAATCAACCTATAACCGCTCATACCCTAAGGCATAGGTATGCTACCCATCTTTTAGAAAAAGGTGCCGATATTAGGGTCATCCAAAAATTGCTCGGGCACAACTCTATAAAAACGACTATGCTTTATACCCAAGTTTCGTCGCCTACCATACACCATATAGTAAGCCCTTTTGATGATTGAGTGGGGGCGGCATCGTTAAAATAAGCGCATAAAAAAACGGATTGCTTACCACAATCCGTTGATTTACAAAATCTTTGCTTTTGTAGCGAGAGAGGGACTTGAACCCTCGGCCTCCGGGTTATGAATCCGACGCTCTAACCAGCTGAGCTACCTCGCCTCTTGTTTTGAAAACGGCTGCAAATATAATGGTAAAATTCGGGTTCTTCAACACTACAACCATAAAAAATAATCTTTGGGTTTTATTTTTTTATCATAAGGAAATCTATATATTGCCCGTAAGAAACAAACGTTGAGAATGGAGGATAAGTTAAAATTTGAACTTGAATTTGTAATACAGGCTTCCCCGCAATTACTATATCAATATATATCGACCCCATCAGGTCTATCAGAGTGGTTTGCAGACAATGTAAACTCTAGAGGCGAAATTTTTACTTTCATTTGGGACGGTGCCGAAGAGCAGGCCAAATTGCTTAAGAGAAAAAGCGATGAGTTCGTGAAATTCTCATGGGTAGACAATGAAGATGGCTCTTTCTTCGAAATGAAGATCATTGTAGACGAAATCACCAAAGATGTGTCGTTGTTCATTACCGATTTTGCCGAAGAAGACGAAGACGAAGAAGCTAAAATGCTTTGGAGAAACCAGGTATCAGACCTAAAACAGGTTCTCGGATCCAAGTAGTCTCTTTACAGCATTAACCGTATCTTTGGGCCTTAAATTTTTTAAGGCTTTTTTTTATGGTTCAATTCAACGGTCGGTTGCTGGCAGATGACGATAATTTTTTAGGCTCGAAGAACAGGGGGCTGCGTTATGGCGATTCTTTGTTCGAAGCGCTGCGATCGATTAATGGGAAATTGATTTTTTGGGAAGACCATTACCTTCGGTTAATGGCATCGATGCGTATTCTACGAATGGAAATTCCGATGGAGTTTACTATGGAATACCTGGAGGAAAAGATTCTCGAGACCATTAGCGCCAATCAACTTGAAAAGGATGCGGCGAGGGTGCGGCTTACCATTTTTAGAAATGACGGTGGGCTCTACCTGCCCGAAACCAATAACGTATCGTTTTTGATCGAAACCTCACCTTTATCAAGTCCGTTTTATGTGCTTGACGATACTGCTTACGAGGTCGAGCTTTTTAAAGATTTTTATATCAACCCAGATATGTTATCGAACCTGAAGACCAATAATAAGATCCTTAATGTGGTCGGAAGCATTTTTGCCGAAGAAAATGGGTATCAGAATTGTCTGTTGATCAATAATCAAAAGCAAATAGTCGAGTTTTTAAACGGAAACATCTTTGTGGTAAAGGGCAATACCATTAAGACACCCCCGCTAGAACATGGCTGTTTGAACGGTATCGTGCGTAAGAAACTTATCGAAATTATCAAGAAGACCGAAGGTTGGGTTTTAGAAGAGAGTGCGGTTTCCCCGTTTGAGCTGCAGAAGGCCGATGAAATTTTTCTGACCAACAGCATTATGGGCATACGGCCCATTACCAAATACCGTAAAAAAACCTACACGAGCGATAAGGCCAAGTCGTTGGTCGGTAAGCTTAACGCAATGGCAAGGTTGACCTAAGAGTAAAATCTAGTTAAGACTGGGGTTCTCAGGTGAGTTCGACCATAATAGATAGCTTCCGCCCAGTTCGAGCATCTTTTCTTTCCAAAAGGCATCGGCCGATTTGTTGATAATGTCGCTTAGGTAGTCATTTCTAACCACGATCCAAGATTTAGACGAGAGTTCACGGTCGAGTTGTAACGAAGACCATCCTGAATAGCCGAGAAAAAAACGAATGTCGTGTTCAGAAATCACCTGCTTGTTGATCAAGTCGATGATTTTTTCAAAATCACCTCCCCAATAAATACCGTCAGATATTTCAATACTGTTTTCTATCAAATGCGGAACGCGGTGAATAAAATAAAGGTTGTCTTGCTCAACGGGCCCACCATTATATACCTGAAAGGGTATCGAAATTTCGCTGATCAAGTCGTTAATGAAGTACTCTAGGGGCTTGTTCAAGATAAAGCCCACCGAACCTTCGTCGTTATGCTCTGCCAGCAGAACCACCGACCTGTTGAACGACACGTCGCCGGTGAGTGCCGGTTCGGCAATCAATAACTTGCCCTTATTTGGTTTGAGGTCGGTCATAGCTTTGAGAAATAGTGCTAGTCAAAACTAAAATAAGATATTTCTTATAAAAATCAAGCAACAAGGCACAAAAAAAGCGTTTCCGAAGAAACGCTTTGCTATTATATTCTCTTGGCAGATTAGTTTACAGAGTTTGCCAAGTCTGAACCAGCTTTGAATTTTACAACATTCTTAGCTGCAATTTTGATAGTTTTTCCAGTTGAAGGGTTTCTACCTTCTCTAGCGTTTCTTTTAGAAACTGACCAAGATCCGAAGCCGACCAATGATACACGATCACCTTTTTTCAAAGAACCTTCAACGTTACCCAAGAAAGATTCCAATGCTTTTTTAGCTGCCGCTTTTGTGATGCCGGCATCTGCTGCCATAGCATCGATCAATTCTGTTTTGTTCATAATGTAATTAAATTAATTGTTGTTATAATAATTTAAATCGTCTAACAAATTTATACGGATTTGCTGTCAACGCAAGTAAAACGGGGGTAAATAGGGGTTTTTGTTGATAACTAAGGTGGTTTGTTAATAAAGTAGGGCTTTTTTTACTCGGCTCGGAGGCCAATAAAGACGGGGCTTTACAACATATGGGCATTTTTTGCCAAATCGATGCCGTTGAGCATATCTTGGGTTTTCATTCGTTTTTTACCCTGTAATTGTACTTCTAGCAAGTTGATAAAACCATCTTTGACCGCCACTTTCAGTTCTTTTTTGGTAGCCAAAATATGGCCTATCGTATGGTCGTGGGCCACTTTTTCGATTTCTGAGTCATAGATTTTGACCAAAATTTCGTCCGTACCATTGATTAGGGTAGTCCAAGCGGCAGGGTAGGGGCTTAACCCTCTTATATGGTTGTGAATGTTTTCTGGGGATGCCGACCAGTTCACTAGGCAGGTCTCTTTATGTATTTTAAAGGCTTCTTTCAATTCTGCGTTCATTGGCTGTCTTTCGGTCGAAACCGTACCCTGCTCTATTTCTTTTACGGTTTTGATCACCAAGTCTGCACCCAGATGCATGAGTTTGTCGTGCAGCATGCCTGCATTGTCATTGGGTGCTATAGATGTTTTTTCCTGAAGGATAATTTCACCGGTATCTATTTTCTCATCGATAAAGAAGGTGGTCGCCCCGGTTTCCGTTTCCCCGTTTATAATAACCCAATTAATCGGTGCCGCCCCCCGATATTGAGGAAGCAGGGAAGCATGAAGGTTAAAAGTACCGTACTCGGGCATGGCCCAGACCGCTTTAGGTAGCATTCGAAACGCAACCACTATCTGCAGATTGGCGTTCAAACTCTTGAGCTCTTCTAAAAACTGTTCGTTTTTTAAGTTGGTAGGCTGCAAAACCTTGAGGCCTTTTGATTCGGCGTATTTCTTAACGGCCGATTCCTGTAGTTTGCGACCCCTGCCGGCTGGCCTGTCGGGTGCGGTGATAACCCCAACAACATTATAATCGGCATCTACCAATTTTTCTAGGGTGGTTGCCGCAAATTCTGGGGTACCCATGAATACAATTCTTAAATCTTTCATATGTTATCTAGTGATTTTGAGCGACGCTACTTGCGTTTTAGCTCATACTGGTTTTGATGGTTAACTTTGATCTTGCCCTTCTCTAAAAGTATTTTTAAGGTGGTGAGCACCTCATTCTCGTCATAGCCCAATTGTTCGATAAGGTGACGTGATGTTTGTGCTTTTTCAGTAAGCCGTTTTAAAATAGCGACCTCTATAACATCTAGGTCAAGAGTATGTTTCTTTTTTGCCGAACATACGTCACAGATTCGGCAATCATCGGTTTTCCGTTCCCCAAAATAGGCCAATAATTGTTTCGACCTGCATACCTTATGGTTATTGATGTAGTCTAAAATCGCTTCTATTTTGGTGGCTTTTTGACTGTTCAGTTCTTTTACTTTATGACCAAATACGTTAATTGTTCGGTCATCTTCTCGTGGTACCAAAAAGGTCACCTCCAAATCGTTATGCTGATTTTTATACTCGATAATTTCATCTTTTTCTAATTTGGTCAATAAGGCAAGCACTTGTTCTTCGGGCATCGCTGATTTTTGACCTACTAATACGGTATTGATTTTTGTTTCAAAGTCAAAAATACCACCATAGGTGCGAAGAATGGTCTTGACCATTGTATCCATCTTCGGGTCGATTTCCAAATAGTCGAAAAGGTAACTTTTTTTCGCTATGAACTTTACCGAAGTTTTTTTTGAGAAGGTTTCCGAAAGCGATATGACCGAATATTGGTCTAAAACCTTTAGTGCATTGTAGGTCAAAAATGCGTTCAGACCGTAGGTAGAGACAAAATGATTGAAGTTTAATTGAAAATTCTCGGTATGTCCTTCCCCATATGATATTTGAAAGTAATTATTGAGTTTCTTGTAAATGGTCTTTAAAGAACTGGGGTCAGGCAATGACCCTAAAAATTGTTTTTTAAGAAGCTGTTGGTCATTGTGATCAATCAATAGAACGGCTTCTGATTTATTTCCGTTTCGCCCGGCCCGGCCCGCTTCTTGAAAATAGTTCTCAATACAGTCCGGTATCTGATAATGCACCACAAGCGAGACATCTGGCTTGTCCACCCCCATACCGAAGGCATTGGTGGCGACCATTACTTTGACCTTGTTGTCTAGCCATGCCTGTAACTTTTCTTTTTTTTCCTTTTGGGTAATACCTCCATGAAAATAAGAAGCGGAACAGCCTTGGGCATTGAGAAAATTGGCCAGTTCTAAGGTCAATCGCCTAGTTCTTACATAAACAATCGTACTTGAATGGCTCTTAAGGCAAAGGTTTTTTAGCTGATATCTTTTGTCTTCAGACTGCTTGACCTTAAAGGCTATATTGGTTCTTTCAAAAGAGTCTTTTACTACAAACTCATTGGCAAACTCCAGATTTGAAATAATATCCTGCGCAACTTTATCGGTGGCGGTGGCGGTAAGGGCTATCATGGGAACTTCGGGAAGCAGTTCTCTCAATTTCGCACATTCTAGATAGGCCGGTCTAAAATCATGGCCCCATTGCGATATGCAATGGGCCTCGTCGATAGCGATCAGGTTAATGTTCATCTGCCTGATTCGTTCCAAAACGACTTCTTGCTGTAGACGTTCGGGCGAGAGGTATAAAAATTTATAGCCGCCGTACAGGCAATTGTCAAGCAGGTTGAACAATTCTTCAAAAGAAATGCCGCCGGTTAAAGCGATGGCCTTAATGCCTTTTTCTTTCAGGGCATTTACTTGGTCTTGTATCAGTGCGATCAATGGCGATACAACGATACAAATACCGTCTCGTGCGAGTGCCGGTACTTGAAAGCATACCGATTTGCCACCGCCAGTTGGCAACAGGGCAAGTACGTCTCGGTTTTCGAGCACTGCACTTATAATTTTTTCTTGGGAACCTTTAAAACTTGAAAATCCCCAATTGCGATAAAGAATTTCTCTGGGGTCTAACAGCATCAAGTCAAATTTAAAAAGTCTAGAATAAAGTCGGTTCGCTCATCGATACTCGCTTTAGGGATCAGTTCTACCTGATACCCGAAATGAGTATATGTTTTTTTTAGGCTCTCAAAAATGTTTACTGATTCTTCGTAGGTTTCAAACCTTTCATTGTCGACCGCGTAAATTTCCTCCCAAGGTGGCATCAACAGAACATGCTCGTAGCGATAATCGTAACAGGGCTGTTCAAAAGCTTTATCATAGCTTTGGCCGAAACAGTTCATATACGAGTGTACATCGGGTATACCCCTGTCAAAGAAAGCTACTGGGCTGTCGGCGTCAAATGGGGTGTGGTATTGCTCGATGCGGCCGTCTAAAAGCATCTGGTTGAATTTTTTGGGATCCTTAACCGAAACAATGGGGTTGGTGGTAAAGTCGTTTTCTTCGCCCGCGTTTTTTTCGGCAGCGGTCATCGTTCGAATCAACTCATGTACACACGGGTACCCCTTTTGCTCAAGAGACTCGATAACCGATGTTTTACCCGTACTGGGGCCGCCTGTAATAACTACTTTTGTAAGATTCAATAGAAGTGTATTGTAGGCGCAAAAGTAATGAATCCGCAACTATTTTAAAATCGTATATTTAAGGATTACCTTTGCCCAAAACATAGTTATGGACCAGAAAAATTCAGAAGAATTTTATAGCCGTTTACGTGAACAACTAAAGGAAAGCACCTCTTGGCCATCCGATTATTTGTACAAATTTATAGTGCTCAGCGAGCCGGAGAAAATTGCTCAAATACATAAAATTTTTGATAATACCGGGGCAGTCATCGAATCGAAGCAATCAAAAAAGGGAAAGTACACCAGTGTTTCGGTTACCGTTAACCTAAAAAGCCCTGAGCAGGTCATTGAAAAGTATAAAGAGGTCGGTAAAGTTGAAGGGGTAATATCTTTATAAATAGCATTTCAGCCATAATTTTCTTAATTTGCAAGCGTTATTTGAGTACTTCCTTTTATTTTTAAGCAAAATATTTCAGATTGAATCCACCAGTAGAAAACCTAGAATATAATACCGAGCGGTCTAAGCTCATCATACCCGAATATGGTCGGCATTTTCAAAAAATGGTCGATTACGCCGTATCGATTGAAGATGAAGAAGAAAGAAATAGAATAGCCCAGGCTATTATCAGTGTAATGGGCAATATTCAGCCTCATTTGCGTGATGTGCCGGATTTTCAGCATAAACTTTGGGATCAATTGTTCATAATGTCTGATTTTAAATTGGATGTTAAATCTCCTTTCCCTATTACAAGTAAGGAAATTTTACAGCAAAGACCCGAACCGCTAGGTTACCCTCAAAACCACCCGAAATACAGGTTTTATGGTAACAACATCAAACGTATGATCGATGTGGCGGTAAAGTGGGAAAAGGGCGATATGCGTGATGGACTCGAGTATGCCATTGCCAATCACATGAAAAAGTGCTACCTCAATTGGAACAAAGATACCGTGGACGACAAGGCAATTTTTGACCATTTGTACGAACTAAGTGACGGGCAGATTGATTTAACGGGCGAGAACTTGACCGATAGCGGACAGTTTCTAAAAAATAAAGTCTCAAAATCACCTCGTAACTCGGGGAAAAAGAACCAAAGAAATAACAATAATCGCGGCAAAAAGCGATACTAATACCCTCAATCTTACATGGGCACCTTTAAAATTGAAGGCGGTCACTCCCTTTCCGGTGAAATAACGCCACAAGGGGCTAAAAATGAAGCCCTGCAAATACTTTGCGCCGTATTGTTAACGGCGGAAGAAGTAACTATTCATAACATTCCCAACATTGTCGATGTCAACAAATTGATTTCTATTTTGGAAGACCTTGGGGTCAAGATCCAAAAGAAGAGCAAAGGTAGCTATACCTTTAAGGCCGATGACGTCAATCTTGATTACCTACAGTCAGAGCAATTCAAGCAAGATGGGCGAGGGCTAAGAGGTTCGATTATGTTGGTGGGGCCATTGCTTGCCAGATTCGGAAAAGGATACATTCCTAAACCCGGCGGTGATAAAATAGGCCGAAGAAGACTTGATACGCATTTTGAGGGCTTTATAAATCTAGGCGCCAAATTTCGATACAACAAAGAAGAATACTTCTATGGGGTAGAGGCTAAAAAGTTGAAAGGCACCTACATGCTCCTAGATGAGGCTTCGGTAACCGGAACGGCTAATATTTTAATGGCCGCTGTGTTGGCAGAGGGTACAACAACCATCTACAACGCGGCATGTGAACCTTACCTTCAACAGCTTTGCAAGATGCTCAATCGCATGGGAGCAAAAATATCTGGCGTAGGCTCTAATTTATTGGTTATTGAAGGTGTCGATCAACTAGGTGGTACTGAACATACCATGCTGCCGGATATGATCGAAATCGGTAGTTGGATCGGGTTGGCGGCCATGACGCGCAGCGAATTGACCATCAAAAACGTAAGTTGGGACGACCTTGGGCAAATACCTACCGTTTTTCAAAAGTTGGGAATTCGGTTAGAGCGAAAAGGTGATGACATTTACATTCCCGAACATAAGAACGGTTACGAAATACAGAATTATATCGATGGGTCGATCCTTACCATTGCAGATGCACCTTGGCCAGGGCTTACGCCTGATTTGCTAAGTATTATTCTAGTGGTGGCCACGCAAGCTAAAGGTGAGGTTTTGATACATCAAAAAATGTTCGAAAGCCGTCTTTTCTTTGTAGACAAGTTGTTAGATATGGGGGCAAAAATTATATTGTGCGACCCACACAGGGCCACGGTTATAGGTCACGATTTTAAATCGACCCTGAAGGCGACTACGATGACCTCCCCCGATATTAGGGCAGGGGTGTCACTTTTGATAGCTGCTTTATCGGCAAAAGGTACTTCTACTATTCATAATATTGAGCAAATCGACCGTGGGTATGAAGATATAGATACCCGATTACGTGCCATTGGGGCCAAAATCACACGTGTCTAGACAGAACTACTACAAGAGGTGAATCCTCTTTAAGCTTAAAATAAAAATGAGGGTCCATACTGCGGTACGGACCCAATTTATTTTTACCAATCGGTGCAAGCTGTTCAAATCAAAATTTCCTCTAGAAATACTTCTGTGCTGAGGGGCAAAGTAGAATAAAGTGATTGCCCATTGAAATAGAATTAACACTAAAACGGTAGTGTTAACACCACTTATACGATTCGTAAATTGAAAAATAGCCAGCAACAATTGACCGAGCATAAGGGGAATTACCAGATAAGAAATTCTTTGCGTATAGATTCGGTGCCATTCGATTAGCTTCGTTTTTTGGGCATATCGAAAGCTTGGGTAAATAACTAGTTGAACCAGCCATATAAGTACAAAAAGGCCAAAATCAAACAGTGCTTGTAAAATTTCTAATTGCATTTATTTTTCTACCAGTGTTCCGTCAGGGTACTTGGCAAAACGCCCTCTTGAGCGCTCATGAACATGGTCTGGGTGTGGCCATGGCCAACCGCCGTATTGGGTCAGGCGGTATTCATCCATTGCTTTTGATATTTCTTCTTGGGTATTCATGACAAACGGGCCGTATTTGACTACTGGCTCGTCAATCGGTTTTCCTTGTAAAACCAATAATTTCGCAACACCGCTTAACGCTTCTAACTTGATTGCTTTCTCTGGATGCACCGAAATACCATGGTTAACATTTACTTCTTGATCGGAAACCGTTATTTGGTTCCCTTCATAGAAATAAATAGTTCTGTGAATACCTTCGGAAGCGGCCGGTAGGGTATAGGTGGCATTTGGCGGTAATGAAATGGTAAATATGCCTACTTCATTGGTATCATCATTGGCCCAGGAATCCGGTGGAGGCGCAAGAGCCTTCGTTTCATTTATTTTACCAGCTACCAGTTTAATCTCTACACCATTTTCATCGATAACAGGTATATCTTCATGCCATAACATCTTGAAATGAGGGTCTACGAACTTACTTTTTCTTGGGAGGTTCAACCAAATCTGAAAGAGCTCAAGGGTATTTTTCTGGTCAGTATGCAAAAGTGGAAACATCTCTGAATGTTGAACCCCACGCCCTGCTGTCATCCACTGAACGTCACCTAGTCCGAACCGTCCTGCAGCCCCCAACGAATCGGAGTGGTCACAAAAACCTTTATTGGCTATGGTTACGGTTTCGAACCCTCTATGCGGATGCGAAGGAAAACCCGGTACCGTATGCCCGTGGTACATGCGCCAATCTTGACTCGGGTCGAAATCGCTTCCTAAGTTTCTTCCCTCTAAATCGGCATCCGGAGACATATCCTCTTTACCTTTCGGAAAATGATCTAGATGATATACGCAGAAAAGAAAAGGGTCTTGGGTCTGCCAAGGAAATCCTAGTTTAAATACCTGTAGTACTTCATCGTTCATACTTAGGTCGTTTTTAGTTAGTGTTTAGCGGTATTAATTTCAATCCAATAGCCATCAGGGTCTTGAAGGTAAATCTGGCGAACGCCATCTGAACGCAAGGTTACGGCACTTTTCTTACCGGGCCAATCCCAATACGGCACCTTGTTTTTCTCTAGGTGGGCAATCATTCCATCTAAATCTTGGGTAGATAAACACAGATGCATTGACTTATTCTTTTCAAAAGGTGCAAACTCTTTTTCTATCAAATGAATCTGAGAACTTCCACTAACGATAAACCATCGAAAACCTGGGGCCTTGTCTGGGTGCGGTGTCTCTTCA
Organism: Euzebyella marina; assembly: GCF_003687485.1. Classification (GTDB taxonomy): domain Bacteria; phylum Bacteroidota; class Bacteroidia; order Flavobacteriales; family Flavobacteriaceae; genus Euzebyella; species Euzebyella marina. The sequence goes on along the minus strand of NZ_CP032050.1, from coordinate 3,161,387 downwards.
AGCAATAATATTTTAGAATAGAAATCGGCGCTTTTATCAGAATCTTCGACTACCAACGAAAAATGGTCGATTTTAAAATCGAAAGATTGGGCTTGCACGTTCAAGGCAACAAGGGTAAGCAGTAGGGAACAAATAAAAATAGTTTTCTTCATGGCTTCATTTAATTGGATGGGTGAAGATAGCCATTTCACCACTTTTGCCCTTACGCTGACATCTTTTAAATGCGCCATTAGGCAATAAAAGGTACGGTAACAGAGTTTTATACAGGTTATCTCATTAAGTTGAACCGTTGAAAAACAGCACCTTAAACTACCAACATGACCAAAAACTACCTTTTTATCTTTTCATTAGCGGCTTTTACTCTTTTAACCAGTTGCAGTTCTACAAGTACCCTGACTATGGGGGTATTGGAACCTGCAAGGGTTACGGTACCTTCAAATGTAATGAAGGTCGGTCTGATCAATAGAAGTTTACCCTCTGAATCGAACAAAACAGCAGATAAGATTGATAAAATATTGTCTTTGGAAGGTTTAAATCTGGATAAGGAAGGAGCCGAAGCGGCCATTACCGGACTATACGATGAGCTTTCAAGACAAGAGAGATTCGATGAGATTCAAATAATCGACGGTATTGAGATACAGCGAAAAGGATTATCGGTCTTTCCCGCTCCGTTAAGTTGGGAACAGGTTCAGGAAATTTGCACGAATGCAGGTGTTGATGCCTTGCTATCGCTCGAAATGTATGATACCGATACCAAGTTTTCCTACGAGGGTACAATGGTTACCATTCCCAATAATTTGGGTATCAAGGCCTCTGTTCCAGGGCATCGGGTAACCTTAAACACTTTGATAAAAAGTGGATGGCGCGTTTATGATTTAGAAAATAAGCTGTTGTTAGACGAATTTAATGAGACCAATGAAGTGGTTTCGATAGGGGAAGGTATTAACCCTGTGAAAGCTGTGGAAGCCGTAATCGGTAGAAAGGAAGCTGTCTTGCAGAGTAGCACCCGTAGTGGCAGTGTGTATGCCAACGATTTGCGACCATTGAGAAAGAGGGTGGTCAGGGAGTATTTTGTTAGAGGAACCGATAATTTTAAGGTGGCACAGCGAAGGGCACAAACAGGTGATTGGGAAGGAGCAGCACAACTTTGGGAGAAAGAAGTTAATAACCCTGATATGAAAATTGCCGGTCGCGCGTGCTACAATATGGCCATTATCAATGAAATAAACGGAGATTTAAATGCCGCTATGGATTGGGCCTCTAAATCGTACACCGATTATGATATCAGCAACGCTTTGAGATATGTGAATATTCTGAAGAACAGACTTGCCAACAAAAGAATTATTGATCATCAACTAGCTCGATAAATCTAGCTTACGGCTTCTTTGTAAACTTTAAGACAGCGTTCACGGGCCTCTTTGTGGTCGACCATTTTTTCAACGTATTTATCGGAGTCGTGCTCAGGTACCCACTCCTGAATGTACTTCAATTTTTTGTCGAATTTATCTACTTGCGTCATCGGGTTAAATATTCTAAAATAAGGGGCCGCATCAACACCGCTACCTGCAGCCCATTGCCAGTTACCTACATTACTGCTCATTTCGTAGTCTAACAACTTTTCTGCGAAATAAGCCTCGCCCCACCTCCAATCGATCAACAAATGTTTGCAGAGAAAACTCGCTACCAACATGCGAACCCTGTTATGCATATAGCCTGTTTCATTTAGTTGGCGCATGCCGGCATCTACTAATTTGAAACCTGTTTCACCTTTTTTCCATTTTTCAAATTCCTTTTCCTTGTTTCTCCAGTCGATGCGGTCGTATTTCTTTTTAAAGGCTTCGTGAACCGTATGGGGGTAATGGTATAAAATCTGCATAAAAAACTCCCTCCAGATAAGCTCACTCCAAAAGACTTCATTTTTTTCTGCAATAGCTTTTTTGACCATTTTTCTCACGGAGACCGTTCCGAATCTTAGATGAGGCCCAAGCCTAGAGGTGCCATCATCTTTGCCAGGAAAGTTTCGAGTGTCTTCATAGTTTTGAATTAGGGTAGGGGTCACCGTAAAATCAGGAACTTCAATTTTAGATTTCTTAAAGCCTATATCGCTTAAAGATAAGTTGGGCAACCTCGTGTTTTTAATAAGATTGCTAAGATATTGACTGGTGTAGTGTATGGTCAAGTGTTGATCGGCGTCAAACTTCTCTTTCCACTTATTCTTGTATGGCGTATAGACGATATAGGGATCTCCGTCATCTTTCACTACCTCTTCTTTCTCAAAAATCACTTGGTCTTTAAAGGTTTCAAAATCTATTTCATGCTCCCCTAATAGTTTTTTTATTTTCTCGTCTCTTTCTTTTGCATAGGGTTCATAATCGTGGTTGGTAAAGACCTTCTTGATTTTATGTTCAGAGATTAGTGTTTTGAAAATATTTTCAGGCGCACCATGATATATGGCAATAGAGCTTTCACAGTTTTCTTGAAGCTCGTTACGCATTGCCTGTAATTTTTCATGAATAAAGGTGACCCGGGCATCGTCTTCGGGTAATTTATCCAATATTTCTTCATCGAAAATGAAAATGGGCATTACGCGATGCTCTCCCTTTAGGGCAGATAAAAAACCTACATTGTCATCAAGACGTAAGTCTCTTCTGAACCAAAAAATCGAAATAGGGTCATTCATATTTATATCCTTCTACTTTACCAATACTAAAATTTGAAGCTAGTGTATATTAAGCGTTGACATACCACCATCAATTCTAAAAATTTGTCCCGTTACCCAGCTACTTTTGTCTGAAAGTAGGTAGCTGGCCAATTGAGCGATATCTCCAGTATGCCCAATTCTTTTGAGTGGATGTCTTTCGGCCATTTGCTCTTTCTTTTTATCATTGTTCAATAGTTTTTCGGCCAAAGAAGTATCAACAAGAGACGGGGCGATTACGTTCACCCTGATCTTAGGGGCATATTCGGCGGCCAGAGATTTGGCAAATCCTTCAATGGCACCTTTGGCACTTGCAATACTTGTATGAAAGGGCATGCCTTTCTCTACTGCTACCGTACTGAACAATACAATGGAACTACCTTCTTTCATACGCCCGATGATATCTTTGAGGCTATTGACCATGCTAAAAAAATTGATTTGCATATCCTCTTGAAAGCTTTCCGAACTCATCATCTTAAAAGGCCTTAAATTGATGCTTCCCGGAAAATAAACAAAACCATCTAGAGAGTCAGGTAAGTTTTGTTCGCTTAGATGATCTTGAGTGGCATCAAAGGCGATATGCTCAACATTTAAACCTGAAAGCTGGTCATTACTACGTGAAGCTACAAATAAGTGATGCTTCTCGTGGAACAATTTCACCAAGGCCAAGCCCATACCCTCTGAGCCGCCTATGAACAAATAATTCCTTTTCATGTCTTTAAATTAAAATTAGGTTATGACTACAACTTTACGGGTTAAATGCCCACTATTTTAAGTTCGTTTTCCTGATCGGGAATAGTACCAAAAAGCTCTTTGAGTTTTTGCTCTCGGAAGTGAAATATTTGCTGTAATTGCTTTTTTATGATCAGCGGGTGAGCCATTTGACCTAAAATACCGAAAGGTAATTTGTAATCGATCACATCTTCCATCTCGACGCCCATTTCGACCGGTTTGATAAAATGCTTGTGGTGCCAAAGCTCATAGGGCCCAAATCGTTGTTCATCGACAAAGTATTCTTCTTCCACCACATGGGTTATCTCAGTGACCCATCTGGTCTTGAAAAATGGAAAAGGTTGAACAATGTATTGTATGATTTGCCCGGGAAACATGGGGCGTTCACCACCCGATAGTATTTCGAACCCCATATGTTGGGGTGTTATTACTTGCAAGTTTTTCGGGTCCGATAGAAAATCCCAAGCCTCTTTTTTTGAGATAGGCAGAATTTGCTTTGCGTAAAGTTGATATAGTTTCATAATCTTCTTCAAAAATAAAAGCTATTTTGTTTATCAAAAAATTAAATTGTTTAAACAAATACTATTTTATTTGAAAGAGTTCATTTTTAATGCTATCGATTGTGTCATAATAGCTTAGAGTTGTACAATAATCGGATACTAGCGAAACTATTAGATAGTCGGTTTTTAAGGATTTCTTAACAAATGCGGTTTTACTTTATAAGTAGTTTTGAAAAAACTCTAAATCAATTCAGATGAAAAAATTAGTACTTTCAGCCACGGCCATCGCCTTTTCCTTTTTCTTACAGGCCCAAATAAATACCCCGGCGCCCAGCCCATTTTCAAAAACGGAACAGAAGGTAGGACTTACGGATGTAACCTTGGAATATTCACGCCCTTCTATGCGAGGACGTACCATTTTTGGAGGCCTTGAAGAATATGGTGAGTTGTGGAGAACCGGTGCCAATGCTCGAACCAAAATTACATTTAGCGATGACGTTACCGTAGATGGTCAGCAACTGAAAGCAGGGTCATATTCGATCTATACAAAACCGGGTCAACAATCATGGGAAGTTTTCTTTTACACCGAAGCCGATGGTGGGGGGTACCCTCAGCAATGGGATGATAGTAAGGTAGCTGCAAAAACAACGGTAGAAACTTTTCAATTACCTGTAGACATCGAAACTTTCACCATAACTTTTGATGATCTTACCAGCAATTCCGCGAATTTAGGAATTATGTGGGAGCGTACCTATGTGGCCATTCCTATAGAATTTCCAACCGATAAAAAGGTGATGGAGAGCATCGAGAGTGCAATGTCCGGAAGTCCAAAGGCCAATGACTACTATGCTGCCGCCACCTATTATTTTAGCGAAGGTAAAGACGTTTCCCAAGCAGATAAGTGGATGGACAAAGCTATGGAAATGACCGAAGAGCCTGCTTTTTGGCAATTAAGGCAACAATCATTGATCAAAGCCAAGGCCGGAGATAAAAAAGGTGCAATCAAAGCTGCAAAGGCTTCATTGGCAAAAGCTAAAGAAGCGGGTAACGATGACTATGTAAAAATGAACACAGCCTCTCTACAAGAATGGGGAGCTAAGTAAAGTGACATAGATAGTTTATCAAAATGCCCCAGAAATGGGGCATTTTTAGTTTTGTAATGCCCACAAGGCCACTTCTTTTTGTATATCTAATTTTGAGTGATTTGGTTGGTTGGGATTTTCCGTCCTATTTTTATTTAGCCAGTAATCTAAAGCAAGCTTCGTTGCAGCCTGATTCTCCTCTTTTGATTTGTCCTCCAGTACATTTTGAAACTCCTTGAGTTCGTTGGTTTTTTTCAATTTATTCAAAGCTAATAGGCCATATAGGTGATTAAAGGAATTCTTTGGTAAAGCAGAATAGGTGTACTCAACTATCTCATTCAAGATTTGTAGATTTTTCTCAGTTTCACCAATATATTCATAACCAACTGCCAGCAAATAGTCTTGGGCCCTCTCATCAGGGTTATAAGGCTTTCCAATCCCAATATTTTCAGGCCATTTCTTTGCCTTTTCCAGTATTTCTATCGCTTCTTCGTAATTTTTCTTATCCAATTTTTCTTTGGCAAGTGCTAAATGAGCTTTTTCATATAAACTCCTACTTTCGCTAGCATGTTCAAAAGGTAGAATTTGAATGGTGTAAAGTACCTCTATCGCTTTCTTGAAGTCTTTTTTTTGTACAAGTGCCTTGACATAGGCTAATTCTAAGTTGTAATTAGAGGAAAACTTTTTCACCGCTTTTTTAGCTAGATCTAGTGCCTCATTGTTTTTTTCTGAATTCAGCTGAAAAAGAATATTTTCTTCCCAGATTTTCCAATCATTTTTGTTGAGTTCCAGAGCTTTTTGATAATCGGCCAACAGGTCAGGATAAGACCTATCTTTCAGCATTTTTGCCCTGAACAGATAGAAGATTTCTGAATCTGGGATGTCGTTAAGGTTCTGTAATATTTCCTTTCCTTCTTTTAATCTTCCCAACGCCAAGTAATTGAGAGCCAAATAATATTTGAATTTCCAACTGTCATTGTTTTGTGAAGCCCATTCCAATACTTCTACCGTTTCCGACCGGTAAGGAAGAACAAAGTCAATAGGTTCTCTCTTCAAAGGCCCTAATATTTCAGTATCATTGCTTAAGTAGGCAGACCAGATATTATTTTTTACATAGTTCTTATTTATTTCCAAAATTTGTTTGGCCTCATCTAAGAGAGATAATTTATAATAATCCATGGCAAGACCTAGAATTGTCTCTGATGCGAATTCGTTGGCTAAATCTAGTTGAATTCTTTTCTGGTTGGCCAATTGCTTTTCTACGGTGATGAAATGATCTAAAGGGAATAACTCTTCATACTCTTTACAAAGGTTCTTGTAGAGGTCTGTATTTTCGGTAATACGAGCGATTATCACTTGAACTTTTCGGGCATTCAAATTGTAGGTATTGAAATCCAAGGCCTTTTTTGAATAATAGCTTGCCCTCTCCTTATTTTTATTCGATAAATACAGTTCTGCCATTTGGGCAAAGGCGACCGATCGAAATTTCATATCCCTTGCCGCCCAGCCGAAGGATTCTAAAGCATTGATAGTATCGTTTGACATTCGGTAGGCAATACCAGATAAATAGTTGGCAGAAGAGTTATAGGTGTCAAATTTTAAAGCCCTGTTTAGGTAGTACAGGGCACTGTCATATTTCATTTCCCTGATTTCTATATCGGCCAAATGAATCAGTGCTCGTTGGTCCGAGGCATTTTTGGCAAGAATGTTCGTAAACTGTTTCTTGGCATTTTCGTATTCTCTATACTCCTTGGCCTCAATTCCTTTGAATACTTCATTTTCAGATTCTGAAATTTCAATGTCGGTGGAGGAAAAGGGTCTTTTTAAAGAAAGCGTATTGGGGTCGGAATTATAAGACAGTTCAGTGCCTTGCAGTTCGACTTCTATTGGGCCATCGGTAACCGCATTAACCTCTGTTGAAAATACCTCCATGGGAGAGAGTTCTATATTTTCTTCAAAGATGATCTTACCTTTACTTTTTATAGTCAAGGTGTGTTTTAGCTGTTGTAAGGCATTCAACCCGACTATCAATTTATTGTTCTCTTTGGTCACATTCAAAACCCCATGGGGTGATGCATCGACCATACCACCTATTTTTTTATAGGGAAACCAAATTTCGCTCCATTTCTCCATACTGAATGGGTCGAAACTAACTTGGCTAATAGGGTTAATTGCTCCGGGAAAATACTGATTGAACAATCTACCGGCCTGAAACTCTATATATTGTCCATCGGAGTCGGTTAATAAATCTTCCCAAATACCTCCTGATCTTGATAATGACCAAAGCCACAGTTTTTGCCCTGGCATTTCTTCATATGGCGACCATTGCCCAAACCCGAAGTCTGAATTCTTATAATATCCACCGAAAAAATCGTTGTATTCGCCCACTACATGGTAAGATTTTGACGGGCCGAAATTGTTCTCTTGGTACCGCCAAAGATTTCTTCCCTGATTATCAATGGGCCAATCTTTTGCTGTTCCATCATGCTCGAGATATTTATTACCAGGAATGTAAAATTCTAAGTCATCAGTAGCCGCAGCGGCACCCGTCATCCAATTATAATAAGATTGGGATAGGGGAGACCCATTATACCATGAGACATTGGTTTCGAAATAGGCTTTATTTTTTTCAAGTCTTATCTCAACTTGCCATGTTGTTTCAGAAGGTAAATCGGTAGAGCCTACAAAACAGCTTACACTACCATCTGCATTTTTCTTGGTGACATAATTGACCGGGGTCGCAGTGCCCGGATGATGCCCGATAATGCCAAAATTAAATTCTATACCACCCGATGTCCACGGGCCTCGCATGGCAATATTTCTAAATTTTATGACTTCATTTTTATAGAGAAACTCTTCTCCCGTACTTTTTTCGATAGCTCCCCAAACTTTGCCACCTATTTCCGGAAGTATAAAAACCTTTATGAATTCATTTTCTAAGGTTACGACTTTCCAATCTCGTTTTTCGGGCTTATGGGTATATTCTTCAAACTTGAAGTAGGGATAGATTTTTGGGTTATCTGCTAAGATTGGTAAGGCATTTGGTTTGTCAAAACCGTAGGTGCTCAGCGATAAAATTCCTTCAGTAACGGTTGCATCTTGTGCAAAAAATGAGGTAAAACAGAAGAATGCAATGGCTAGATGAAAGTTTTGGTATAATCGGTTCAAGTCTGATTTTTTTAAGGGTTAAGACCATATATGGCCATAGTTTCATTATTTCTTGCGAACAAAATATATTTGGGGCCAGAGGAAGTTGATACTAATTTGATATCTCTGACTTCACCATTAATATTTAGACCGCTTTCTGAAGAGTTTGTAGTTCTAAAATTTCCGCTTCCATCGCCCAAAAGAAGGGTGCCCTTATCGGCATCGTAACGACCGTATTTAACTCGGGTGCCATAGAAATTTCCTGCTAGAAGAACATCCAAATTCCCATCGGAATTAAAGTCATTTATTAAAATTCCGTAAATAGGGGCAAATTGGGCCTGAACAGGTAATGAGGTTATTTTGAACTGACCATTTCCTAAGTTCTCAACATAAGATGTAGCAAAGTTTTTTGCTGCCAATACTTTTGCATCAGATAACTGCTGGGCATTGAAAATGTCAGTTATTTTTTGATCGGCGTAATCGGAGTAGTTAATGTATTTGTTTTTTAGGCCGCTAAGTTGACCGACCAAGTCATCTTTGGAAAAAACAGGATAGCTTTCACCCATTAAATAAGAGGTCAAAATAGGGTCAAGTGAACCATTTCCGTCAAAGTCTTTTGAATACAGTTTTACCGGTTGTTCGGGAGAAGCTTTTAACTGAGAATTGAGTCCGAAGTTGCCGACGATATAATCCATATCCCCGTCATTATCAAAATCAGCTTGCTCAATGGCGTTCCACCAGCCCTCACTATCTTGAAGACCGGAATTGGCCGTTACATCCCTGAACTCCTTGCCATTATTTTCAAACAACTCTATTGGCATGTATTCGCCAACCACAATTAAATCAATTACTTGATCTCCGTTAAAATCGGTCCACATGGCATCTGTGACCATTCCTATTTCAGCCAGATTCTTAAAAGACTTTTCCGTTACATCTTGAAATTTTCCCAAACCATCGTTCTGCAATAGGTAGCTTTTTGGCGAATTGGGGTATTTGCCCGGTATAGATCTGCCACCGATAAATAAATCAAGGTCTCCATCATTATCATAGTCGGCTGCCTTGACGCAAGACCCATTGGTTGTTATTTTCGGTAGGTTGGTTTCTATTATCTTAAAATAACCATTACCGTCATTAATATATAAGCGGTCTTGAAGTTCGCTACTACCGACTTGTTGCTCATGGCCACCACTCACCACATATAAATCTAGGTCTTTATCGTTATCGGCATCGAAAAAGAGGGCGTCGGTATCTTCAAACATTTCTGAAGAAGGTAAATCTCGCTGACTAAAACGGCCATTTTTTGTTTGAATGTAAAGGGACCCCGATTGACCTTTGGCCCCACCAATAAAAACATCGTCGAAACCATCGTTGTTAATATCTCCCACGGCTAAAGCTGGGCCTTCTACTGATAATTTATGGGGAAGTAATTGCTCATTTTTAAAATCGATAAAGTTGTTTTCTTGGTGTTTAAAGTTTATCAAGCTATCTCTATCTAGGTCTACCAAAAATTTCCTCTTGGGCTCTGGGGCATTATAATTAATCTGATTAGCATTTTTTTGCTCCAATAAAAGGGTCTGGTTCGATTTAATTTTTTTGATGGATTCTACTCTTTTGTCGGGCCATGTGACCGTTAGTTCATCAACAATGGAATCATTGCCCAAGCCAAAAATTAAATTGTAGTCTATAGAAGATTGAAAGCCTCTGGAAGGCATAAACTCTTGAACTAGCTTTCTCTCACCAATCTTTATTTCAACCTTCGAACCTATTCCGAAAGTGTTTTTATTGTCACCTTTTAAAAGCAGCTTCAGATAGTTATTACTGTCATGAGATTCCGAATTGTTTCGATAAATGAAGGCTCGTTCATCGGTATTGTTGACAATAAGGTCAAAATCACCGTCATTATCGAGGTCGGCATAAGCGGCACCATTAGATAGGGTTTTTTGATCAAGACCCCACGCCTCGTTCATCTTTGAAAAAGACAGATTGCCATTATTTTTATAAGTGTAATTTTCTTCAATACTGGAAGGAATGTGTTTCAATAGGTCATTGATGGCCATTTCTGCGCCCACTTTGTTCTCTTCCATTTTTTGTTGAACCGCATAATTCATAAAATCCATATTGGTGTAATCACGCTTAACACCATTGGTGATGAACAGGTCTTTTAAACCATCATTATCTAGATCGACCCATAACGGGGCCCAACTCCAATCGGTAGAATGAATGCCTGATAGTTGACCTATTTCTGAAAAAGAGTTGCCCTGATTGTTAAGGTGCATCATATTACGCATCGATTGATGGTAAAAACCTGATTTGACCAGAAATTGAAACTTATCATAGTTATCGGGGCCTGAGACCATTTTTTGCCTGAAATTGCCTTCAGGTAACATATCTAAGGTCATTATTTCAGGGTAGCCGTCGTTGTTAATATCGGCGATGTCAGAACCCATTGAAAAGTGTGATGTATGGCCTATGAATTTTTCTAAACTCTCTGTGAAAGTGCCGTCTTGATTGTTGATGTATAAATAATCTTGTTCGTTGAAATCATTCGTTATGTACAAATCGGGCCAAGTATCATTGTTTACATCTGAAACAGCGACACCTAGGCCAAAGCCCAAAACATTTGATATTAAGCCGACTTTGTCATTTGAAATCAAAAAGTTACCGTTTTCATTGATATAAAAATGATCTTCGTAATAAGGGTTTCGCTTACTTTTTAAGTTGGTAGATATATTTCTAAAGCTGGCATATTCTTGTACCGAGTGGTTTACCACATACAAATCAAGGTCACCATCTTTATCATAATCAAAAAATGCTCCTTGTGTTGAGTAGCCCGGGTCATCGATACCATATTCTGCGGCTTTCTCGGTAAATGTCAAATCACCATTGTTAATGAAGAGCAAGTTCTTTCTTTTAAAATCATCGTGTGCGGCTGAACGACAAACATAAATATCCAATAGACCATCGGAATTGATGTCAACCATGGTGGTGCCGGTATTCCAAAGACCTTCGGCAAAGACTCCCGCTTCTTTGGCAATTTCTTCAAATTCTAAATTTCCCTTATTTAGATAAAGGTGGCTACCGACCATACTACCGGTAAAATAAATATCCTGAAGGCCATCGTTGTTGATATCACCAACTGATACACCGCCACCGTTATAAATATATCCGTAAGTAAGAATATTAAACTCTTCTGTTTCTTGTAATATATTTTTGAACTTGATATTGGTTTTGGATTCGGGCAATAGAGTGAACATTTTGCTTTTATCACCTTTAGAACAACTGCCTAAAAACAATAGAACCGAAAAAAAAGGAAGGAGTTGGGTCGGTATTTTCAACATCATGGGGTATGTTTAAAAGGTGTAGCTGAAAATAATGATTTTCAGAATTATTCAGGATTAGGATGGGCATATGTTTAAATAAAAAACCTGTAGAAAATTTCAATTCTACAGGTTTTTACTTAGCAAACAATTAATAAATCAGGGCAATTAAAAATTCGGTCCGCCTGTATCCCACCAAAGGCGGGTGTTGATTTCGTCTGGTCCTCCCAGCTTTGACGTAGCATCGGCTACTCCAGCAGGATTATTCTCTCGTTCATCGTTTACGAATGGCATTCTTTTAATAAACTCACCTTCTGGAACCACACCCCAATCAGAGTTACTACTATTTTGATAGACAGGAGGTAATTTGGGATACCCAGTTCTTCTAAAATCTACCCAAGCCTCCATTTCATTGGTATATGCGGCAATCCATTTTTGAGTAATTATCTTTTCCAATTTGGTTTCATTATCAGCACTTTCATCCCAAGCAATAGTGGCAGTTATTTGATTCGTAAAATCATTAATTGGATCAGGATATATAGGTTCGTCATAATCTATGGGCAAACTAGTATTGTCGGCAAGATAAGCATCTACGCCACCTGCACCCCATAATTCAAATGAAGCTTTAACACCATCTTCATAATTGGTCTGTGCATCACCTGCACCGACCCAACCACGCAAGGCCGCCTCAGCCTTAAGAAAGAATACTTCATCGGCACTCAACACTTTTCTCTCAGTAACAGCTCCTGGATCATTAAAACTAAGGTCAATTGTAGAAAAAGGAAGATGATCATCTTTTGCAACTAATTCACCACCGTTGCGAATACCTTTATAGGGAAATTCAGGGTGATCACTCACTAATGATAAATCATCAACAGGATCAAAGAAGGAATGAATTCTAGGATCTTGATAACCTACTAAAACTGATTCCATAGTTGCACTCATGCGGGTATCATTCCATTCAAAACATATTTGAGCGGGATGAAATTTATTTCCGTATAGAGAAATATTCATATTCTCAGAATTGGCCTCAATCAACCCGGCAGGATCTGCTAGTGCTTTTTCACCTTGCGTTTTCGCTAAGGCAGGATCTACTTTGGAAACACGCATGGCTAATTGAAGTCTTAAAGAATTGGCATATTTAGCCCACATGGCCACGTCTCCGCCGTAGCTGGCGTCAAAATCTGAAAGACCGGTATAATCTGTGTTCGAATTGAAGGTCTCAATTATTCTATCTAAATCACTGAAGAATGCATTATACAAATCTTGTTCGCTATCATAGGTTACATCCCCTTCACTACCAAAATCTGTATAAATAATCGGTCCGTAAAAAGAAGTCACCCTGGACATAGATAAAATTTTAATCAAATTTGCCCATTCTGCAAACATAAAATAACCATCTGCTTCTGCAAGTTCGATTACTTGCTTAGCCGGGGCCATAATATTGTTGTATTCACGGGCCCAGTATCCGTTCCAGCGTATGTAATAGGTTGTGTTATTAACATTTCCGGTAAAAGGAGTTGGCTGCGCCAAATGTTGAGCATAAGATACATTTGTTAGGTTGTGATCTACCTGGTTCCCGAAAATTTGACTCAACATCGATGGATAGAACGCGCCAACATGATTAAAATCTTGCTTGAGGGATTCGGTTGATATCTGGTAGGGATTCGTATTTACCTCTTCAAAATCATCTGTACATGAATTGAAGGCCACTACCATGGCTAAGAGATATAAAAGTTTTTTCATGCTATTTTTTTAGAAAGTTAGTTTTAGATTAAACCCGTACGTTCCAGTAGAAGGTAGGTTAAAATTGTCCAAACCTTGTGCATTTTGGTTCGTACTGATAGCTAATTCAGGATCAAATGGCGCATCTTTATAGAAAAAGAACAAGTTGTTACCTATAAAAGATAAACTGGCCGCTTGTATCGGTAATCCAGAGTTTGAAAGATCAAAATTGTACCCAACTGAAAGCTGACTTAATTTTACATTGGTTCGGTCATAAACGTAGGCTTCACCCACACCGTTTCTGTCGCCAATAGCTCGATACCATGTTTCGGCATCTACAGTGGTAATAGCTGCGCCTGTTGCCTCATCTACCCCATTTACTGTTACTCCGCCGGCGTCGCGAGCATCGGCAGTTACTTGAGATACACCATAACCATCTAGCATTGATTGGGTTTGGCTAAATACTTTGCCACCGAACTTGGCATTTATTAAGGCACCAAAAGTAAATCTTTTGAAACTTACACTGTTGTTCCAGCCTAAACTCGCTTTAGGGTCAAGATTTCCAATTAACTCTGGAAGATCGGTTTTTCTAGGAGCGCCTTCACTGAATATAATTCTACCTTGATCATCCCTTAAGAATTTATTCACATAAAGGTCATTATATCTTCCGCCCTCGATAAGTCGTGAATAGTAGCCCTCCGATGAACCAAGGTTAAAAATACGTTCGTCATCTGGCCCTATATCTACTACTTCGTTTCTATTAGAAGTAAAGTTAAAAGATGAGCTCCATTCAAAATCTTCTGACTGGATAGGAATAGTATTTAAGGTTATTTCAACCCCTTTGTTGGTTATCTCACCAGCGTTGATGTACTCTTGAGTATATCCCCCTTGACCCGAGGTTGTAGGTACAGAAATATATTGGTCTTCACTCTTAATAAAGTAATAAGTAAAATCTAATCCTAATCGATTGTTGAAGAAACGTAAATCCGCACCCACTTCAGAACTTGTTATAATTTCGGGTTTAGCATCCAAAAATGGTCTTGTGGTATTTCTGCTAACCCCACCATTTGCCGTAATACTGTTCTGCGGGTTGATTCTGTTAAAAGGAACTTCATTACCGACTTGAGTCCAAGAACCTCTTAATTTCAAGAAGCTAATGGCTTCCGGTAGGGTAAACATTTCGCTCAAGAGCGCTGTTAGACCCAATGAAGGGTAGAAATAGGAGTCGTTACCTGTTAAGGCTAAGGTGGAGGCCCAGTCATTACGGCCTTGAATGTCTAAGAAAAGCATTTCTTTGAAACCTATTTGGGCATTAGCGAAAATACCCTCTTTAATTATCGTTCCATTTGTAATTGACTGTACTTGAACGTTAGTTGGTAAGTTCTGAAAATAAAACTCATTAGGATAAAGTAAACCCAATGTACCCGTGTTAACCTGAACACCAATTCCGTACTTTGTTTCTTGATGACTCGCTCCTAGGGTAGCATTTAAACTAAAATCTTCTCCTAAATCAGTGTTATAATTCAAAATAGCATCTGTATATAATAGCTTATCTTGATACTTTTGGTAGTCCCAAGCACCGTTAGGATGAACGTTTGTTGAGTTTGACGTAGCAGCATGCTGCTGTTCTTTAGTTATTGTTGCATAATCGTAATTACCTCTTACTTGAAGACTTAGGTTATCCATGATATCATAACTAAGCGTCAAATTTCCGATAAAGCGATCACGTCTATCAGTTTGAGGTTCGTTGTTCAATATCCAGTATGGGTTGGACTGATGATGGTCAGAAACGAACCAGTTTTGCGCCATGATATTTCTTTCTTGGTCAAAAACTTCATAATTATTTTTATAATTATAGAAATTCCGATTTCTAGGAAAGAAGTATAAACCTGTTAGAGGATTTAGATAATATCCTGAAGGAAGCCTATTCTTGCTACTTTCAACAGCACCTATCACATTGGATGTAATGGTTAATTTATCATTGAACAGTTTAGTAGATTGCTTAAAAGTAAAGTTGTTTTTCAGGTATTTGTTCATCGGCGTGATACCGGTAGCACTAATGTTACCATAAGAGAAGTAAGCCTGCGTTTTATCAGTTCCACCACTAACACTTACTGAATTGAAAAAGTTGTGGCCTGTTTGAAAGAAATCTTCAACATAATCGCTTTGGTAATCACCAGGAGTAGTGTCCCAACTTTCTTTAGCAGCCCCTATGGCTCCATATTTATATTGTAAATCTGGTAATTCAAGATAGTGTTCGAAAGTGTAACTACTATTTACCGTCACAGTTGTTTTTCCTTGAGAACCACTTTTTGTAGTAATTAAGACTACACCATTAGCTCCTTGGCTACCATACAGTACCGCGGCATTAGCACCTCGAAGAATACTTATGCTTTCAATGTCATCTGGGTTTATGGCCGAAAGACCATCACCACTATCGCTACCACCCCACATACCAGGTTGGCCGCCTTTATTGTTCGCCATTGGAATACCATCGATTACAAATAGTGGAGAGCTATCGCCACTTAAAGATTTGTTACCCCTGAGAAGTATTTTTGTTGAACCACCTGCACCTGAGCTACTTTTTTTGATTTCGACACCGGCTGTCTTACCAGAGAGTGCGTTCATAAAGTTAGGGTCTCTTGTTTTGGTCAATTCGTCAGAGTCTACAGATTGTTGAGCATAGGTTAAGGTCTTTTCCTGCCTTTTGATACCTAGAGCAGTAACTACGACCTCATCGAGTTGACTCGCATCTTCTTCCATAGCTACATCTACAGTATTAGTGGAGCCCACAGTCGCGGTTTGTGTTTTAGTGCCCAAATAAGAGAATACTAGAATGTCCCCTTCTGCCGCCTCAATGGAGTAATTACCATCAAAATCGGTTTGGGTCCCATTGGTAGTGCCCTGAACCAAAACGTTTACGCCAGGTAAGGGGGCACCATCGTTCGCATCAGTAACCGTACCGGTCACCGTTTTGTCTTGCGCCATTAGGGGATAGGTTCCCAAAAGGAGCGCAAAACACACAATTAGTCTTTTAATCATAATGTTGGTTTTTAGCGTGAAGTTAGTTTAACATTTTATTAAGGTTCTGTGAATTTAAACTAAAATTTTTAACAGACAAGAGGTTTTGCAAGAAAAATGTGTTCGAGCACACACTCCTAAAAAAAAGAAGGGTGAATCTAGTAAATTCGCAATTACAGACTCTTAAACTGCTGTTATTCTAAATAGTATGTTACGTTCTCTGAGGTAATAATGTCGATGGGAAGTAGCATGCGGGAAGGAACCTCTTTACCGAATAGGAAGTATTCGGCGAAATAACTAATACCAAGATAAGCTTGTCTTTTGGGCTTTTGATGGATTAGAAATTCAATCTGTCCCTTATTAAGGTAATCTATATTTTCTGGTAAAAGATCATACCCAACAATTACGGGACTTTTAGAAGAATTAGCTATTTCGGAAAATAAAGAAACAAATTTGTGAGACTTTGAGTTGGTGATGAAAATGGCAGAAATTTCCGGATGGCTTTTATATAATTGAGCCACTTGTTTCTTTAATTCATCCTGATGACTCGTTGGTACAGCTTCGCTTAAAATTTTGTGATTCGAATGGTCACGCTCATCAAAATAATTCAAGAATCCTTTTTCTTTGAGCTCCATGTGGTCTTCTTTGTCCAAATGTAGAACCAGTATAGTAGCATCTTTACTAACCACCTTATCGATTAGACCGGCAGCTACTTTACCACTCTGAAACAAATCTTGACCAACGAAAATCTCTCCGTTTAAGGTGTTTATATAGTTATTGAATAGGGCGGCCCTTATCTTATTTTCACGACATTCTTTAAGTATTTCAATCGACTCTTCTTGAAAGAGGGGTGCCATTAAGATGACATCTGGCTTCGATACTAATATTTCTTTCGATTTACTCGTAAATGATTCTTTTTGATAAGGATGGTAAAAATATTGGTCAACAATTACACCAAAAGCACTGAACTCGTTTATAGCCTCTAGAATACCTTGTTCGGCAGGTTGCCAATAGGGGTCAATTTGCCAATCGGGCATCAAGACACAAATTCTGTATACTTTATTTCTTTTGAGGTTTCGTGCGATGGGATTAGGTTGGTAGTCTATTTCCCCAAGTACACGTTTTACTTTGTCATGTGCCTCGTCAGATACTTTTCCTCTTTTATGAAGTACCCTGTCAACGGTACCTTTTGAGACACCAGCCATTTTGGCTATGTCCTTTATAGTGTATTTCTTTT